>CAJQNK010000086.1 GCA_905479655.1 uncultured bacterium | reverse complement strand
GGACGAGATGGGCCTGGTCGGAGAATCCGTGGGTCAGGGCATGGTCGACCCACTCGCGATCCGCCCGCCGGACCACCCCGATCGCCGTCGCCCGGATGCGCTGGATCCGCGACAGCTCCTTCGGCCCGAGCCCGACCGCGGCGCGGAACCGTCGCCGGAACTGTCGCGGCGAGAGCCCGACCCCGGCGGCGATCTCCCGGATGGGGCGCCGTCCGCCCGAGGCGAGAATCGCCACCGCGCCCCGTGCCACGACCTCGTCCGGCACGTCGCGGCCCCGGGCGTGGAAGCTCCAGGCCGCGTCGAGGGCGGCGACCGCCTCCGCCGGCCCGAGCCTCGCAGGACCCAGCCGCTCCGCGACCGCCGCATGACCCAGCTCGCGCAACGGCACCTCCACCTCCCGCAGTTCCTCGGCCGGAGCGAGAAACGCGGTCGTCGCCCAGGGCCAGAAGTGGGTACCCCAGAACTCGTCCCCGCCGCCCACCTCCGTCACCAGAGGCGCGGTCCGCGGCCCCGTGACCATCGCCGGGCCGCCCGGGGCCAGCGAGACCATCGAGCCGCCGGTGAGCGGCACCCGGTGCTCCAACCGCCCCGCTCCCGGCTCCACGCGAAACCTCCAGTGAGCCGCGATCCAGGGGCACAGCTCGTCGGCGCAGGGGTACTCGGCGTACTCCATCACCGGTTCGTCCCGACTCCCTCGAGCCTCCCACCGATCCCGGCGACGGCCCTGCGCTTCGCGGGCTCCGAGGACCCGGGCTACAAGATGGACTTCAGCCCGGTCGAGGGGTTGCTGCCTCCTGGCCCGCTTCGGCCAGGAACGACTGGTCCTGGTGGGGCACTCCTTCGGCAGCCACCTCGGGATGCTCTTCGCCCGGAGGCGGCCCGACCTGCTCTCCGCCTGCGTCGGCGTGGGCCAGGTGGTGGACGAGGAGGAGGCGCTGCGGATCCAACGCCGGTTCATCCTTGAGCGCGCCCGGGAGCTGGGTCGGGGGGAGGAGGCGGCCGCCGACCTCGAGGCGCGGGCAAGAAGAGGGGGTGCCAAGCGCTTCGACTGTCCGTTGTCCGGCGTGCCCATGCCCTGAGCGACCGTGGTGGGGGCCTCAGGTCACCGGCGGCTCGAGCGCCCGCGCCACCGCCTCCGAGCTCCGCTGGTGGGCCTCGAGAAAGGTCTCGGGGTGGCCGAGAACGCTGCCCATGCGCATGCCCTTGCGTAGTGCCGTCACGCTGACCCGGCCGAGAGCGAGGGCCGCGAGGAGCTTCAGGTGGGTGCGCAGGCGACCCCGGAGGCGGTACCGCACCTCGAGCGTGTGCCGCCACAGGCCCGCGAGCTCGCGGTAGAACTCCGGCAGCGGCAGGCGTGTCGGCAGCACGGCATGGGTGATGTCGAACAGCTCCCAGTCCTCGGTGTCGATCTCCTCGGACACGGAGTCCCAGAGGTCCGTGCCGGGTAGCGGCGTGAGAACCGAGAAGCCGCTGTTGTAGGCGCCGGTCCGCTCGATCCAGCGCTTGAGCGCGTCGAACTGCTCGTGGCCCCAGCCGGGGTCGACGATGAAGTTCGGGGTGTAGCCGACCCCCAGGTCGGCGAGGATCTCGAGCGCGCGCTCGTTGTTGACCGCCTGGTTGCTCTTGTTCACCGCCTCGAGGCCCGCGTCGTCGATCGACTCGAGCCCGAGGAACACCGACAGCTCGCCGCAGTCGCGCCAGCGTGCCACCAGCTCCGGGAAGCGGGTGATGATGTCGGTGCGGGTCTGCACCGTGTAGTGCTTGCGGATCCCCGAGGCCACCAGCGCGTCGGCCAGCGCGTGGCCGCGCTTGACGTTCATCCAGAAGATGTCGTCGGTGACGAAGACGTTGGGCGCCTCGATGGCGGCCAGCTCTTCGACCACCCGCTCCGGCGACTTCTCGCGGACGGTGCTCTCGTGGAACTTCCACACCGAGCAGAAGTTGCAGCGGAAGGGGCAGCCGCGGGCCGTCTCCAGGAGGGCCAGCGGCCGGCGGAAGTTGATGTAGTAGTGCGGCGCGTACCGGCCGATCCGGTGGCGGGCCGGCAGGGGGAGCTCGTCGAGGTCGCGGCGGGCGGGTGCCGGTCCGGTGTCGACCGGACCCGAGGCACGCGGCAGCACCAGGCCGGGAACCCGTCGCAGGTCGTCGCCGCGCTCGGCCGCGCGCACCAGGCCGGGCATCACTTCCTCGCCGTCGCCCACGACCACCGCGTCGATGCCGGGACGGCAGAACCAGGTCGGGTCGCGGGACGCGTCGTGCCCGCCCACCACCACGCGGGTGTCGGGCATCGAGCGGCGCACGCCCTCGACGACCTCGAGCGCTCGCCGACGTTCGGTGGTGAAGCTGCACTGGATGCCGGTGATCTCCGGCTCGAACGCCGCCGCGCTCGCCAGGCCCCGCTCCATGCCGTCGATCCGCAGGTCGACGATCTGGCACTCGTGGCCCTCGGCCTCGAGCGCGCCGGCGACGCACTCCAACCCGAGCGGCTCGACGAAAGTGATCATCTCGAGCCCCAGAATGCCGCCGATGGGGGCCTTGAGCAGCGAGACCTTCACGATTCTCTCCTACGCTCGCCTCTCGACCCTGCCCGCGACGGAACCGGGGACAGCCGCGACAGCGAGCAGCGGTTTCGGTTGTCAACGCGAGGGTATCATCGTCGGCCACCGGCGGTCGCCGCTTCTCCAGCTTCGCGACGGCCGTCGCTCGGCCTCGAGCCGCACCTCGTGAGGGGCCACGGACCCCCTTTAGCCTGGCCTTCTCACCGGTTGTCGTAGCGAGAGGCCGTAGGTGCTTGGAGATGCAAGGCTTGCGACCGAGGGCGACGCAGTCGTACTGTCGGTACGTCGAGGAGCCCGAGCGGAGCGTAACGCCGCAGATTCAGGTACATACGGCCTCGCAGTAGACAGTTGGTGAGAAGGGCAGGTTAGGCTGCTAATCTCTACGACGAGCGGTGCAGGTCCCGGCACTCGGGGGCTCGTCCGGACCGGAGCCTGGCGCCGCCGCGAGGCCTACGTTTTCCCGAGCCAGCGATCCGAAGAGGGGAGGTCGGAAGTGAGTCAACCCACCAGGTACGTCCCCACCCGCAGGGAGCAGGCCTTTCTCGACCGGGTCGAGAACCCCAGGTACGACCGCGAGATCATCAACGGCCTGAAGCCCTTCATCGAGGAGCGGGGGCCCGAGGACATGAGGGGCTTCTACTCGAGCGACGAGATCGCCGAGCTGGTGAGCCTGCGCGGGACCGAGCGCGACGTCGAGACGCGGATGCCGGTGAAGATGACGCGGCACTACTTCGAGATGGCCAAGCGCAGCGTGCCGTTGCAGCGGCTCGTCAAGGCCAGCCCCGATGAGACCCTGAGCCTCGCGGGCTCCGAGGACCCGGGCTACCAGATGGACTTCAGCCCGGTCGAGGGGTTGCTGCACAAGTACGAGATGGGGCTCATGTACGTCGTCTCGACCTGCTCGGCGCACTGCCGGTTCTGTTATCGCGAGGAGCTGATCGCGCGCAAGGAGATCGAGCGACAGGATGGAACGGTGGCCAAGAAGGGACTGGCCCGGATCCCCGAGGTCGTGGAGTACGTCCGGGCGCACAACCGGACGGTGGAGGAGAACGGCGGCCGGCACCCGGAGACGGGGCGCGAGAAGCTGCGGGAGATCCTGCTCTCGGGCGGCGACCCGATGATGCTGCCCAACGGCAAGCTCGCTGCCTGGTTCGCGGCGCTCGCCGAGGCGGGCATCGAGTCGATCCGCCTGGGGACCAAGGACATGGCGTTCTACCCGCAGCGCTTCGACGACGCGTTTCTGGCGATGATCGACGCCTTCCACGAGACCTACCCCGAGGTCGCTTTCCGCCTCATGATCCACTTCAACCATCCGGACGAGTTCCTGGTGAAGGACGAGGCCGGCGACTACGAGACCCGGGCCGACGGATTCCTGGCGTGGAACCCGGCAGCCCGGCGGGCGATCGACGGCGTCGTCTCGAGGGGCTGGCTGCACGTCGAGAACCAGGCGCCCATCATCCGGGGGATCAACGACGACTCCGACGCCCTCCGCATCATGCAGCGGGAGCTGTACCGGGTCGGCGTGGGCAACCACTACTTCTTCTGCGGCCGGGACATCGTCGCCTACCGGGCCTTCAACGTCCCGATCGAGACCGCGTGGGCCCTCCTCAACGAGTCGCAGAAGGGCCTCTCGGGCGTCGAGACCCACGCTCGGTTGTCGATCACCCACTACAAGGGGAAGACCGAGGTCGCCGCGGTCACCAACGAGCCCATTCCCGGCCTGGCCGGGGCCGAGAACGGCGTGCTGATCTTCAAGAACCTGCGCAACGCCCTCGACGCCCCCGACCGCGGCAAGGTCTGCATCGTCGGCCGCAATCCGGAGGCCATCTGGTTCGACGATTACGAAGACCGTGTCCTCTTCGACGAGGTCGGCCTCTACGACTATGGCCGGGTCCAGCACCTGCGGCAGGCCGAGTCGGCGGCCGGAAAGCGCTGAGCCCGACGGCGCGGACGGCCCGCGAACCCTCCTTCTTCCGAGGCGCCTTCTATGAGTCGGTGGGCCGCGTCAAGGTGGGGTCCCTGATCATCGCGAGTCGATATCGAGCATGAGGAGCCGTGGACGGGCGCTACCTCCTGGGCATGGACCGAACCTGCGGCAACCGGTTTCCCGCGGCCGACTACCTGACCGGCTGGTGGTTCAACCGCAACCTGCGGATCTTCTCGAGGATCCGCGCCATCACCACGGTGCCCGATGACCGGGTGCTCGTCGTAATCGGCGCCGGCCACCTCCCGATCCTGCGCCAGGCCTTCCAGGCCTCCCCCGAGTACCGGCTGAGGGAGGTCGCCGAGTTCCTGCGCGAGTAGGGCCTCCCGAGGTGCTGTCCCGAGGTGCCCTCTCGGCCTCGGACGAGGCGGCGCCTGGTGGTCGCTGCCGCTCCCTTCTTCCGAGGCGCATGGCACGTCGATGCCGCACCTCGACCCTCCACCTCTCACTCGCTCAGTCGGCCCGAGCCACGAGGTCGAGCTCGAAGCGATCCAGGCTCATGACCTTGTCCCACGCCGCCACGAAGTCCTCGACGAACTTCAGCTGTGCGTCGTCGCTCGCGTAGACCTCGGCCAGAGCTCGGAGCTCCGAGTTCGAACCGAAGATCAGGTCGACCGCCGAGGCGGTCCACTTCGGCTTGCCCGATCCACGGTCGTGGCCCACGTAGAGGTACTCGCCCTCGTCGGACTTCTTCCACTCGGTGCTCATGTCGAGCAGGTTCACGAAGTAGTCGGTAGTCAGGGATCCGATCTCGTCGGTGAAGACGCCGAGCTGAGAATCGCCGTGGTTGGCGCCCAGCACACGCAGACCGCCCACCAGAACGGTCATCTCGGGCGCGGTGAGGGTGAGCTGGTTCGCGCGGTCGACGAGTTCGACCTCCGGCCGGCGGAAGTGCTCCTCGCCGACGTAGTTGCGGAAGCCGTCGGTCATCGGACGCAGGAATTCGATGGAGGCCGCGTCGGTCATCTCCGCCGTGGCGTCGGTGCGGCCTGGCGTGAAGGGGACGGTCACGTCGTGGCCGGCCTTCTTTGCCGCCGCTTCCACCGCGGCGCAGCCGCCGAGGACGATCGTGTCCGCCATCGAAACCTTCTTGCCGCCCTTCAGCGATCCGTTGAACTCCCTCTGCACCTTCTCGAGCTCGGCGAGCACCTTCGTGAGCTCCGCGGGCTCGTTGACGTCCCAGTCCTTCTGCGGCGCGAGGCGCAGACGCGCGCCGTTGGCGCCGCCGCGCTTGTCGCTGTCACGGTAGGTCGAGGCCGACGCCCAGGCGGTCGAGACGAGCTGCGAGACGGTCAGACCCGAGTCGAGGATCTTGCGCTTGAGGCTCGTGATGTCCCTGTCGTCGATCAGCTCGTGGTCCAGGGCCGGAACGGGATCCTGCCACAGCTGCACCGGAGCCACCTCAGCACCGAGCAGACGGGCGTGCGGACCCATGTCACGGTGGGTCAGCTTGTACCATGCGCGGGCGAACGCGTCGTCGAAGGCGTCCGCGTCCTTGGCGAAGCGCTCGGAGATCTCCCGGTAGATCGGATCCTCGATGAGCGCGATGTCGGTGGTGAGCATGATGATCTTGTTCCTCTGGCCCTCGATGTGCGCGTCCGGAACGCTCGCGGGAGCGTCCTTCGGCGTCCATTGGTGGGCCCCGGCCGGGCTCTTGGTCAGCTCCCATTCGTTCGCCAGCAGGCCGTTGAGGTAGGCGTTCGACCACTTGATCGGCGTGGGCGTCCAGGCCCCCTCGAGGCCGCTGGTGATCGTGTCGGCGCCCTTGCCGCTCTTGTAGTCGCTCTTCCAGCCCAGGCCCTGCTCCTCGAGCGGTGCAGCCTCAGGCTCGGGTCCGACATGGCTGGCCGGGCCGGCACCGTGGACCTTGCCGAGGGTGTGGCCGCCGGCGATCAGGGCGACGGTCTCCTCGTCGTTCATGGCCATGCGGCCGAAGGTGGTGCGGATGTCCTTGGCGGCGGCCAGCGGATCGGGCTCGCCGTTGGGGCCCTCGGGATTCACGTAGATGAGGCCCATCTGCACGGCGGCCAGCGGGTTGGCGAGATCGCGGTCGCCCGAGTAGCGGGCGTCGGCCAGCCACTGCCCCTCGGGACCCCAGTAGATGTCCTTCTGTGGCTCCCACACGTCCTCACGACCGCCGCCGAAGCCGAAGGTCTCGAGCCCCGCTGACTCGAGCGCGCAGTTGCCGGCGAGAACCATGAGGTCGGCCCACGAGATCTGCTGACCGTACTTCTTCTTGACCGGCCACAAGAGGCGCCGGGCCTTGTCGAGGTTGGCGTTGTCGGGCCAGGAGTTGAGCGGGGCGAAGCGCTGCTCGCCGTCGGACGAGCCGCCGCGGCCGTCGGTCACGCGGTAGGTGCCGGCGCTGTGCCACGCCATACGGATGAAGAACGGGCCGTAGTGGCCCCAGTCGGCGGGCCACCATTCCTGTGATGTCGTCATGACCTCGGTGATGTCCTTCTTCAGCACGGCGAGGTCGAGCTTCGCGAACTCGGCGGCGTAGTCGAAGGATGCATCCAGGGGGTCACTCAACTGCGAGTTCTGGCGCAGGATCTCGAGATTGAGCCGATTCGGCCACCACTCCTGGTTGGACATGGCCCGGCCGGTCATGGTGCCGTGGGCGCCGCCCTGGAGGTCCGGGTCCGCGGCAGCTACGGGAAGCGCTGTCAGCAACACTGCGAGACTGATCAACGGGGCGATGCCGAGCGTCTTGCGAATCATGAGTGTCCTCTCGCTTTCTGGGCGTCGTCTATTACCGAGCCGGATCAGGCAACGTCGACATCGAGACCCTGCCCGTCACCACGGAAGTCGTCCTACCTTCTTGCCGTCCTGGAGCACAAGCACCAGGGGCTCGTTCTCGCAGCGGAGAGAATCCTCGTCGACTCACCGAATCGACTGTGACTTCTGGCCGCAAGTCCGAAGAAGATTGCGCACTCTCACACGCGCCTGACCTCCGCCACGGGGCTCCCAGTGAACCGGCCAGCTTCACAGCCTCCCATCATGCTAGGCCCTGACCACGGATGACGAAAGCGGATTTGTTACCTGGAGCGAGACTGCGAGGTAGGTAGAAACTACCCGGTCGCGAGGCGCGGGTTTCGTGTCGGAGTTCGGGAGCGCTGATCTGCCTCGTCGAGCCGACCGAGCCCATCGAGAGCGAAGGCGAACCCGTTTCGCGTCCATATCCCTCTATGGAATGCCACGCCGGCCCTTTCCGAAGCGGTTGGCACCTCATGCTCGACCGGAGTCGCCCTCGGCCGGCTCCGCCTTCGAGACCGTCATGAACTGGTGCGAGGCGATCGAGATCAGGCAGTAGGCGGCGAAGTAGTAGAACCCGACTCCGAGCGTGGCTTCGAGGTTGTCGTTGGCGTTGGCGGACAGGTAGGCCACATAGACCCCGACGAGAAAGACGTCGGCCATCGACCACTTGGAGATCGCGCCGACGAACCGGAAGATCTTGACCCTGAGCGGCGAGTGCCGCAGCGCCAGGACGACCAGGAGCAGGACCCCCTTGCCGAAGGGGACCACGACCGAGAACAACAGGATCAGCCCGGCGACGAAGTCGTTCCCGGACTCGTGCAGGTCCTTGACCGTCCGCAGGATCGACCGCGTCATGCTGAACAGTTCGTTGCGCTGCCCCGCGAACTCGACGAACGCCGTCAGCGTCATCAGGTCCTTCGTGAGGCCCGGGACGAGGACGCCGAAAGAGAGCAGGATGAGGACGAAGGCGGCGATGTTTCGGGGGCGCATGTCAGTCGATCCACGGCCGGGTTGTGGCGAGGTTACAGGAAGGGCCGCCGGACGGTTCCCGGCACGCCCGCGCCCGAGAGGGAGACGGAGCCTTGGCCGCTTTCGGACGCCGTACTCCGAGTACCGGGAAATCCACGAGGACAGGGCGGGCGGAGGACGGCGAAGATCGGAATGAGTGAGGACCTGTCGCTTCCGGGCGTCGAGATCGCAGGCTTCCGAGGTGGTTGGCACGTCGAGCCCGCGGCACGTCGAGCCGCGATTCGTGGACGACTATCGGACGGCCGCTGCGGACCTCCTCGCCGGCCGCAGGCCGAACTTCCCGGCCCACTCGTTCCCGCGATCGATGCCCTTCCGGCGGGGGAGGGTCGTCGAACGAGCCCGCGGTCCGGATCCCTGACGCGGTGGGTGAACCGGTGGAGGCTGAGCGAGGCGATCTTGGGGGCCTCGTTCCCGGTCGAGGTGCGCCTTCCGA
>CAJQNK010000085.1 GCA_905479655.1 uncultured bacterium | reverse complement strand
GGCCGCGCAACAGGTCGCGCTCGATGAGGAGGTTGTAGACGTGGTGTCCGGGATAACCCTCGTGGCAGGCGAGATCGACCGCTCGATCGATATAGATCGGTAGATCGGTGTTGACCTGAATCAGACTCTGGAAGTCGCCCTGGTACCAGTTGTAGCCGCTCCACGACTTGTCTGTGACGTACTCGACCCGGAAGCTCTCCCCCTCCGGCAGCTCCAGGTGGCGGGCGGTCCGCTCGCGGCAGGCCTCGACCGCCGCGCCGAAGACGGCATCGAGCCTCTCCGGCGGGATCACGAACTCCGAGCGGAAGGCCTCCCAGCGTTCGATGATCGAGCCCTCCCCCGGCAGGGCCTCGTCCAGGCGGGTCAGGACGTCCTCGAAATGCTCGGCCGTGAGATGCGGGGCGACCGCGTCGTAGAGGGCGCGGGACTCGTCGTCGAACGACATCTTCTCGCCGCGCAGGATCGCCACCCGGGTCTGCAGCGAGGCCACCGTCGCCGCCAGGTGTCGGAGCCGCAGCGCGTCCATGGAGTCGGCTCCGCCGGGCGCCCGGAGCTCGCCGATCCGCCCCATCAGGTCGGCCGCCCGCTCTGCGATCGCCTCGAGCCCGAGCCCCTCCTCCGCGGCTTGGTCACGCCACTCCTGGGGGCCGAGGTAGGCGTCCACGTAGTCGGCGTCGTGTTGGCCCAGGGACAGGGCCAGGCGTACGAACTCCTCGGCGGCGGTGTCCATCGTGGTCTTCGGCTCCTCGGTCGAAGGGGGTGCGCAGGCACCCAGGATCGGGAGGGTCGCCACGACGGCGGCCGACAGGGCAATAGCGAGACGGTTCATCTTGAGACTCCTGTTCCAGGGGATCTTCCGACCCCGGGGGTCGGACGGCTGTCGATCCTATCCCGCGAACAACGACCCGAAGAACCCGGGCCGACGCTGGAAAAAGGAAACGGCGCCCCGGGGGCAAGCCCCGGAGCGCCGGATCGGACGGGTCGTCGAGCGGCCGAAGCTACTCGGTGACGGTGAAGCTCCTCTCGCGGACCGCGACACCCTGCAGCATGTCCTCGATCGCGACGAAGAACTTGTACTCGCCGGGAGCCTGATGACCCGGGATCGGGAGCATGCCCTGGAGGCCCTCCCGGTCGCCGAACTCGAAGATCATCGGCGCGGAGCGCGACGACACGATCAGGTTGCCGGCCGCGTCCTCGACCCACATCTTGAACGTCGTCTCCACGGTCTCGAGGCGGTTGTGGATCAGGCCCACGCGATAGAACATCGCGTCCCCGGGGCGGTAGCTGTCACGATCGAGCTTGACGCCCATCTGGCAGCCGCCACAGTCCGGATCCGCGTCGTCGATCAGGCCGTCGCAATCGTTGTCGATGCCGTCGTCGCAGGTCACCTCGCCGTCCGGCTCATCGGCCTGGCAGTCGCAGAGCGCGTTGTTCGGCAAATCGCTCCCGAGGTCGCTGATGACCGCCTGGATCGGCACGCCCCGGTTGGGGTCGCCGCCCTGCGAGGTGCAGGCGATGTTGCCGCGGCAGTGATGCAGGGCCACGACGCAAAGGTCGGAGTTGGCCAGAACCGGGGAGCCGGAGGAGCCGCCCTGGGTATCGAGGTAGTACCCCACCTCCTGCTGGCTGCCGCCCTGGCAGACCGGCTCGGAGAGGCTGTCGACCTCGCCCTTGCCGGACGGGTTCATCGGGTGGCTCGAGTCGATCGCCAGGTGCTTGCCCCAGCCCGCCGGGTGCTGCGGAATGTAAATCTGCTCGCCCATCACGGGCCCCGACTCCCGGAGCTGCATGAAGCCGTAGGTGCCGCTCACGTCGGTCGGGAGCTTCACGAGCGTGTAGTCCAGGTTCGAGTCGGTGGTGACGAACGTCGCCGTCGTCGCTTCGACGGTACCCGGGCACGCCCACCAGTTGTTGCAGTTCGAAGAGCAGTCGGAGCCCTCGGCCATGAACTCGTAATCGGTGTTGCCGGCGCCGCTCTGGCTGCTGATGCAGTGGTTGTTGGTGATCAGGTGCCCCTCGTCGCCGACCAGCCAGCCCGTGCAGGCGCTGGAACCGGAGATCAGCAGACGGGCCACGGCCCTCGCCTCGTTGTACTCGGGCGTGCCGGTGTAGCACTTGGCATTCTGCGAGTCATCCGCGCCGCAGAGAGACTCGGGCTGGCGCCCGACACCCATCTCCTCGTCGCGGAAACCGCGAGCGAACCGGTCGATCTTGAAGCCGTAGTCGCCCCGGTCGTGCCGGCTGTAGAGCTCGAGGATCGCGCGGTCCCCGGGGATGTGCACCCCCCAGAAGCCGCCGTCGCGACCCAGGCCGTTCTTTCCCAGGCCCTCGTAGCGGAAGCTGCGGCTCTCGTCCGGCGCGCGCAGGACGAGGTAGTCGCCGTCGGCGAGCGCGAACTCCGAGAAGTAGGGCGCGATGTAGGTGGCACCGGGATAACTGATCTGCCAGGTGCGCACCTGCTGCGCGACCTGTCCGACGGCTCCGGCGTAGGGGTGCGAGGTCTCGTGGACCTCGAAAATCTCCTCACCCACGGTCATCGGTCCCGGCCCCGCGAAGACGGCGGGCACCAGGACGAGGGCGAGGCCAGCAAGCAAGATGACTCTTCTCATACCTCGGGTCCTTCCTTTCCTTGTTCGGTGTACCTGAGGGTCTCCCACCGGAGGGAAGACGCAAGCCCCCGGCGAACGGAAACGACTCCCTGGAACTCTCGAAAGCCGGTCGAGTATAGGGCAGCCACCGAAAGCGATGCAACCCCGAGGGATAACCTGCCCGGAAGGCTGGGACGATCAGCGTTCCTCGGCCCCCGCGAGAGCCCGCTGCAGCCAGCCCGCCACGCGGGCGACGACGGGCTCGCGCAGAAGGGCCGAATGACCTCCGGGAGAGACGCGGACCACGACGGGCCCGTCGGACCAGCGCCCCCAGCCGAGATCGTGGTGGAACGGCCGCAGTGGCGGCTGCCACCGGCTGCGGATCACCGTCAGCGGCCCGGACCACCGGCCCGGGTGGTAGCCGGCGAGGATGCGCAGATGGCGCTCGGCGCGCCGCCGCACCGACTCCGGCCAGTCGCCGACCTGCCGCCGACCGGCGATCCTCCGGACCGCGACCTCGGCCGCGGCTGGCCCCAGGATGGCCAGCGCACGGCCCCAGGCTCCGAGGGAGCGCCGCGCGGTGCCGTCGCGCGCCGCATGGTCCAGGACGACGACCGAGAGGGCCCGGAGGCCACTCCCCTCCGCCCGCCTCGCCATCTCCCACGCGAGCGCGCCACCGAACGAGAATCCGGCGAGGTGGATCCCCGGACCCTGTTCGCCGAGGGCGCCGTTGTAGAGATCGGCCAGCTCGGCGAGGGTCGGGTCGTCGGAGTCGGAGTCGGCGTCGACGTCCGGGGCCTCCAGCGCGAGGACCTCGCGTCCCTCCGGGAGGCACTCGGCCAGCCTCCGGAAGGTCTCCGCCAACCCCCGGATCCCGTGGATCAGGACGATGGGCGCTCCTTCCCCCGCCCGCATCCGGACCACCCTCGGAGATCCGGGGCTCGTCCCACCGCGCCGCAACCGCGCCGCGAGACGTCGGGGGGAGCCGGCCTGCAACAACACCGCGAGGGGCACGGGCCGCCCGAGCTCCCGTTCGAGGGCGGCGGCCAGGCGGATCGCCTGGAGGGAGTGCCCGCCGGCGGCGAAGAGCTCCTCGTCCGCCGTGGCGTCCGGAACTTCCAGGATCCGCCGCCAGACGGGAAGCAGGCGCTCGAGGAGCGGGTCGGACCCGGTCGTCGCGGTGTCCACCGATCCCCTCGAGCCGACGGCCTCCCCGCCGACCTCCGGCGCGGCGGGCCAGGCCGCGGCGGGGTTCTCCGCAACCGTCACCGGCGCCACCGAGGTTCCGCTCCGCGCGGCGAACAGGTCGGCCAGCGACGTCGACGGCCTGCGGAGCCAAACGTCGAGCGCCCGCGCCTGACGCAGAGCCAGCTCCCGGACCCTCGCGCGGTCGTAGACGTCCGCCCGAGCCTCCCACCAGACCTCGATCTCCTCCGGCGCGCCGTCTGCCGAGCCGGCCGCGGCCAGGCGCTGCTCGCGTCGCGGGACGGCGACCACGTTCAGGTCGAACTTGGGAGCCGGGCTCCCCAGGACGTCCCGGACCTCGACCTCCAGCCCTGGCCAGGAGATCGCGGGGAGCGGAGCGTCGTGGAACGAGAACAACCTGCTCAGGAGCGGCGACGCTCCGGGTCGACGTTCCGGGGCCAGTCGGCGAACGACCCGGTCGAACGGGATGGCGGCCCAGGGCCGCACGGCATCGACCTCCCTCCGAACCCGCTCCACCAGACTGTCCAGCGTCGGGTCGCCGCCGAGATGAAGGCGCAGCATGACGGTGTTCACGAGCATCCCCAGCGTCCCCGCCGCCTCGGGACGGTCCCGGTTCGCGAATCCCGTGCCCACGAGCAGGTCGTCACCCTCCTCCGCCGAAGCCACCGCCGCCACGAAGCCGGCCAGCAACAACGGGAACAGGGTCGTGCCTCGCTCCCGCGCCGCTCGACGCAAGCGTCGGGCGAGCGGAGCGGCCAGCTCGTTCCGCACCAGGACGGGTCGGGAGCTGGGCAACGCGCGAGACGGAGCCGCCCGGCGCAGGTCCGCGAGGTGCTCCGCCCACCAGTCGAGACCCTCCCTCCAGCCGCCGTCCGACTCCAGCTCCAGCTCGTGCATGGCGGCCCGACCCGGGCTCCAATCGGTGGCGGGCGGCGGCTCCCCGGCGCCGGTCACCTGCGCCGCGTACAGAGCGGCGACCTCCGCCAGGAGACGCTGGAAGGACCAGCCGTCGTGCAGGAGGTGGTGCTCGACGTGCAGGAGCTCGTGGTCCTGCGGGCCCCGGCGCAGGAGGCGCCAGCGGACGAGCGGCCCACGGCCGAGGTCGAAGGGACGACCGACGAGACGCCACCTCTCCTCCTCGATCCCGCGCTCCGCCTCCGCCTCCGCCAACTCTCCGAGCTCCGTCGCCACCAGCTCCGGCTCCCAGGCGGGCAGGACACGCTGCACCGGTCCCTCCGGCCCGAGCGGAAAGACCGAGCGGTAGACCGGGTGGCGCCGAACCACGGCGCCGAGGGCGCGGCGCAGAGCCTCCACGTCCAGGTCGCCGCGGAAGCGCAGGCGCGCCGAGTAGTGGTAAGCGACGCCCCCGGGGGCCGCCGCCTGCAGGAACCAGACCCGCGCCTGGGCCGCCGTCAGCGGCTCGTCCAGGGGGCCTTCCGAGGCGGACGACAGCGCGAGCTCGTCGGCCCCGGTGAGGCGGGGCGCCGCGAGCAGGTGACGGGCGAGGTCCTTCAACCGCGGATGACGAAAGACGTCCGAGGCCTCGATCTCGCGGCGCCAATCGGAGCGCAGCCGGGCCGCGAGACGAACGGCCAGCAGGGAGTGGCCGCCGAGGCGGAAGAAGTCATCCTCCGGGGTGGCGACGTCGAGCCCGAGGAGGTCCGTCCAGGCTCGCGCGAGCTGCGATTCCGCCGTGCCGAGAGCCGAGGCCGGCTGTTCGAGGCGCTCTGTCGTTCCGGCCGGCCCGCTCTCCATGCCCTCCAGGAGAGCTCGCCGATCGAGCTTGCCGGTCTGCCCGAGCGGCAGCGACGCGACGGTCCGCACCTCGCGAGGAACGAGGGGCGCGGGCAGACGATCCGCCAACCAGCGTCGCAACTCGGCTGCCGAGGGTCCCCCGCCCTCGGGCGACGACGGCGCGGCGCCCTCGTCCGGACGCGCCCGTCCGACCACCGCCCAGGCCACCAGGTGGCGACCATCGCCCGTCCCGACCACCACGACCGCCGCGTCGCGGACCCGCGGGTGGCTCCCCAGGACGGAGCGCACTTCGCCGGGTTCGACCCGGAACCCCCGGATCTTCACCTGATCGTCCACCCGACCCGCGAAGCGCAACAGGCCGTCGGGATCGCGCCGGGAACGATCCCCGGACCGGTACATCCGCCCGCCGGGCTCGGCCGCGAAGGGGTCGGGCACGAACGCCTCGGCGGTCTCCCGCGGCCGGCCCCGGTAGCCGCGAGCGACCCCCCGGCCGCCGATGAACAGCTCACCGACCTCTCCGTCCGCCACCGGCTCGAGCGCCGGTCCCAGGAGGTAGACGCGGGTCCCCGCGAGCGGACGGCCGATCGGCACGTCGCCGGCTTTGGGCGGTGGCGCCTCCTCGACCTCCCAGGTCGTGGTGAAGGTCGTTCCCTCCGTGGGGCCGTAGCCGTTGATCAGGCGCACCTCCGGCTGGCGCTGGAGCAGGCGACGCACGTGCGGCACGGACAGGGCCTCCCCGCCCGTCAGGAGGAAGCGCACGGGCCGCAGGATCTCCGGCCTCTCGTCCACGACCGCGTTGAACAGGGACGCCGTGAGCCACAGGACGTCCACGCTCTCCCGCTCGATGAGGCGGCCGATCTCGTCCAGACCCAGCGGTCCCGGGGGCGCCACCACCAGCCTCGCGCCGTGGGCCAGGGCACCCCACACCTCGAAAGTGGCGGCGTCGAAGGCGGGCGGCGCGAGGTGGAGGAAGACCCGACTCGGATCGAAGGGGAGATCGCCCTGCCCGAAGACGAGGCGGAGGACCGCGCCGTGTGCGACCTCGACGCCCTTCGGGCGACCCGTCGAGCCCGACGTGTAGAGCACGTAGGCGAGGTCCTCCGGACCGATCGCGGGGCCGCCCTCGTCGACAGGAGCGTCCGCCGGCGGCCCGCTGCCGTCGATCTCGATCCGTCGACACCCGGCAGGGAGCTCGATCGGGAGATCGATCGAGGGCGAGGCCAGGAGCGCACGACAACGTGCGTCCCGCAGCAACTCGCGAATCCGCTCCGTCGGATCGCGGGGGTCGATCGGCAGGTAGGCGGCGCCGGCGCGCAGGACCCCCAACATGGCCATGACGAGGGCGGGCGAACGAGGCAGGCAGAGGGCGACAACGTCGCCGGAGACGACGTCCGCTTCCTTCAGGAGTCCCGCGACGCGTCCGGCGTCGGCCCACAGCTCGTCGTAGCGGGTGCGACGCCCCTGCCACACGAGGGCCGGCGAGGCGCCGCGCTCGGCGACCTGGCGAGCCACCGCCTGGTGCAGGTTTTGCGGGCGCTCCTTCGACACCATGGTCGCTGCGTGGCTGCCGGGACTCGGGATGACTGGGCTCGAAATGGGCCGGGACGCTCTGCGGCGGGCGAGCGCGGCGGACGCCCGCAACCGGAACCTCGCCAGACCCTATCAGCCCGCAGCCGGTCGGCGGCGCCCGTCAGGCCGCGCCTCGAGACGCGAGAATCTCGTCGACCTTGTCGGCGAGGGCACCCGGTCGGAAGGGTTTCTGCAAGAAGAGGGCGCGACCCTGCCCACACGCTTCCCGCCAGAGCTCCGCGTCGGCGTAGCCGGAGATGAAGATCACAGGGAGCCCCGGGCGGGTCTTCTCGAGCTGCCGGCGGAGCTCGGGTCCCCGGAGGTCGGGCATGACGATATCGCTGATCAGCAGGTCGATCTCGTCCTCGAACTCCCGGCTGAGCGACAGCGCCTCCTGCCCACCCGCGGCCGAGAGTACCCGGAAGCGCCGCGCCACCAGCATCCGGCTCACCAGGGCGCGGACGCCGCCGTCGTCCTCGGCCAGGAGGACGGTCGGCATCCGCCCGTGCGCCGCGCCCTCCGGGGCCGGCGAGAGGGGCTGCTCCTCCCGGTCCCGGCAGGCGACACTCGGAAGGAGGACCTCGAACAGCGATCCGCGGCCGGACTCGCTCTCGACCCGGATCGACCCGCCGGCGTTGCGGACGATGCCGTACGTCGCCGAGAGACCGAGGCCGGTGCACCCCTCCCGGGTGGTGAAGAAGGGCTCGAAGACGCGGGATCGATCCTCCGGCGTCATGCCGCAGCCGTCGTCCCGCACGGTGATCCGGAGCCAGCTGTCGCACCCGTCCGGCAGCACCGCACCCTGCTCTCCGGAGACCAGACTCGTGGCGATCTCGAGGACGCCGCCTGCGGACATCGCCTCGCGGGCGTTGGCCGCGAGGTTCAGGACGACCTGGTCGAGTTGAGCGGGATCGAGCCGTGCACCCCACTCGGGAGCGCCGAACGAGGTCACGAGATCGATGTCTTCCCCCAGCACCCGGCCGAGCATCGTCTCGACGCGCCCCAGGTGCTGGTCGACCTCCACCACCTCCACCCCGTCCTCGGAGCGTCGGCCGAAGGTCAGGAGCTGCCCCGTGAGGTCGGCGGCACGCCGGATCGCCTCGCTGATCTCGTCCAGACTCTCCCGGGCCGACGGTGCCCCCTCGACCAGCCTCTGGAGGATCTGGGTGTGCCCCAGGATCGTCGTCAACAGGTTGTTGAAGTCGTGGGCCAGGCCCTCGGCCAGCCGGCCCACCGCCTCGAGACCCTGGGCCTGGGTCAGCTGCTCTTCGAGCCGGCACTCCCGATCGATGTCCGAGACCGCGAGGACGGCGCCCCGGGATCCGTGGTCGCTCCAGGGCAACGCATCGACCAGGAGGCGACGGCGCCGACCCGACGGACCCTCGTAGGTCCAGCGACCCCGGATATTGCCGCCATTCTCCAGACTCCGGAGCATGTCGAAGGGCGCTTCGTCGGAGCGCTCCTTGCCCCGACCGTCGCGGGTGAAGCGCCCGGCCGGCGGGCGCCAGCCCTCCTCGCGCGACCCTTCGAGCTCGAGCGCTTCGCGAGCCGAGGCGCTCGCCAGGGCGATCCTGCCCGGCTCCTCCATCACCAGGATGCCAGCGGGGCTGGTCTCCATGACGCGCTCGAGAAGCTCCATCTGCCGGTGGAGGACGGCGGAGTTCCCTTCGAGGGCCTCGAGCATCCGGTCGAGGCTGCGCTCGAGGTCTCCGAGCTCACCGGTCGAGGAGCTCCGCCGGTCGTCGGCCCGGCCTACGGGCTCACGCCTCTCCGTGATCTCTTCGGCCAACCCCACGAGGGCCACGATGGGATCCACGAAGCGTCCCTGGATCCACCGGCTCACCCTCCAGGTCACCAGGATCCAGCAGATCGCCGCGCCGACGACCACGGCCAGGCCGGCGCCCACCCACCGCCACAGCCCGGTGAGGTCGGACTGGAGAACGAGATACGAGGGCGTGGGATCATCCCGCGGCCCGAGCGCAGAGGCCACCGAGATCCGCCCCTGAGCAAGACCGGTCAGGCCGCGAGCCGGGACGGCGCCCTCGGCCACCAGGTCCCCCGTGGCCGCGCGGCAGTCGCGAAAACCGCCCGACCCATCGGGCAGGCAGACGGCGGTGCCCAGCAGACCCGGGGTCCCGGAAAGGACCTCCAGAGCCCGGTCGAGAGCCGCGGCGTCGCCCGCGACCAGCTCCGGCCCCCAGTGTTCCACCAGCGCATCCGCCTCTTCCCGCATGCGCTCTCTGCGAACCTCGATGCCGATCGCCAGGTGCCCGGCGAGAAGGAGCAGGCTGGCGACGGAGACCACCCAGACGCTCGCCCGGATCAGCACGCTCATCAAATCGTGCCGAATTCCCGGGGACAGGCCTGGAGATCGCCGAATCTCGCTCGTCGCGGTCATTTCGTGCTCCATCTCTTCTCGGCGTCAGGGCGGCGCCACGCTGCCCTGCGCCGATTCTCATGTTGACCCCCGACGACAGCCGCCGGCATCGGTCGGGGTCTGAATCACCACCTCCGATCCTCCTACCGGCAGTGAGACGAACCCCGACACGCGGCGTGGGATACTCATGCCGTGGCTACGCCCAGGGACCGAACTCTCGTCGTCGGCGCCGGCTCCTCCGGGATCGTGACGGTGAAGACCCTCCTCGAGCACGGTCTCCCCTTCGACTGCTTCGAGATGGGGTCCGCGCTCGGCGGCAACTGGCGGGCCGAGAACGACAACGGGCGGCCGGTCGCCTACGACTCCCTCCACATCGACACGTCGAAGGAGCGCATGGCCTTCTCCGATTTCCCGATGCCCGAGGAGTACCCCAACTACCCCCATCACACGCAGGTGCTGGCGTACTTCGAGAGCTACGCGGACCGCTTCGACCTGCGGCCCGCCATCACCTTCGGGCACCGTGTGGACCGGGTTGCACCCGACGCCGACGGAGGCTACCGGGCGAGCGTCACGAACCTGGCAGACGGGCTCTCCTTCGAGCGCCACTACCGCGCTGTCATCGTAGCCAACGGCCACCACTGGTCACCCCGGATCCCCGACCTTCCCGGCGCCTTCGCCGGCCCCGCCCTGCACAGCCGGTCCTATCGCCGACCGGACGCCATGGCGGGCGAGACGGTGCTCGTCGTGGGAATCGGAAACTCCGGCGCGGACATCGCCTGTGACCTCGCTCCGGTCGCGGGTCGTACTCTCCTCGCCGCCCGTCGCATGGCCCGCATCATCCCGCGTCGCCTCCTCGGCCGGCCGACCGACGCCTGGGTCACGCCCCTGTCGACGTCGCTGCCCCTCGGGCTGCAGCGCCTCGCCTACGGCGTCCTGCTCCGGCTCGCAAGGGGGCGGCAGACGAGTTGGGGAGCCCCGCCACCCGCCACCCGTCTCCTTGGGGAGCATCCGACCCTGTCGACCGACCTCCTGCCCCACGTGCGCGCGGGCCGGGTCGTGATCAAGCCGGGCGTCGCGGCCCTGGAGGGGACCGAGGTCCGATTCGAGGACGGGAGCCGGGAGCCGGTGGACCGGATCCTCTGGGCGACCGGCTTCCGAATCCGGTTCCCGTTCTTCGAGCCGGGCCTCGTCGAGACGAAGGGCAACGAGATCGCGCTGTACCGCAGGGTGGCCCATCCGGACCACCGCCACCTCTACTTCCTGGGACTGGTTCAGCCCCTGGGAGCCATCATGCCCCTGGCCGAGATCCAGGCGCGATGGGTGGCGGGCCTCCTGACCGGCGAGCTCGACCTGCCCGACCGCACCACGATGCTGCGCTCGATCGACCGCGACCGGGCGCGCCTCCGGAAACGCTACACCCGCTCGCCGCGCCACACGATCCAGGTCGATTTCTTCCCCTACCGGAGGGAGCTCCGGCGCGAGCTCGCCCGGTGGGCGACCTGACGGTGGCTAGCGATCGCCGCGGTGGTGGCTGCTCGTGTCGGGGTGATGGCCGTGGGTGTTGGCCGCGGAAGAGCCTCCCCCGACCGGTCCGCTGGCCTCCGCGGACTGGCCCGCGTCGAGGATCGCGATCTCCCCGCGCTCCACCATCTCCAGCAGATTCGGCCGCTCGGCGTCGCCGGTGGCGATCTGCCCCTCGTGCCCGGGGTTCAGGTGCAGCGTGCGCCCCTGGGACAGGCGGATGCGGAGGGGTCTGTGGGTCCTGTTCACGATCTTCTTCATGAAATCGCGGCTCCTTTCGGGATCATCTCGCACCATCCTAGCGGGACGGAGGGACCGGCTCCACCCCTCCCGGGGTAGGACGGGCCCGCTCCCGGGGGGGTGCGGGCAGACGCGGGGTCCGCCGCACCGGGATTCCGGGCCTTCTCGACTCCTCGGCTTCTCGGTCGCCGTTCGCTCCGGGCGCGGCGTGTGCAAGACGATTCGGGTCGAGAGGTTGGACCCCGACCCCGGCAAGAGCTTCCGTCGCCCGGCCGACATCGGAACCTCCAGTCGATAGGATGCGCCCATGG
This sequence comes from uncultured bacterium, assembly GCA_905479655.1. Lineage (GTDB taxonomy): Bacteria > Acidobacteriota > Thermoanaerobaculia > Multivoradales > JAHEKO01 > CAJQNK01. The sequence goes on along the minus strand of CAJQNK010000085.1, from coordinate 17,936 downwards.
ATCCTTCCCGCAATGTCCTCGGAGGAGAGCTCGCGCCCTGCGGCGGCGAGCCCGTGACCGGCTTCTATCGCGACGGCTGCTGCAACACCGGGCCCCAGGACCAGGGTTCGCACACGGTCTGCGCCGAGGTGACCGAGGAGTTCCTGACCTTCAGCCGCGAGGCCGGCAACGACCTCTCGACTCCGGCCCCCCAGTTCGGCTTCCCCGGACTGCGCACCGGCGACCGCTGGTGCGTCTGCGCCGCCCGCTGGCGGGAGGCCCTGGCCGCCGGGATCGCGCCGCCCGTGGTGATGGCGGCCACCCACGAGCGCGCCCTGGAGATCGTGCGTCTCGACGACCTCAAGGCCCACGCCCTGGACCTCGCCTCCTGAGTCCCCCGAGGCGGCGCGCACGGCCCGCGGCCGCCGAGAGAAGACGATGACCGCCCTGACCCCGTCCCTGCGCATCGACGATTCGCTCGAGATCCCGCGTTCCGAGATCCAGATCGCGACCTCGCGCAGCTCCGGACCCGGCGGACAGAACGTCAACAAGGTCGAGACGCGGGTGACGCTTCGCCTGGACGTCGAGGGCTCTCCCAGCCTCTCGGCCGAGCAGAAGGAGAGGGTTCGCGAGCGGCTCGCGACGCGGATCGACAAGCGCGGGGTGCTGCGGGTGACCGCCCAGCGGGAGAGGACCCAGGCCGCCAACCGGGGGCTGGCCGAGGAGCGTCTGGTGGAGCTCCTCCGCGACGCGCTGGCCGAGGAGGCCGAGCGCCGGCCGACCCGGACGCCCAAGGCGGTCCACCGCCGCCGAATCGAGTCGAAGCGTCGTCGTGGGGCACTCAAGCGGCTGCGCCGCACCCGGCCCGACGACTCCTGACCGGGACGCCGGATACCACCCAAAAGGGCGGTGAGCCGCCGGCGCGAGCCCCATAGGATCGAAGGCGCCCAAACTCCGTTTCGAGGGGCCTCTCGCCCTCCCCGCCGAGGCGAGGTACGGTCCCGCGCTCCAGATTCCGTCAGGAGGTTGTTAGAATGCCGTCCCGTAAGAACGCAGACTCCGAGCCCTCCTTCGGGAAGACCTTCGGAACCATGGTCCTGGGAGTCCTCCTGGGGATCCCGCTGGTCGGGTACCTCTGGGAGACCGTGCACCAGGTCCTGTCGCTCCATGCTGAACCCCTGCGCCTGCTCATCTCCGTCCCCGTGCTCGCGGTCTTCCTGCTCCTGCTCCGCTGGCTGGGCGCGCGACTGCGGGCCGGCCGGAACTAGACGCGGGGCGCCATAAGAAATACCCGACACCTCGACATCCGAAACTCAGGAAGGAGGTCCGATCGATGGCAGAGGACACGCGTGAACGGAGCCCCGGCGGCTCGACCGGGGAGAGCGAGCCCGACATCTCCGGAACCCTGTTTCTCACCACGGTGATCCTGGTGATGATCTTCGGCTTCTGGACGCTCATGTACTGGACTCTCCTCAGCCGGTGACGCCATGAACATCCTGAGCTACGAGAAGTCGTTCCTGGCCCTGGGGGCAGTGCTCCTGGTCTGCTGCCTCCTCGCCCTCGGCTACGCCAGCTTCGCCATGGGGATCCACCTGCCGGGAGAGGAGGGGCTGATCGACCCCGAGACCGCCCGGGAGACCCCGCCCTTCGACGCTCCCGGACTCCGGCAGACCGGAGACGGGACCTACGAGGCCGTCATCCTCGCCTCGGCCTGGAAGTTCGAGCCGAACGAGATCCGGGTTCCCACCGGCTCGGAGGTGACGCTCACGGCGACGACCGTCGACGTGATCCACGGCCTCCATGTCACCGGCACGCGGGTCAACATGATGCTGATCCCCGGCCAGATCGCGCGGGTGACCTACACCTTCCGCCAGCCTGGCGAGCACCTGATCCTCTGCCACGAGTACTGCGGCATCAACCATCACACCATGTTCGGAAAGGTGATCGTCGAATGAGCGCGCGACCGAATACGGCGACGGTGTACGACCCCTCCGGCTACGACGTGCCGGAGAGCCAGAAGAAGCCGATGCGATGGGCCATCTACATCGGCTACGCCGCCCTGATCGCGGGGATCTTCCACGGCTTCGCCCAGGCACTGTCGTACGCCAAGATCGACATCCTCGAGTACTTCCCGGGGCTGCGGAACTACTACCAGGGGCTGACGGCCCACGGTGTGGCCAACGCCCTGATCTTCACGTTCTCCTTCTCCAACGGCTTCCTGGCGCTGATGACGGCGCGCGCCCTCTCGCGCAAGCTCAACTCCGCGCTGCTGTGGGCCTCGCTCGCGCTCCTGGGGCTGGGCAACGTGCTGGTGATCTTCGCCGTCGTGACCGGCAGGGCGTCCGTCCTGTACACGTCGTACGCCCCGCTCCAGGCGCACTGGACCTACTACACAGGCCTGGTTCTCGTCGTCCTCTCGACCTGGGCCGCCCTGCTGAACATGCTGATGGCGCTCAGCGCGTGGCGCAAGGAGCACCCGGGCGAGCGGGTCCCTCTCCTCGCCTTCATCTCGGTCTGCTCGTACGTGATGTGGTTCCTGGCCTCTCTGCCCATCGCGGTGCTCTTCCTCGGCTTCATGATTCCGTGGTCGACCGGGCTGTTGGCCAAGACCGATCCGCTCCTGAGCCGGACGCTGTTCTGGTTCACGGGTCACGCCATCGTCTACGCCTGGCTGTTGCCGGCCTACGTCTCGTGGTACGCGCTGATACCGAGGCAGGCGGGCGGGAAGCTGGCCAGCGACTCGCTCACTCGGCTCGCCTTCGTCCTGTTCCTGGTCCTGTCGATCCCCACCGGTCTCCACCATCAGTACACGGACCCGGGGATCTCCACGGCGATGAAGACGCTCCATCTGCTGATGACCTTCGGCGTGTTCTTCCCCAGCCTGGCCACGGCGTTCACCATCATCGCCTCGCTGGAGATCGGAGGGAGAGCCCGCGGCGGCAAGGGCCTCCTGGGCTGGTTCACGAAGCTGCCCTGGGGCGATCCGTCGGTGACCGCCCAGCTGCTGGCCATGATCACCTTCGTGTTCGGCGGCATCACGGGCCTGATCAACGCCAGCTTCACGATGAACCAGGTGATCCACAACACGACCTGGATCCCGGGTCACTTCCACATGACCGTCGGCAGCGCCGTCGCGCTGACCCTGGTCGGCGTGGCCTACTGGCTGATCCCCTACCTCACCGGCAAGGAGCTGTGGGGACGGAGGATCGGCCTCTGGTCGTCGTGGCTGTACACGATCGGAGTGCTGATCTTCGCCCGCGGCATGGCCTCGGCAGGCCTCGAGGGGATGCCCCGGAGGATCTACCGGGCGCGTGCCACCTACGATCTGCCCTCCTGGGAGCTGGGCGGCATTCTGACGGGCATCGGCGGCACGCTGATGTTCGTGGGGCTGCTGCTCTTCTTCGTCGTCATCGCCATGACCATCCTGGTCGGTCGCAAGGGCGGCGGCCCCGAGGACATCCCCTTCTCGGAGACGCTCCACCCGCCGAAGACGAGCGGCTGGGAGGTCTCGATGGACCGGCTCATGCTGTGGGTCGGGGTGGCTCTCGTGCTGATCGTGATCGCCTATGGGCCGTTCTTCGCGGGCTACCTGCCGGCGAAGCTCGTGTCCCCGGGATTCAACTTCTTCTGACGACGGCGGGATCGCCGTCCCTCGGAGGGCCGCGGGCCGTCGGGATCGCGGCCCTCGTTCGTTACGGGCTCCAGCCGGCAGACGGGGCGCGTCGATTCAGGGGACCGAGCCGGAGACGCCCGTCACGACCTCGTCCCCGGGCGCGACCTGGAGCCCGCGGCGCTCGCAGTCCCAGCGGTGCTGGCAGATCCCCTTCTTCCTTCTCGACGTCGAAGTAGCCCTTGGCGGCGATCCGGTCCAGGACGGTCTTCACCGACCCGGGACCCCTAGCCTGACCTTCTCACCAATTGTCTACTACGAAACCGAATGTACCTGAATCTGCGGCGTTACGCTCCGCTCGGGCTCCTCGACGTACAGACAGTACGACTGCGTCGCCCTCGGTCGCAAGCCTTGCATCTCCAGGCACCTACGACCTCTCGCAACGACACCCGGTGAGAAGGCCAGGCTAGGAGCCTGCGCGGTGGGAGTGGCCGTAGGCGCGGGAGTGGAGTGTCGTCGGGCCAACCCCTATCCTCCCGGCGGCACGAACAGCAGGACCTCGTTCTCGATCGCGATGTCCAGGCGGGCGCCGTCCGGCCCCTCCAGCCAGGTCTCGGCGGGATCCACGATCACCGGGGACTGGGTGCCGGGCGCGATGTCCGGGCGGCTCAGGAAGCGTATGGAGACGATCTCTCCGGGCAGCCGGCCGAGCCAGGCGTTGGACGAGGTGAACCGGATGATCAGCCGGCCGGGAACCGGCTCGTCGACGGTCCACTCCGCCGGGCCGTAGCGGCCGTCGATGAAGACCTCCGCGGGACCCTCCGCGAGCGAGGCGTCGTACTCGAGCACCACCTGGCCGGCGCCGATCCTGAACGGCTCGTTGGTCTCGAAGCCCAGGAACGCAACCTGGCCCGGGACCGTGTCCTCGGCAGCGGCACCGGTCTCGTAGGGCGCACCGGGGAACCTGATGTCGAGGCGCCCCGAGCGGATGGAGACCGGGATCGGGAGACCGTCGCCGTCCCGCAGGAAGGTGTCGGACGGAACGAGCGAGATGTCGTACCGATCGTCCGGCTGGACGCTGGGCGAGACCCGGAAGTAGAGCACCGCCAGGGGGCCGTCCACCTCGTTGATTCCGGCCGTCAGCGAGCCGAACTGGACGTCCGCCTGCTGCGTCACCGGGTCGAATCGAGCCCTGAAGCGGGCGTCACCGTTCGCGCTGAAGACGCGCACCCCCAAGAGCTCGGTGAAGAGCCCTCCTCCCGCTTCCTGACCTTCGGGACCCTGGCGTTGGGACCCGAAGCACATCTGCCCCTGTCCGATCCCGCGCGACGAGTACGTGCGGAAGACCACCGCGGCAATCCCGCCCGGGATCGCCTCTCCGTCGTTGATCCGCAGGGTCAGCGGCTCCTCCTGGGCGCGGACCGCCGGCGAAGCGACGAGCAGGAGGCCCGAGGCGGCCAGCCCCGCGAAGAGCAGGACGAATCGGGAGGGACCGGCGCTCGAAGCGCCGAGATCGGGAGTGCAACGGCGGTGTGTGGAGATCATGGCGTTTGCCTTGTCGGTGGTTGAGGGTTGCCGAGTCTGGACGGCTCCAGTGATTGAGACAGGCGAAAGGGAAGACCGGAACAAGATATCTACGCTTGTCTATCTAATCTCGCAGGATCAGGCAAGCCGGCGCGCGGCGCCGCCCGCCGCGGGCGCGCCCGGGGGAGAGGACCCGCCCTCGGAGAAGCTCGGAGAGAACTCTCGGACGAACACCCATGGCGCCGCAGGCTTGCTGCAACCAGAGTACGAGGCGTGGGCCCGGAGGTTCACCCTTCGAGGTGAGCCACCCCGACGGGCAGGTCCCACCCACCCGTCGGGACGTGGTCCGCCGCAGTGCGGCATCGGACACTCATGGTTGGCACTCTTCTCCACGGTAGGGGGGGCGTCCGACTGAGCAGAGCACCCGAGGCGGGCCGGTCTCGATCCGCGATTCCGGCCCCCGAAGCCGCGGAAATGTCAGGAGGCGCGCGTGGCGGTCTTCCCCTACTTCGTCCTGAGTCCCAACACGATCACGAGCCTGGTCGGCATCCTGCACGGCCCGGACCCCACGATCCCCACGCCGTCGGAGGACTGGCGCGATGCGCGGGTCAACGTCGTGATCCCCGCGCGCAACGAGGAGCGGACCCTGCCGCTCGCCCTCGCCTCCCTGGCCCGTCAGACGCTGAAGCCCCATCGCCTGATCCTGGTGGACGACGGCAGCGAGGATCACACGATCGAGTACGCCCGGGAGTTCTGCGCGCTCAACGACATGGAGCTCGTGGCCATCCAACGCCGCTCACCCATCGGCAAGACACCCACCATCAAGCGGCAGGCCCGGGAGTTTCCGGCGGATGTCGAGTTCATCCTCGACGGCGACACGGTGCTCACCTCCGAGAATTACATCGAGCGCACCGTCGAGGAGCTGTACAAGGCCGTGGGCATCGCCTGCGCCTGCGGCACCATCCTGCCCATGCGCGAGAAGGACAGGAAGAGCTTCGTCGAGTGGGAGCCCGTGCAGAAGTTCCTGAAGAAGCGGCCCGAAGCGCCGATCCAACCCGGAGGAGGCTGGCTCGGGCGCTTCCTCCACGCCCTGACGAACCTCTACCGAGACACTCTCTACACTTTCCTCCAGGGGATCGTCTATCGCGGGGAGATGGTCTTCTTCGGCTCCATCACGAACCCCGTGGGGTGCGCCGTCGCCTATCGCCAGGAGTACGTTCGCGACCTGTTCGACCACTACGAGCCCATCCTCGGGGACGACCTGACCAACTCCGAGGACATCTTCATCGGCTTCGCGCTGCTCAACGAGGGGTACCGGAACATCCAGCTCCACGACGTCTTCGCCCGGACGGTGGAGCCCCCGATGAACCGGCTGCCACGTCAGATCTACCTCTGGTCGTCGTCGTTCCTCCAGACCTGCTTCTACTTCGACTCGCTGGTCACGAGCCCCTTCCGCGGCCTGAAGCGCGCCTGGCACAAACGCCGCTTCGAGAAGGAGAACCCGGAGATCCTGGAGAAGCGGAAGATCCGGGAGCCGTACCGCCAGGCGTTCGGCAGGGAGCGGACCCGGCTGCTGGGCCGCCCCATCGGCTGGGCGATCCTCATGGGGGCGGTCGAAAAGGTGGCCTTCCCCGTGTTCCTCTTCGTCATGATCTGGTTCCGGTGGTGGGAGGCCCTCGCCGTCACCCTGGCCGCGGAGAGCGCGATCTCGATTGGCTTCCTGAGCTGGGTGGCGAAAGGGCGCAGGCTCGAGGTCCTGGGCAAGGGACTCCTGACCATCCCGGTGCGCTACGGCTCCGTCTTCGTCGATCTCTACACCATGGGACGCTTCGCGACGGACCTGTGGATTCGCCGTGACAGGAGGTGGCGCAAGTGACCGCCCGTTCGACCGTCCTGATCCTCGTTCTTCTCCTCGGAGCCGTGCCCTCCCTGGCTTCCCCGCCGCCGCCGCCCGAAGAGGCCCTGCGGGCCGAAATGGAGGAGCGCTGGGACGATGCCGCCGCCGTCTACCGCTCGACCCTCGAGGCCGCCCCCCAACGGACGGACCTCTGGCTCCGTCTCGCCGACGCGGAGGCGCGACGCCAGGATCTCACGGCGGTCGAAACAGCCCTCGAGGGAGCCATCGGCTCCGCCCCGACAGACCCGTCCCTGCGCCTCCGGCTCGCCCGGCTCCACGCCCAGCGCGGAAACACGAGCGCGGCGCGCGGAGCCACCGCCCGGGCCATCGACCTGGCGCCGGAATCGACCGAGGCGTGGCGCCTGAGCGCCCTCTACGCCTCCTGGGACGGCGACGTGCGCGAGGCTATCCGTTGCTGGCGAGAGCTTCTGGACCGCCTCCCCGACGACCCCGAGGGGACGCTGGGCCTGGCGCGCGCTCTCTCCTGGCGCGGCGAGATCGACGACGCCTCCAACACCTACCGGGACTATTTCGAGCTCGGCGGCGACGAGCCGACGGCTCGACTCGAGTACGCGCGGATCGAGTGCTGGCGCGGAGCCTTCCACCGAGCGCTCGCCGCCCTGGACGAGTACCGCGAGAGATACGGAGAGGATCCTCGCTGGGAGCTCGAGCGCCTCGACGCGCTGGCGCGGGCCGGTCTACCGAGTCAAGCGCTCGAGCCGATCGAGACGCGTCTCGCGGCGACCTCGCCCGAAGAGCCCGACCGGCTTCGGCTGTCGATCGCCCAGGCGCTGGCTCTCTCCGCCGCCGGTCGACCCGTCGACTCCATGAACGCCGTGGACCGCATCGCCGCGGCCTGGCCCGAGGATCCCCAGGCCGACGAGATCGAACGCTGGCTGCGGACTCCGCACCGACCCCTCGTCACCCCGGCCTGGACCTTCTACTCTGACTCCGACAATCTGGAGCGGGACGCCCTCTCGGCCCGGATCGAGGGCTCGCCGCGAGCCGACGTCCGCCTGGGCCTGTTCGGAGAGACGGCGGACCTCTCCGCCCCGGCCGGCAGCGGTCTCGAGACCCTCGCGGGCGAGGAGGAGATCGAGATCCGCCGCCTACGTCTGGAGCTGCGGGGCCGGCCGACCCCGTCACTGGAGCTCGCGGGGAGCGTCGGCCGCACCGAGATCCGGGAGGCCGAGACCAGCGACGGGCTCACGAGCTGGGGCCTCGGCGCGACCCTCCGCCTCGGCGATCGCGGCTCTCTCGGGCTCGAACGCCGGACCGACCTGCTCGACATCTCGCCGCGCTCCGCGGCTCTGGGAGTCCGCGTCGACGAGCACCGTCTCCGTCTGGCGCTGGATCCGAACCTCCGCTCCCACGTCGAGGCATGGGTCGGCTGGGACCGTCTCTCGGACGGCAACCGTCGGTGGGAGGCCCTGCTGGCCCCCCGCTGGGTGGCGGCCCGGCAAGAGAACGTGAACCTCGATCTCGGCCTCCGAGCGTGGGGCTTCGGGTTCGAAGACGACTTGCGGAGCGGGTACTTCGACCCGGAGCGCTTCGAGCGCTACTCGGTCACGCTCCACGCCTACGTGAAACTCTCCGCGCAGGTCGGGTTCGCGCTCTTCGCGGCGGGCGGCTGGGAGAGGACGATCGCGCCCGGCATCCCCGACTCCTTCGAGCTGGGAGGCGAGGCCGCGGCGAAGCTGACGGCGGGGATCTTCGCGGACTGGATGCTCGAGCTCTCCGCGAGCGGCGCCAACAACCAGCGCTCGACGACGGGCGCCTTCGAGGCCTTCTCCTATCGGGTCGGACTCACGCGGCGATTCTGATCCCGCCGACCGGGGGATCCGCGATCTGGGTTAGGATCGGCCGGGAGCGGGAATGGCCGCTCCGGTGTGCCGATGCACAAGGTCCGACTCTGGATTCGCCTGATCACGCTGCTCCTCGCCTCCGCCCTCGGTCTGGGTCTGGCCGAGCTCGGCCTCCGGCTCTTCCCGCCGGCGGACCGCGAGGCCTCGGACACCTCGGTCGCCACGCCGCACCACAGTCCCATGTGGCAGCCCGACTTCCGCGATCGCGGTGAGCCGGGGCCGAAGCCCGCGGGGACCTTCCGCGTCCTCGCCGTCGGCGACTCCTTCACCTGGGGGGGCGGCGTCCACGCGCGCGACGCCTGGCCGGACCGGCTGGGGGATGCCCTGACTGGGCGGACCCAACCCGTCGAGGTGGTGAACTGGAGCCGCCCCGGGTGGAACACCGCCGAGGAGTGGCGGGCCACGGGCGGGGCGTTGGACGACCTCGATCCGGACCTCGTGCTCCTGGGCTTCTGCCTGAACGACCCGGAGGGTTCCGGGCGCGAGCGCCGGGCCGCGCACCAGGCGTTCGATGCCGCCAAGCCACCGCTGCTCCTGAGGCCCCTGATCACGGCCAGCCGCGTCGCAGGGCTGTTCTGGAGCCGTTGGGGCGCCCTGCGCCGCACCCGGGCGGTCCACGAGTACCACCGCTCACTGTACGAGGCCGGACCCCATCTGGACGCCTGTACCGAGGCGCTCCACAGGTTCAAGAGATGGGGCCATCACCGACAGGTGCCGACCCTCCTGGTGGTGATGCCGATCTTCGGGGCCGACCTCGGCCCGGGGTACCCCTACACGGAGATCCACCGGCGGATCGACGAGCTGGCCGCCGGGACGGATCTCGAGGTGCTGGACCTGCTGCCCGTCTACCGGGGGCTCGCCGGCAGCCGGCTCGCGGTCGATCCCCCGGTCGACCCGCATCCGAACGAGCTGGCCCACCGCATCGCGGCCGACTCCGTCCTGGCGTTCCTCGACGAGCGGGGGCTGGTCCCCGCCACCCAGCCGCAGAGCGCCACCCCGTCGGATCAGGAAGCCGGCTCGGACGGCAGCCAGCACGAGACCACGGTGCCCTGACCCGGTTTCGAGCGCAGGGAGAGCCGGCCGCCGTGCGCCTCGACGATCTCGCGGCAGAGGGCCAGCCCCAGACCACCGCCGGAGCGCTTGGTCGAGTAGAACGGCAGCAGGGCGCTCTCCAGCACCTCCGGCGTCATGCCCCTGCCCTCGTCGCGCACCTGGATCAGAAAGCCGCGGTCCGGTGTCGCATCGACCCGTACGCGCGGCACGGGCCCCCCGTCGGTCGCCTCCGACGAGTTCTTCAGCAGGTTGATGAGCACCTGCTCGATCTGCGCGGCGTCGAACCAACCCGGCTCGGCGGGTAGCTCTCCGTCGATCTCGAAGGCGTACAGGTCGGCGACGTCGGCCAGCCACGACGCCCACTCCACGCGCTCCTGGCGCGGCGCGGGGAGCCGAGCGAACCGCGCGTAGCCCTCGAGGAACTCCACGAGATGGTCGATGCGATCCCGGATGGTCGCGAAGATCTCGGCCGAACGGTGGGCCTGCCGAGGGTCGGCCGCCACGAGCTGGGCGGAGTGGACCAGCGAGGAGATCGGGGCCAGGGAGTTGTTGAGCTCGTGGGAGATGACCCGGATGACCCGCTTCCAGATCGCGGCCTCCTGGCGGCCGAGCTCGCCGGTGATCCGGCGCAACAACACCAGTCGGTGGGGCCGCCGGTCGAGGTGGAAGACACGCTGGGAGAGGTGGTAGGTCTCGGGCCGGTCACCGCCCTCGACCGCGAACAGCCCGTCGGAGCCCCCGGCGAGCATCCTCGCCAACTCCGGGGGTCCCGAGCCCAGGCGCTCGTCGAACGCCTCACCCTCCAGCGGTCGACCGCCCACGAAGAGCCGCCGCGCCTCCCGGTTCGAGTAGACGACCCGGCCGGTCGGGCCCACCAGGACGATCGCGACGGGAGACTCGTCGAGGGCGGTCTCCAGCAGAAGCTCGCGCTGACGGATCTGATGCCTCTCGTCGCGCAGCAGGCCGGCCGCCGCGTTGTAACCGGCCGCCAGCCTGCCGAGCTCGTCGGACCGGCCGGTGGCCAACCTCACGCTGTAGTCCCGATCCCTGAGCGACTCGATGCCGTCCGAGAGGGCGGTCAGGAGGCTCCGAACGGGACGGAGGAACCGATTCACCGCCCACAGCGACGGCGGCAGGACCAGCAGGAGAACCAACAGGAAGTGGGACCCGCGGGACAGCTCGAGCCCCAACGCGGCGATACCGGCGGAGGCCCCGGCGGAGACCGCCGTGGCCAGGACCACCAGGCCCGCCACCAGCGTCGAGAGCCTTCCCGCGAGCGAGAAGCGCGCCGCGCCGCGCCGCGGTTCCGGCACGGCGATCAACCCCTCGGGCGACGCTCGAGCTCGACCCCGAGGCGCGCCATCCGTCGGTAGAGGGCCTGTCGGCTCATGCCGAGACGCTCGGCGGCCTGGGTCACCACGCCGTCGGACCGCTCCAGCACCCGGACGATCCGCTCCCGCTCCCGACGCTCCTCGAGCCCGAGCTCGGGCGACGGCCCGCGGGGGGACGAGGTCGGCCTCTCCTCCAGATCCAGATCGACCGGACCGATCTCGCCCTGGCAGATGACGGTGGCCCGATGGATCCGGTTGCGCAGCTCGCGGACGTTGCCCGGCCAGTCGTGGGCCTCCAACGCCCGCTCGGCCTCGGGGCCGAGGCCCGGCGGACCGGCCCGATCTTCGGAGAGCCGCTCGAGGAAGTGCCGCGCGAGCGGCAGGACGTCGTCCCTGCGGTCCGCCAGGGGCGGGACCCGCACCTCGATGACGTTGAGCCGGTAGTAGAGATCCTCGCGGAACCGACCCTGCTCCACCGCGGCGCCGAGATCGGCGTTGGTGGCGGACAGCACGCGGGTGTCCACAGTGACGGTGCGGCTGGTCCCGAGACGCTGGATCTCGCCGCTCTCCAGGGCGCGCAGGAGCTTGACCTGGCCCGCGAGGGAGAGGGCGTCCACCTCGTCCAGGAACAGGGTCCCCCCGTCGGCGCTCTCGAAGTGCCCGAGGCGACGCGTCCGGGCCCCGGTGAACGCGCCGGCCTCGGCGCCGAACAGCTCGCTGTCCAACAGCTCCTCGGGGATCGCGCCGACGTTGACCCGGAGGAAGGGCGCGGACCGACGTCGAGAGTTCGCCTGCACGATCTCCGCGATCTTCTCCTTGCCCGAGCCGTTGGGCCCGGTGATGAGCACCGGGGCGCCCGACGCCGCGACCTCCAGCGCCAGGGAGACGCAACGGTGGAAGGCCTCACTTCGGTAGACGACCCCGCACAGGTCGCCCTCCGCCTCGAGCTTCTTCCGGGCGCCCTCTCCCCCGGGGCCCGCTTCCCGGGCGTCCGCGTGACGTTGACGCATGGCCAGCAGGCTCCGTACCGCCGCCACCAGGCGCGCATCGTCCCACGGCTTGCGCAGGTAGTCCGCCGCACCCTCGCGGGTGAGCTCGACGGCCCTCTCGACCGTGGCCCAGGCGGTGATCAGGAGGATGGGGAGCTCGGGGTCGACCCCCCGTAGGCGACGGAAGAGCGCGACCCCCTCGTCCCCCGAGGTCTCGCCCGCGGCGAAGTTCATGTCCTGAATCACGACCCCCACCCCGCCTCGGCGGACGGCCCGCAAAGCCTCCTCCGGTGTCGAGACCCCGCGACAGGGCAGGTCGTGCAGCTCGAGCAGCAGCCGCAGGGCCGTACCCACGGCTGGCTGGTCGTCGACGATCAGGACGGCGAGGGAGCGAGCCACGGCGGAAGGATACCCATTGCCCGCGCCTCCCCGGCGGGCGGTCGTCCTCAGATCGTCCGTGTCGCCGCGACCGGCGCGATGCGGGTGGCTCGCAACGCCGGCGCCAGGGCCGCGAGCTGGCCCAGGAGCCACAACCCGGCCATCACGAGCACCACCAGCTCACCCCCGACCTTGGGAGCGTCCGCCGCCTGGACCAGCAGATAGTTGAGACCGAACGTCAGACCCAGACCGAGGACCAGGCCGAAACCCGTGACCATCCAGTTCTCGAGGAGGAAGTAGCGGAGGATGTCGAACCGCCCCGCCCCGAGCGCCCTCCGGGTCCCGATCTGGCGGGTCCTCTCCGTCACCGAGAACGCCGTGAGTCCGATGATGCCGAGGCCGGTGACGATGCCCAGCAGGATCATCACCCCCACCAGGACAGTGATCATCGCCCTCGACACACGGTAGGTGCGGTTCTTGACCTCGGTCATCGTCTGCACGGTGACCACCCGTTCCGTGTTGGCCGCCAGCAGCTCCTCCTCGACCCGGGAGAAGACGGGATCGACCTGGCCCGGCTCCGTGCGGATCAGGTAGCGCATGAGGGTCCGGTGACCGGGTCGACCCGGCAGCAGCATCGCCCTGTCCGCCGCGGTCGAGGTGGGCCAGGAGTTGTGCATCTGCTCGATGACTCCGACGACGACGTTCGACACCTCACCACCGTCGTTCTGGATGACCTTGCCCAGGGCCCCCTCGGGGTAGAGGCGGTCCGCCACGTCCGCCGTCAGGAGCACGTTGCGCACCACGTCGCCGGCGTCCTCCTCCTCGCGGGTCGGGAAGTCGCCGGGCTCGAAGCCACGCCCCTCCCGCAGCTCGACGCCCAACGTCTCCAGCGCGTCGTCGGCGACGTAGAAGTAGCCGACGAAGACCGACTCGGACTGGTCCGCCCCTTCGGCCTTGCGACCGGTGCCGGAGCCGGCTCTCGAGATCGGGATCTGGTTCATGGCCGTCACGGCCCGTACGCCGGGGAGCGCCCGCAGTCGCCTCAGGTCCTCTTCCCTCTGGAGGTCGAGAAAGGCGTCGTCGGCGAACTCCTCCGACCAGGGCTCGGTGGCCACCACGATCTGGTTGGCCTCGTCCAGGCCCGACGGGCGCAGCAGGCGGTCGCGCTCCCTCTGTAGGATGACGAAGCAGTTCACCGAGACGGCCAGGGTCAGGGCGATCTCGAGGGTGATGAGCCAGAAGCGGCTCCGGTTGCGCAGCAGGGCGCGGAAGATCGGTCCCAGTTCCATCGTCGCCTCCTTCACTGGAGTTTTCTTCACTGGAGCTTGAGATAGGTGGCGGGAGCCACGCGGCAGACCCGCCAAGAGGGGTAGAGGCCGGCGACCAGGCCGGACACAAGAGCGAGCGCGATCCCCGCGAACAGCATTCCCGTGTCGAGGGCCAGCGGCTCCCCCTGGGCGAACAGCTTCTCGACCCAGCGCAGGATCGGAACCGCCAGGCCGGCGCCGAGCAGGCCCCCGGCCACGGCCACCAGCTCGCACTCCAGGAGGTGCTGCAGGAAGATGGTCCGCCGGCTGGCGCCCAGGGCCCGCCGGATCCCCGCCTCCGGCGCCCGCGAGAGGAACTTCCCCAGGAGGACGCCGATCAGGTTGACCGAGCAGACGACCAGGAAGAGGATCGAGATGATCGCCAGCCCCCGGGTCTCCTCGGGCCTCACCTCCTCGGTCAGGAGAAGGTCCGGCAGCGGCTGCAGCAGGTTGTTGAGCGGCCGCGGGAAGCGCCCCGCCATCTTCTGCTGCTCCGCGTAGCCGTCCACGTACGACTGGAATCGGCCGACCTGCTCCTGCGTGTCGAGTTGCACCCAGTACTGGATGAAGGTGTCCTCGGAGGCGGCGAGGTACTCCTCCCAGCCGTCGAGATCCTGGAACCTCCAGCCGTTCGTGTTGCCGTTCGAGGTCGCCTCGAGGGGCTGCGCGAAGCCGAACGGGATGTAGATCGACTCCGGCTCCTCGTATGGGTTGTTGTTGACGTCGTACATCTTGATCGGCGGGCGCCACTCGTCGAGCACGCCGACCACCACGAAGGTCCGGTCCTCGATGCGGATCTCCCGGCCCACGCTGTCGCCGCCCCCGAAGAGCTTCTCGTTGATCAGCGTGTCGATCACCACCACCGGCTCCGGACCGCCGTCGGCGGCGGCATCCCAACGCGAGCCGAAGGCGAAGGGGACATCGAACAGGTCGAAGAGGTCGCCGTGGGTCAGGCGCACCACCTCGCGCCACGGACGCTCTCCGTTGTCCGGATGGACGGTGAGGCGCGACTTGTACATCGCGGCCTCGTAGGTCGGGATCCCCGAACCGTGGATGGCCAGGGCGTCCTGGTAGGTGAGCTGGTTGGGCGGCAGGTCGGGGCGGTCCGAGTCGAAGGGATCCGCGGGATCCCAGCTGTCGAGACGGACGAATCGGAGCCGGTCGCTCTTGTGCGGAATCGGGTCGCTCGAGATGAGACGATCGATCGTCACGAAGGCGGTGGCGACCGAGACGCCGAGGGCGACGCCGGCGACCACGACCAGGGTCAGGACGAGGTTGCGACGGAGACTCAGAGCCGCCATGCGGAGCTGGTAGAGAAGCATCGTTCCTCCCGATCTCAGTCGGTGGCGCCGGCGGCCGAGGCTCGGACGCGGGACTCGCCGAACAGCGGCGCCGGGGCGTCGCCCTGCATGTCGATGAGGCGACCGTCCAACAGGTAGATCTGACGGCTGGCCCGCCGCGCCAGCTCGGCGTCGTGGGTGACCATGACGACCGTGGCTCCCAGGGCGTTGATCTTCTCCAGGAGATCCAGGATCTCGGCCGCCATGGCCGAGTCCAGGTTGCCGGTCGGCTCGTCGGCGAAGATCAGCTGAGGACTCCCGACCAGGGCCCGGGCGATCGCCACCCGCTGCTGCTGGCCGCCCGAGAGCTGGGACGGGTAGTGCTTGCGGCGCGACTTGAGGCCCACGATCTGCAGGGCCTCCTCGATGGCCTCCCTGCGCGCCCGGGCCTTCATGCCCCGGTAGCGCAAGGGCACGTCCACGTTGTCGAAGACGTCGAGGTCCGGGATCAGGTTGAACCCCTGGAAGATGAAGCCGATCTTCTCGTTGCGGATGCGCGACATCTCCCGGTCGCTGAGCCGGCTCACGTCGGCGCCGTCCAGGTGGTAGCTCCCGCGGTCGAAACCGTCGAGGAGGCCGGCCACGTTCAGGAAGGTGCTCTTCCCCGAGCCGGACGGCCCCATGACGGCCAGGAACTGTCCCGCCTCGACCTCGAGGTCGAAGTCGGAGAGCGCGTGGGTCTCGATCTGCTCCGTCCGGTAGATCTTGTGAATCCCCTGCATGGTCAACATGGTCGTATCTCCTGAGTTTCGAGACGGGCGACTCCGAGCCGCCGTCAATCCCGGACGAGGAGGGTCTCCGCACCCTCGAATCGCCTGGTGTCCGAGACGATCACCGTCTCGCCCTCCTCGAGCCCCGCCAGCACCTCGACCTCCGAGACGCTGATGGCGCCGATCTCCAGTCGTCGCAGCTCGGCGACGCCGTCCTCCACCACGTAGACGCGGCGATCACCCGCCCCCTCGAGGAACGATCCCCGGGGGAGCTTGAGAACATCGCGGCGGGTCTCGAAGACGAGGCGCGTCGGCAACCGCTGGCTCTGCCGCAGCCCCTGCGGCGCCTCCCCCACGAAGGTCACGGTGCCGCGCACCCGGCTGCCCTCGACCTCCGGCGCGACGCCCTGGACCTCGGCCGGCCACTCTCGTCCCTCGTAGGTGACCGAGGCTCCGGTGCCCGGACCGATCTCGTCCGCGAACCCCTCCGGAACGAGGATCTCCAACTCGAAGGCGGAGAGGTCCACGACCCCCAGGACCGGCTGGCCCGTCTCGACGGCGTCGTGATCCTGCACGTCGAGCCGGGCCACCTGGCCCGCCACCGGCGAGCGCAGCGAGAGCTCGGCCACCTGACGGCGGAGCTCCTCCACCCCCAGCCTCTGGCGCTCGGCCAGGGAGCGCCGGTTGCTCACCTCGAACGCCAGCGACTCCTCCTCGAACGAGGCCTTGCGCTCGGCGTTCTCGACCTCGAGCCGCGCCAGCCGTAGCGCCACCTCGGCCTCCTCGTACTCGACCTCGTTGAGGATCCCCTGCTCCCGCGAGCGCTCCGCGCGCTCCATCGCCCGCTCCGCGGCCTCCAGGCGCACGCCGTAGAGCTCCACCTCACGGGCGTTCTGGAGGTTGGCCTGGCGCGCCGCGATGGTCTGGCGCCGCAGGTCCGCCGTCAACGACTCGAGGAGTGACTCCGCCTGCTTGAGCCGGCTCTCGAGCTCCGGGCTGTCCACGACGGCCAGCACCTGTCCCGCCTCGACCACCGCGCCGGCCCGGGCCTGCAGCCGAACAACGCCTCGCGCCGGGCTGAAGAGGGTCGGATGAAAGGCCGCGACGACCCGGCCGTCGACGGAGAGATCCCTCACCAGGTCCCCGCGCACGACCTGGCCGAGACGGATCTGGGCCGCGGAGACGGAGCGCTCGGAGCGGGCCCAGCGACTGACCGACGGGTAGAGCAGAGCACCCGCCCCGAGGACGACCGCCGCGACGACAGCCCGCCGCAGCCAGCGGCCACGAGGCCGCTCGAGCTCATGGTCCATGCTCTGCGAGGTGTCTTCGATCATCGCTCCATCGTCCTCCCGCACATCATCAAAGCAAGCCGGATGCCAGCCTTCACAAACACCCCTAAGTGGATGATAAGTAACGCTTTAGTCCCGAGCTGGGCCGTTCGGGAGTCAACCCCGCGATTGACAGGTGTCCAGATCGGGGCGGACAGATGTCCGCCGACCTCGCGGGTGGAGCGACGGCGTCCGACCGGACGTCACTCGGGGGGCGGAACGAGCGACTGACGCCAGCCCAGCACCGGCTCGACCACGCTCAGGGGCGCGGACCGAAGCAGGTCGATCCGCGGCAACCAGGCGCTCCGGACCTCGAGCGAGCCCTCTCTTCCGGGCGTCAGCTGCAGGGGCGTCAGCAGACGATCGTCGCGCGCGGCCAGGTAGAGCCGGGGCCGCGCGGTGGTCGTCCCGCCCGGGAGGCGCCCCTCCAGGACGAGCGTCGTCTCGAGCTGGACCATGGCCTCCCGGAACGACCGCTCTCGGCCCGAGAGCGGATCGACCACCGGTCGCCCCTTCCCGAGATGGCTCCAGGAGGCCCGACCCAGGGTCGGTCGCAAGGCGCCGACCCGTCCGTCGGCCACGGGCTCGGCCCAGGGGTCCGGAAACAGGAGCCGGTAGGCTCGAC
>CAJQNK010000084.1 GCA_905479655.1 uncultured bacterium | reverse complement strand
CCGAACGACACCCGCAACGGAGCCGTTCCCGGTCGAGGTGCGCGCTGAGGTCACGGTGTTCACGGGGTAGAGCCCGCAGGGCGTGCAACGAGGCCGTCGCACGATCGCCCGACCCCCGGATGCGGCCTTGATCGGCCGCTCGGCAGCCTCGAGGAAACCTCCGGAGGGTGCCGGCCCGTCACCGCAGGACGAACCTTCCCCGAGGCGCTTGGCACCTCAATCTGGCCGCTCCGCAGGACGAACCTTCCCCGAGGCGCTTGGCACCTCAATCTGTGGTGCTGGCGATCACCACGGCCGGCTACGACCGGCACTCGATCTGCTGGGAGGTCCACGACTACGCGGTCAAGGTGCGCGACGGAGTGATCGAGGACGACGCCTTCCTGCCGGTGATCTACGCCGCCGAGGAGGGCGACGACTGGCAGGCTCCGGAGACCTGGGCGAAGGCCAACCCCAACCTGGGTGTCTCGGTCAAGCGGGAGTACCTGGCCCGCGAGGCCGGTCGGGCTCGCGAGGTGCCAGCGTACGAGAACACCTTCAAGCGACTGCACCTGAACCTCTGGACCGAGCAGGCCACCCGCTGGCTGGCGATGGAGCGCTGGGACGCCTGCGCCGGGGAGGCCGACGCGGATGCCCTCCGGGGTCAACGCTGCTTCGCCGGGCTCGATCTGTCGAGCACCACTGACCTCTCAGCGCTCGCCCTTTTTTTCCCGGCCGGCGGCGAGGTTCTCCTGTTCTACTGGATGCCTGAGGAGAAGCTCCGCGAGCGCTCGCGACGCGACCGGGTGCCCTACGGGCTCTGGGCCTCCCAGGGTCTGCTCGAGGCGACGCCGGGCAACGTCGTCGACTACGCCTGGATCCGCTCCCGGCTCAACGCGCTCGCCGAGGAGCACGAGATCGCCGAGGTGGCCTACGACCCGTGGGGGGCTACCAAGCTCGTCACCGAGCTCGGCGACGACGGCTTCACCATGGTGCCGTTTCGCCAGGGCTTCGCCTCGATGTCGCCGGCCTGCAAGGAGCTCGAGACGCTCGTCCTCGGCGGCCAGCTCCGCCACGGCGGGAACCCGCTCTTGCGCTGGAACGCCGCCAACGTCGCCGTCCGCCAGGACGCCGCCGGGAACTTGAAGCCCGACAAGGCGAAGTCCACCGACCGCATCGACGGCATCGTCGCCCTGCTGATGGCCGTCGACCGGGCGACCCGCGCCGCGGCACCCACGAGGAGCCGCTACGAGGACCCGAATGCCGAGATCATCACCGTCGGGTAAGCGAAGGGAGAGACGAATGGGACGCCGTGGACCGCCACCGAAACCGACCAAGCTCAAGCTCCTCGCCGGCAATCCCGGCAAGCGTCCGCTCAACGCCCGCGAGCCCGATCCTGAGGTCGAGATCCCGGAGATCCCTGAGCACCTCGCCACAGGGGCGTGCCAAGAGTGGGAGCGCGTGGCCGGGGAGCTCGAGTCCCTCGGTCTCTTGACCCGCATCGATCGCGCCTCGCTCGCCGGCTACTGCCAGGCTTGGGCGCGCTGGGTCGAGGCCGAGGAGCAGCTCGCGAAGTTTGGGCTCATCGTCAAGGCCCCGAGCGGCTACCCGATGCAGTCGCCCTTTCTCGCCATCGCCAACAAGGCCCTCGAGCAGATGCACCGCTTCTCGAGCGAGTTCGGGATGACCCCGGCCTCGCGCACCCGAATCCAGACCACCCCCCCGACCGACGGGGGTAGCGATCTCGCCCGCAGGTACGGGCTCACGCCATGAGGCACCCCTCGTCCATCGGGGCTTCGGCCGTCCTGCGGAGCCGGCTCGCCGGCCCACGCCGCCGATTGCCAAGCGATGGGTCCGAGGGCGGCTTCTCTCCTTCCACCAGGGCACCGCACCCGCGACGCATCGGGTGGCGGGCAGTCGAGTCTCTCGGCCGGACTACACCCCCGAGCCGGGAGCGCGGTCATGGGTCACGATACCAAAACCTCTCCCACCTGCTGGGCGCTTGCCCGCGTCCAGCGAAAGAGGTCAAGAACGCAGGGAGCCCCGAAAGACCGCCGGCGGCTCGAGGTGAGGAAGCGCTGGGAAATCCTGGCAACGGCGTGGGTAGTCGATCCCACCGTCAAACGTCCCGGGAGGACGGTCCCGGGTCCAGGCCGCGAGGTCTGGAAGGCGCATCCGACGTCCAGGTCCATTGATGCCCGTCTCTGACGGGTGGTGAGACTAACCGCGCATGGAGCCCTGAGGTGTAAATCAAAAGGGATGGGTCCGCCCAGAGGAGCGCTGAAGCCTCCCACGAGCGGGGCTCCCCGCCCCTTAGGCCCGAGAAAGGAAGCAAGCCATGGCCCAGACGAAACCGACCGGCGACCGTCTCGAGCTGCGCTACGTGCCGCTGTCCCAGGCCAAGCGCTGGGACGCCAACCCGAAGCGCCACGACCTCGAAGCTCTCATCCGCTCGATCGAGCGCTACGGCTTCGGGGACCCGCCGAAGTACGACGCGACGCTCGGCGCCCTGGTCTACGGCAACGGAAGAACCGAGGCCCTGGAGCGAATGCGGGGCGCCGGGAAGGCCCCACCGCGGGGGATCGCCGTGCTCAACGAGGGCGAGTGGGCCGTGCCGGTGATCTTCGGGGTGGACGCCGAGAGCCGGGCCGCAGCCACGGCCTTCGCCATCGATCACAACAACTTGACCCTCCTGGGTGGCGGTCTCGGCTTCACCGATCTCCTCGGCGTCTGGGACGAAGCCGGGCTCCAGCGGGCCCTGGGAGACGCACCCGAGGCGGGGGCGCTCCTGGTCAGCCTCGGCGCGGCCGAGGTTGACTCGCTCCTTCGTGGCCCGGACTTCGCCCCCGCCTCGGCCGAGGAGCAGTCGCGGCTCGATGAGAAGCGGAAGGTCGCCTGCCCGGAGTGTGGCGCGGAGTTTCGCCCGCGATGAGAGCCACCGCCGACACAGCCGCAATCGACACGGCCGGCCTCCGGCTCGACTGGTGCAGCCACGAGGCGGCAACCCACGCGGTCATGCGCTGGCACTACAGCCGCCGGATGCCGCGCTCGAAGCTCGTCCGGATCGGCGCCTGGGAGGACGGGCGCTTCGTCGGGGCGATCCTCTACGGCCTCGGCGCCAACCGCCACATCGCCCGGCCGTTCGGTCTCGCCGACACCGAGGTCTGCGAGCTGGTGCGCGTGGCCCTCGCCCGCGGCCGCCGGCAGCCGACCTCGCAGTGCGTGGCGGTGAGCCTGAAGCTCCTGCGCCGCCAGTGCCCGGGTCTCAAGCTGGTCGTCAGCTTCGCCGACGCCGGCCAGGGGCACGTCGGGACGATCTACCAGGCTGGTGGCTGGCTCTACCTCGGCGAGTCCAACCAGAGCTACCTCCGGGTGCTGGGCAAGATCGAGCACCCGCGGACCCTCTACGACCGCTACGGCCGGGGAGGCCAGTCCGTGCCCTGGCTCAGGGAGCACGTCGATCCCCGGGCCGAGCGGGTCGAGATGGCGGCGAAGCTCAAGTACGTCTGGGCGCTCGACAAGACGCTGCGGAGCGGCCTTGAAACGGCTGCCCTTCCCTATCCGAAGTCTGGAGACCTAGTAGCCCAGGTGGAACACTGAGGTCGTCAACGGGCGCGGAGTCGGAAGCCCGACCAAGAGCCTCGCACATGCGTTGTGCCGTCGCCCGCTGCTTGGGGAAGGCTGCTGTGACGCTTGAGACAGCGAGTGATTTCGCCCGAGTCCGGCCCTCAGCCGTCCGTTTCGCGGCGTAGGCCTGGGTGTCCAGGTGCATTCGCAATGACAGCGTCCCGCCTGGCAAGTAGACTCTTGGCAACCAGTCCACTCCGACCGGCCAATGCAGCGAGAGGAGACCAGATGCGATCGCGCTCGATGGCATTGCTGACGCTACTGTTCATCAGCGTCCAGTATGGCGAGTCGCCAGCACTCGCCGCGAAGAAGTTCGACTTCTCCGGATACTCCGACGAGGCCCTTGTACGCCGCCTCAGCGAGATTGGAGGCCAGATAAATGCCCGCGTGAACACCGGCCAGCTCCTCATGGCACTTCGTCCCGATCCCGCGTATGTGGTGACGAGTTCTACCAGCTTCTTCGGCCACCTTAGTGGCACGGCGTCGATCTACCGAATGCCACGCGGCTATACGGCGAGCTTCGCGGGCACGCTACTTGCGAGCGGTACAACGACCTATAGCTACTACGATGTCAACTCCTTCTCGCGGTCCCTCAACAGCCTCGGCATTCTGATCAACCAGATTTCGATTCAGCGCAAGCAACGCGAGTTCCAGGCGCTCCTCGCCGAGATCCAGAATCGAGTCCGCATCCGCAGACAACGGGTTGAGGCGAAAGTTCGCAACTTCTTCACCTCCAATCCAGAGCTTCGCGGCAAGGAGGACGTCTTCTCCGCGGCTCTACCCTGGGTACTTTCGAAGAAGCCGGATCTGAGTGTGCGCGAAGCACTCAACGCGGCGCGGGACGTCGTCCTCGAAGTGGAGAGGCGAGGGGACCTGTCGGGCAGGTGGTACGGCGTCTTCTCTCAGGAGAGCATCCTCGACTCTGGCCAGAAGGCCAACCTCAGCAGCTTTGTAATCGTCGACCTAGTCCAGGGAGATGACGGCAAGGTCCAGGGGCAAGGGACTCTTGGTACCGGCGACCTGGTGGTGGTAGCCGGAGAGGTCTCGGAAGGGGCCTTCACGGGGCGGCTCGAGAACATCACCAGTGGGTACCACACGGTGCTCTCCGCAGCCATCGGGGGCGACCGCCTCGAGGCTGATTTCGAGGGCACTGCCGCCGGGCAGACCTACACGGGACGGGCGGTTCTTGTTCGCTGAGCCCTCGTCAGCCGGCCGCGCCGAACCTTCCCCGAGGCGCTTGGCACCTCAATCTGGCACCTCAATCTGGCACCTCAATCTGGCACCTCAATCTGGCACCTCAATCTGGCACCTCAATCCGGATCGGCAGATCGGATCGGCTCCGCTCACGCGGGCTTCCGCCAGCGGGAGGGCCCGGGGTCGGCCCGCGGAGGCTACCTCGGCGCCCCGACCTCGAGACTCCAGGTCGCGACAGAGCTCGTCCCTCCAACCTCGTCGTGGACACCGACCGCTACGACCTGTCGGCCCCGTCGCATGAGGAGACTCATCGTGTACAGGTAGTGCTGGTCGCGGGCCCGCTCGAGCTCCTCGCCCGGGATGTCGATCGGCACGACGAGGTCCTGGATCGGCGCCAGGCCCCCCTCGGCGTCCTTGGCTCCGACGTAGAGCCTCGCGCGAGCCCGGTGCAACCCTCCCAGGGGAAGGAACGCCAGCTTGCCGATCGGAATCGACACGCTGATCTCCACGAGGTGCTGCCCGTCTTCGTGGGGGCTCGATCCCAGGACGGCGACCTCGATGCCGAGGGGGTTCGGCTGGAAACCGTAGTGGAGGGCCGCGAGCGTGCGATCCGTCATGCGGTCCGAGACCGGCCGGTCGCGATAGCCCTCCCGGTGCCGGACGAGGAGACCGGGCCGATCCCGCAGCTCGACCTTCACCCGATGGTAGCGCTCGGACTCGGGAGCGGCGGGCTGGAATCCCAGGGAGTAGTAGTGGCCCAGGTCGTCGCCCACGCGCGCGAGGGCCGTCTCGAAGGCGTTCGTGTTGACGATCGGCAGGCCCCCGGTCTCCTCGGTCAGGAGGTGCAGGCTCGCCTGGAGGTTGCTGATGTGCACCTGGTCGAGGCGAGCCCCCCCGGGAAGCTCCTGGGCGTCACGGTAGGAGTAGGTGCGGAGGCCCTCGGCGTCCAGCGCGTGGATCGTCACGCCGTGGGTGTTGGCGGCGTCGACGAGCTTCTGGAGATCCCGGGTCAGGTCGTAACGGTGGACCTCCAGGAGAGGGGCGCCCTGGTCGGGAAACCTGTGGTTGATGGCGTGGAAGAGGTCCTCACCCGGGCGCATCGGCAGCCCGTCCGAGAGGTGGAGCAGGACTTTGCGACCGGGGAGGCCAGCGAGCGTCTCGACCAGCTCCTTCAGCGAGCTGATCGTCAAGCGCATGTCGCTGACGATCGATTCGGCCTGCTGGTGGACCCGGCCGTGGACCGACTGGGGGCTCTCCGCCTCCTCGACGAGCGTGAGCATCTCCCGCCGGTCGGCGTCGGCATGGACGCGCAGGCCCGCGAGCGGTTCGAGCTCCAGGAGGGCCTCTCCCACCCGCCGGGGATCGCTCGAGAACGGCAGGCGAACGTGGAGGGACCGCTCGTGGGTCACCACCATCACCTCGGTGCCCGCGGGGAGCCCATCGCGGACCCAGGCGCGCACCGCTCTCAGCGCCCGGTTGCGCGTGAACGGCTTGAGGTTCAGGTTGTCGACGTACACCGCCAGGAAGATGCGCTGCGCAGCCGCCCTCGGGGCTGCGTCGCTCCCCATCGAGCCTCCGGCGGCTCCGTCGTCCACCGCGAGGAAGTGCGTGATCGCCGTCGGCTCGCGCTCGACCGAGAGCTCGAAGTCGTCCCGGCCCAGACCGGTGACCCGGCGCCCCTGACGATCCGTCACCGTGACCTCCAGGTTGACCACCTCGACATCGATCGACTCCGCGAAGGTCTCGTCCGCCCGCGAGCCAGCCTGAGGAGACGGCTCGGCGCCTGCGGCTGCGGCCAGTGTGACTGCGGCCAGTGCGACGCCGAGGAGTGAGACAAGGGTCAGGGACCGCATGGGACAACCTCCCTCGGACCCGCGACCGCAGCCTCGAGTCCCGCCCGGGGCTCGAGGCTGCGAGCCCCGGCCTGCCGTGAATCGGAATGCCGGGATGCTACCTCATCGTCGCCTCCGCGGTCCCCTCGAGCCACGCCGGCGGGTCCCCGCACCCCGGCGAGACCAGCCCTCAACGCCGGGGCCTTCGTCGACGGCGATCCGGTGGTGCTGGGGACCGGCAACTCGAGCCTGGGGCCGACGTCCCCGGCGCCGAGGGTACGGGCCCCCGCACTGAGCGCGGTCGGCGAGCGGGGCGACGCCGGGCCTCTCGCCCCGTGGGCCGGGAGCCCTTCTCCCGCGAGCCCTTCTCCGTTGCCGAGCTTCAGGTGGCGAGCAAGCCGTCGGCCCGCACCGCGTCGCGCGCCTGCCGCGCGTTCTCCTTGCCGGGAACGCCGGCCTCCGCGCCCGAGGCGTAGATCACGTGGTGGAGCTGGAACTGGTCCCGCGTCCCGGTCTCCGCCCTCTCGGCGCCGCTCCCGGAGTGCCAACCACATCGGCCGGAGCTCGATGCCACGGCGCCAACTCCGACGGCGGGCAGAGGCCGGGCGCATCGAGAGGACCGAGCACGCCGTGAACACGGAGTTCGACCTGGCTCCCCTGCCGCCGTGGAGGCATCTCCACCGAGCTCGCCCGCGAGTGCGAGGCCGAGGGTCACGCCCTACGGAACAGGACCGGCAAGCCTTGCCTCGGCGTCAAGAAGATCCTCCGGGCCGACCCTCACGACCAGCCGGCGAGCTTCCGCCCGACCCCGAGACCCCGCTTCCACGCCATCGACCCCGCCACCCGCGTCGCCCTAGAGAAGGAATACCGCAGGTTCGCCGACGCCTACCGAGACGCCGCCGCTGATCTCCTCGCCGGCCGCAGGGCGAACTTCCCGGCCCACTCCGTCCCCCGACCGATGCCGTTCTGGCGGGGGAAGGCGGGCAACGCTCCCCGCGGCCCCGACCCCTGACGCCATCCAGCCCCGAGAAGCGCCGAACGACGCCCGCAGCGGGCCGTTCCGGGTCGAGGTGCGGGCGGAGGTCACGGCGCAGGAGGGGAAGAGTCCGTAGGGCACTCTACGAGACCGTCGCACGATCGCCCGGTCCCCGGATGCGCCCTTGATCGGCCGCTCAGCATGCTGGAGGAAACCTCCGAAGGGTGCCGGCCCGTCACCGCAGAACGAACCTCCCTGAGACGCTTGGCACCGCAGTCTCGGAATCTGCGCGCTTCGGCCATGCGATACTTAGAGCCATGCGCCGCTTAACAGATCGCCATGTGCCACCCCCATGGAGAACCGGCCCATGATCCTCCTTCAAGGTCGTGGCAAGGCCGTCTGCACTCTCGCCCGGGACTACCTACTTCGATTCGAGGACGAGGGAGTCTCCAAGCAGGTTCTCAGAACCTACCTGGACCCTGGCACTGCCACCCTTCGTCCTACCACACTGAGTGGCGTGTATAAGCGACTTCTCGAGTCAGCGCAGAATGCAAACATGCGCGCCGGCGTGATCGGCGGTGCAATCGGCGGGGTGGGTGCTTTGGGGCCCCTCTTGGGTAACTTCGAGCCCCTCGAGGTCAGTCAGAAGTTCCCAGGAGGCTGGCAAGAGGTTCTCGACTCGATCGTGCGAGAGCTTGCTCCTCGCGGAGAGATTCGTCGTACTCCCCGGAGCATTTGGCCGCTTTACTGCCGCACCATCCTATCAGGAGCCTCGTTCTTGTCGCAGTTTTCCGATGCGACTGACTTCTACCGGTGGGTTCAGGTCTTCGACCGTGACCACCGGACACGGCCCGCACTACCACTCCTGCTGAGCCAAGAGGTTGACGGCCTCGGATTCGCATTGTCCTGCGACTTCTTCAAGGAGATGGGCTTCTTCAACTTCGGTAAGCCGGACGTACATGTCAAGGGAATCCTCAGCGGCCTGGGATTCATCCCACCAGCCGCGAGCGACTTCGTCGCGTTCAAGACGATCATCGCCATTGCGAAGGACGCAAACCTGACTCCATATTATGTAGATAAGGTTCTTTGGCTTGTTGGTAGCGGCCGCTTCTATAACCACCCGGAGATTGGGCGGTCCGGCAGAGTCCCGACGAAGAGGGCTGACTTCGTCGAGTGGGCCAGCGATTCGATCGGCGCGAGATCACTATGACGATCACACCTCCCGCTTTTCCTGTCTCAGCCGACTGGAGTCAGGACCCTCGCAGGCGCTCCGTTCACGTGGCGGATCGGCGCCATCGACGGATATGGCGAGAGGTCAAGGGCACTTGGAACCTGAGGGCGCTTCTCGAGCTCGCGTAGAGGCTCGAGGTTCGCGGGTCCGTCTTGGTCGGAATGGACCTCGCCCTTGGGGTCCCTGCGCGCTTCTGGTCGCAGGTCACGCGCCGCCAAGAGGCCGGGTCGTTTCTCGAACGGCTGCGCCGGCTCCAGCCGTCGTCCGGCATCTTCGACACCGTTCACTCGCCTGTCGCCTGGAGCGTGGATCGGCCGTTCTTCCATGTCCCGGCAGGCCAGGGCGGCCTGCGGTCCTTCCAGCGTCGCGTCGACGGCGGCCTCTTGCGCCGGATCGATCGGCACACGGGAGCGAAACCGATGTTCGCCGTCAGCGGCATTCCCGGCACCGTGGGATCGGGGACCCGCGCGCTCTTGTCCCTCGTCAAAAGCCCCATCCGCCCGACGGACGTTGACGTTGCCGGCCCTCCCGGCCAGCGTCCGCGCTTGCGCGCCTCCGATCGCCTGCTCTGGATCGGTCTGCGCCGCCTCTGGGCCGGTTGGAAGGGCGCCCTGGTCCTGGTCCGGCCCGAGACCGTCGTCCGCTGGCACCGGGAGGGCTTCCGCCGCTACCGGCGCCGCCGATCTCGGCACGACCCGAAAGGCCAGATATCGATCCCGAGCACGTCGGATGGTGTCCAGAGGCCGCTCTCTCCAAACGGCTGCGGAGTGCCGGCTGCGGAGTGCCACCCTTTCGTCGGCCGTCGGCCGTCGGCCGGCTGTCGGCCAGGGCGGCGGCGGCTCCTTCCGTTGAGCGAAGGCGTGCTCGTTTCGCGTCCATGTCTCTATGGAATGCCACGCGATCTGCGCTACGTGCCCCCGGGCTCCCTCGTCGAGGTGACCTGCCGGACGATCCAGGGCCGGTACCTGCTGCGTCCGTCGCCCGAGCTCAACGAGATCTTCTA
>CAJQNK010000083.1 GCA_905479655.1 uncultured bacterium | reverse complement strand
CCGCCGGTCGGCACGTCGAGGCCGCCCAGGATGTTGAGCAGGGTGGACTTGCCGCTCCCCGAGGGGCCCAGCAGGACGGTGAGCTCGCCCTCGTGCAGCTCCAGGTCGACGCCGCGCAGCGCGTGGACCTGCACCTGGCCCATGGAGTAGACTTTGGTGACGCCCCGCGTGAGGAAGACGGCTTCGGGAGCGCTCATTCGGACTCTCTCCGTTCGGCGGAAGGCCGCGGGTGGCGCCGGCGGCCGCCGGCCGTCGAGCTGCAGCGATTCTTGGTCACAGGGTAGCAGCGTGTAGAGGTTGCGCGCCACGCGGTTCGTACCGAGGGGCAGACGCCGCTCCCTCGTTTCACCCCGAGGTCTCGTGCCGTCCCTCGTGTCGTCCCCCCGGACGGGCTCGTCTCGAAGCCCGCCGACCCGGTCGTCGCCCACCAGCCGCCGACGAGCTAGCAGCCCGTGGTGGAAGTCAGGCGCGAGCGAGAGCACGCAAGCTTCTTCGGAATCTAGGCCGGAAACCGCAGTAGATTCGGTGAATCGGCGAGGATTCCGAACGAAGAGTCCGGAGAAGAGGGCTGCTCGTAGCGGGTCTCGGGTTTCACCACGGGCTGCTAGGCTCGGGACCATGCGCCTGCCCCTCTACCAGGTCGACGCCTTCGCCTCCCGGGTCTTCACCGGCAATCCCGCGGCCGTCTGTCCGCTCGATGCCTGGCTCGACGACGGCACTCTCCAGGGCATCGCGCTGGAGAACAACCTCTCCGAGACCGCGTTCCTGGTCGCCGTCGGCGACGGGTGGGAGCTGCGCTGGTTCACGCCGGCGACGGAGGTGAAGCTGTGCGGCCACGCCACGCTGGCGAGCGCCTGGGTGGTCTTCGAACGGTTGGGCCGCGCCGGGTCGGAGGTCTCCTTCGACACCCGGTGGTCGGGCGTCCTGAGAGTGGAGAAGCGGGGCGACCGGCTGGCCATGGACCTGCCCTCGCGACCGCCCCGGGTCGGCGTCGCGCCACAGGGGCTCGCCGCGTCCCTGGGAGTCGACCCCCGGGAGGTCTACGACTCCGAGGAGGACCTCCTGGTCGTGCTGAGAGACGAGACGGCGGTGCGCGGCCTGACGCCCGACCTGTCGGCGCTGGAGGCCCTGGAGGCGCGCGGCGTCATCGTCACGGCCCCCGGGGATGCCTGCGACTTCGTCTCGCGCTACTTCGCGCCCCGCTTCGGCGTACCCGAGGACCCGGTGACCGGCTCGGCCCACTGCGTGCTCACGCCCTACTGGGCGGAGCGGCTGGGCAAACCGGAGCTGGCGGCGCGCCAGGTCTCGACACGTGGTGGCGAGCTGGGGTGCGAGGACCGCGGCGAGCGGGTGACCGTCGCGGGGCGGGTCGTCCCGTACCTCGAGGGGACGATCGAGGTCTGAGGCGGGAGGGCCTACCGGGTTGGCGTGGCGGCTACGGCCCCACCGGTGTTGTCCTGAGCGGAGAGCGCGGAGCGCTCGGAGTCGAAGGACCCCGTACCGACGAGCCCGGAGCAGGCGACACGGTCGGCGCAGCGACCCCCAAAAACCGCGGTACGATGGGCGCAGGAGGACCATCATGCGCAACAGCGCCGTCTGGACCGGATTTCTCGCCGCCCTCGTCCTCGCCGCCGGAGGGCTCGCCCACGCCTTCGTCGGCTGGCCCGCCATGCACGTCGGGCTCGAGCAGGCCGGCGCCGGGGAGGAGCTCCTGGGCGCCATCTTCGTGGGCTGGGCCTGGGGCTCCTCCAGCATGTTGGCCTTCGCGGCCGTGGTGGGCTTCGCCTCGTGGCGTCTCTCCCGGGGTCATCGGCCGCCCGTGGGCGCCCTCTGGATCGTGGCGCTCCTCTACCTGCTCTTCGGGACCTCCGCCTACGTCGGCCGGGACTACAACCCCCACTTTCTCTTCTTCGTCGTCTCGGGAGCCCTGGTGGCGCTCTTCGCCTCGCTGGCGGGCCTGACCCGGGAGGCCTGAGTCGAACGGGCCACCCGGCGCCCGCCGGCTCCTCCCGCCTCCACGCCCTCCGGATCTCCACGTTTTCACGCCTTCGCGCCTCAGCACCTTGGTGTGAGTTTCGGTACCAGGCCCGCTCTCACCCCGAGGCCGGAGCGGTATTTGTGACATATGCTCCCGGGAGAGAAACTGGAGATGCCGATCGAACACTGGATCGAGGACGAGCCGCCGATGCTCCGCGTGCGTCGGTGGGGCGCGATCCCCGAGGTCGACGAGGACGACGACTTCAAGGCCTGCCTCGCCGACCCGAGGGTCGGGCCGGGAATCCCCGTCCTCGTCGACTGCAGCGACATCGACCCTCCCGATGACCCTCACACCATTCGTCACCTCGCCGATCGGTTGCCCCGCCTCGTCGCCAACCTCCGCTGCGGCCCGGTGGCCCTGGTCGTGAGCTCCGACGTGCAGTACGGGATGGCGCGCATGTACATGGCCTACACCGACCTCGCCCATCCCGACACGGAGGTCTTCCGCAACCTCGAGGAGGCGCGGGAGTGGCTGCTGGCCGGCGGCGGGGCGAAAGGGCACTGAGGCGGCAGCCGGGGCGCCGGGTCGGCCGGTCGCCCGGCGCGCGGCGACGGCCGGGGAGCGGTGAGCCGTGGCTCCGAACGTGAACCGGGCTCACCCCTGGGAGCGAGCCCCGACCTGTCGTTCTGAGCGAGCCGCGGAGCGGTGAAGCCGAAGAACCCCGAACCGACCCTCCCGTTGTGCGAACGAGCCCGGCGCCCCAGTGCCCCCAGACGCTCCGCGCTCGCACCGCCGCCCCCACCGGCCTGGAACCCGCGCGCCGAGCCCTGTACAATCCACACAGCCGATTTTCACCCGTCGCCGCTAGCCTCCTCGCCGGCCGAAAACCGGGGGAGGTTAGCGGAAGCTGGTCAACGCGGAGTAAGTACTGAGGAATGAAGAAGTTGGAAGAGATTCAGCGAGGCGCCCTCGGAGTGCGAAGTGCACGTTTCGAGGCGTCTTGGCGTGGGGTTAGCGGAATCGCCCTGCAAACGGTTGATTGCAGGCGGGTTGAGAGGCCCGCAGTGGAAATCGACTGAGGACCCTTCGGGGGATTGCGACTCGGCATTCAGCTTGTCTTGCCACTTCTTGACGGTGAGGTGGAAATCGACTGAGGCCCCTCCCGACCGCCGCAACCGAGAATCCGAGACCGTGGCCTCCCTCACCCGTCCCGCCCCATGACGCCCGGACCCCGGTTCCCCTACCTTCGCCTCCGCCTGCTCCTGGAGCCGGTCGGTGGCGGCCGCGTGTCGGCGCCGCCCGCCCCGCTGCTGCGGCGCGTCCTCGGCAGGGCCCTGGTCGAGCGGTTCTGCCCGTTCGGCGAGCCCGTGTGCCAGGCGCGCGACGGCCGGGGAGCGCCCCTCGGTGCGCCCGCCGAGCTGTGCGACCTCGCCGCCCACTGCCCGTACGGCGTGCTCTTCGCGGCCGCGGCGTCCCGGCGGCCGCCCTACGCCCTGCACGTGCCGGAGGGGCGGCAGGAGGCGGAGGTCGTCCTGCTGGGTGACGCCTGGCGCCTCTACCCGTGGACGCTGCTGGCCCTGCGCGATGCCCTCGCGGCCGGCACGGGGCGCGAGCGCCGTCGCTGGGGCGTGGGCAGCGTGTCGCGGCTACGGCCGGGTGGCGCCGTCGAGCGGCTGTGCGACGGAGACCTCCGGGAGCTGGCCGCCGACCTGGAGCCCGACGACCTGGAGCTGCGTCCCGGAGCCGCCGCGGCGGCGGCCGTCGAGGTCCGCTTCGTGAGCCCCGCACGACTCCTCAGCGACGGCCGGCTGGTCGCCGGCCCGGAGCCGGTGCCGTTCCCCGTGCTCCTGGGCCGTGTCCTCGACCGCCTGGCGGACCTCTACGGCACCGCGCTCGACGACCTCCTGCCCCCGGACCACCGCGCGGCGCTGGTGGAGCAGGCCGGCGCGGTGCCCCTCCTCGAGTGCGACGCCCCCTGGGTCGAGGTCCGCGACTACTCGGCCCGCTCGAAGAGCGAGCTCCTCCTGGGCGGCAAGGTGGGCCGCGCCGTCTACGGCGCCGGCGCCGGCGTGCTCCTGCCGCTCCTGCGCGCGGGCGAGGTGGTGGGCGTCGGCAAGAACACGACCTCGGGCAACGGCCGGATCGAGGTCCGAGGGCTCGAACCGGGCTCGTGATGGCGGTGCCTCGCTGCCGGTGCCTCGCGGCGCGGGCGGAGCGTGGCGGTGGGAGGCTGGCGGGGAGGCGGGAGTCCGCCCCGTCGGGCACGGGAGACCGGCCTCTCTCCGCGGGGGAGGAGCATCGATCGGCCGGTCCCCCGTGCCCCCTCGCGCTGATCCGTCGGTCGCCGCCCCGGACCTCGAGGGGGGCGGCTGAGCGCTCGACATCGGATTCGGGGCCCTGTGGGGTGGGGATGGGTGAGCCCGCCGCTGTCGTCCTGACCGACCGAGCGAAGCGAGGGAATGGAAGGACCCCGGGAAGTCGGCTCCGATCGACCAGCCGGCTCGACGCGGCGGCGCCGAGCGGAACGCCTGAGATCTGAGCTCCAGGCAGGACATCCCGTGCCGGTAGGGCGGAAGAGCTGGAATCTCGGCCTCCGAGGGCGATACACTGTCGGAGGCCGGTTTTCAGCGCCGGCCGCTAACCTCCCGATCGGCCGAAAACCGGGGGAGGTTAGCGGAACGCCCGAGATGGCAGGTAAGTCGAGAGGAATGAAGAGCTTGCGAGAGATTCCCGAGACCGTCGGCGCAGGGTGCCGTGCACGTTTTTCGGCTCCTTGGCAGGAGGTTAGCGGAATCGCTCCGCAAACGGCTGATTCCAGGCGGGTTGAGAGGCCCGCAGTGGAAATCGGCTGAGGACCCTTCGGGGGATTGCGACTCACCGGGGCATCCGACGAGGATGAGGGTGGCCGCCACGAGTGGAAATCGGCTGAGGACCCTTCGGGGGATCACCGCCCCGACAATCTCCACCCCGGCGGTTGACCCTCCTCGCCCGTACGGTTTACGCTGGACCCATGTCCGTTCATGTCGTGGTCTCGTACGACATCGCGAACGACCGCAAGCGCCGCAAGATCGCTCAGACGTTGGAGACGTTGCTCGTGCGGGTGCAGAAGAGCGTCTTCGAGGGCGAGGTGCCGGACGGGCCGTTGCGCAAGATCGTGGAGCGGGCGGCCGGGAAGGTCGATCGGGAGGCGGGCGACAGCCTGCGCGTCTACCGACTGTGCGCAGGCTGCGCGCCCCGGGTCGAGACCTTCGGCACCTTCGTGCAGGTCGAGGAAGAGGACGTGAGGATCTTCTGAGCCGGTGTCGACTTCGGAGTCGAGCGAAGCGCGTCTGGAGCTGCTGAAGGAGCTGCAGCGGCCGGCGACGCTCCGGTCGGCATGGGAGAGCGTGGCGGCCAACGGCGGGGCCGCCGGAATCGATCGGGTTTCTGTCCAGCAGTTTCGCTCGCAGCTCGACACGAACCTCGCGGCCCTGGCGGCCGAGATTCGCGGCGGGGCCTACCGCGCGCTCCCCGTGCTACGCGTCCGCCCTCGCTTCCTCGGGGCGTCGGACCGCGCCCTGGTGGTGCCGGCGGTGCGTGACCGGGCCGTGCAGCGAGCGGTGGCCGACCTGTTGACGCCGCGGGTGGAGCCGCTGCTGTCTCCGGCCTGCCGCGCCTTTCGCAAGGGCCACTCCGCCAAGACCGCGGCCGCCGACGTGGGGAGCTGGGTGGAGGAGGGGGAGGGCACCCCGTGGGGGTGGGCGCGCTGGAGAGGCGGATCCAGTGGTTGGTGACGCGGGCCGGGTAGGGAGCCGACGAGGCGGTACGGCCCCTGAGCCTCGGCTATAGTCGATTTCCCCCGATGTCCGGACACTCGGCCCTCGCGCCGCCACCGAATCGACTGCTTCAGCGCGGCTCTCGACGCCAACCTCGAGTCGCTCGGCGCCGAGCTCCGCAGCGGTGCCTACCGGGCCCTCCCGATGCTCCGCGTGCGCCCCCGGTTCCTCGGCGTCTCCCTCTGACATGCCACTCTTCGATGATCAAGACCCCTCTGTCACCTTGAGCAACCTGCCCGGAAAGGACTAGCGGATGACTCGCCTGGACGATCGATCGCCCTCGGCCACTGCTCTCGAGATTCCCGAGGAGTTCTTTTCCGTGGTCGTCGGGGCCGTCCGGGGCCTTCTTCAACGTGGGTTGCCGGAGCGCACAGTCCGGTCCAACGTCCGGCTGGAGGGATTCGAGCGCTACGGCGGTGGGATGAAGTCTCCGCTCGTTGGCGGCTTGTCGGTCAGACTGGGTCTTACTTTGAAGATCGGGAACCGGGAGCTAGACGGCTTCGTGTCGCTCTTCCGGGCGGCGAACGCCGGCCAACGCCGCGTCTTCCCGGAGATCCACTCGCTGATCGCTTTGCCCGGTGACGACGAGCGCCGGGTCCTGGTGATGGACCATCTGCGGGGCTACCGTCCCCTTTGGTGGACCGTCTTCCAGACGGGCACCTCGCCGAGGATGGTCGAGCGGGCGGCCAAGCGCTGCTTCGAGCAGATCGACCGGGTCCACGCGCTGGGTCCGGAGAGCACGAACCCGGTGCGGTCCACCCCCCAGACGCTGTACTTCGATCGCCTGCGGGCCAAGGTCAGAGAACTCGCCCGCCTACCTTGGTTCGAAGAGGCACGCGAGCGAGGCCTGTTTCTCGAGGGGAGACGTGGCTGGTTGGAGGCACCGCCCGTCGACGAGCTGATCGCAGACCTCGAGGAAGCGATCGGACCCGGTCCCCGGCAGGCCGAGGTCGTCCTTCATGGCGACCCCCACCTCGGTAACCTGATGGTCCGGAGGTACGGGGATGGCTTCGCTGCCCGGCTGATCGACCCGAACCCGAGCTGGGGAGTCGGTGACTATCTCTATGATGTCGGGAAGTGCTTCCACTTCGCAGACGACTGCGGCCCGGCCCGGCTTTGGCCCGAACGCGTGGTGCTGCCTCTACGTCGACACAGGGGGCGCCCGGCTCTGACCAGACCGCGGTTCGATCCGCAGCTGGGGACTTCGTTGCGACGCCGACAGGAGGCTCTGCGCAAGATGCTCCATGCCTGGAGGGACCGGCGTGCCGAGGGGGTCGGGGAGGCTGGCGACAGCCCGCGATGGCACCTCGCCGTGGCAACGGCCACCTTGGTCACGGCGACGGCTGTGGGCTCGAGGGACTCGGAGCGGGCTCTCACCCACTGCGCCCTGAGCCACCTCCTTCAGGCTCGGGCTGGCCTCGCTTGCTCCGGCCCATGAGAAGGGGCTGTCGCGAGCAGCGCCGTCTATCGAAGCCACTTGGCATAGGCGCGGACGTCGATCATCGGCACGGTTGCTTGCACCTGGAGTCGGGCGATGAGCTCGAACAGGAAGGCCGTTGCCGACTTCGGCTCCTCCGAAAACCACGCGTAACTGCCATCGCGTTCGAGAGCGAAGATACCTTCACTAGCAATACAGCCGATATCTAGTCGACCATCGCCCACCTCTCGGAGCAGGACCTTCCGCAGCGGGTTGCCGAGAGCCGGAGTCCAGTCGCTTCGGAGGGCGAGGACACCGCCGAGGATGTTCGGCAGAGGCTTGGGGGGGTAGACTCCTCCAGCGTGTGGAATCGGAAGGCTAGTTCTATGGAGCCTTCGCACACTGCCCACCTTTTTCTGTGCGTATTTGATCTTGCTGGCGTCCACTGTCTGCTTCGCCTCGAAGACGGCGTAGATGCTCTCCGCGGGGATGATGGTCTGGCCCTGGTACTCGAAGATGAGCGGAGAGTACTGACGGTCGAACACGACCACGTCGATCTGTTCGCTGAATTCTCCCTTGCTGTCCACTACGTGTGCCGAGGTCGCTCGGTAGCGTCTGGGGAGGTACCTGTCCAGGAGTTTCAGCCAGATGGACTCGCTGGCATCGCCCTTCGCTGGCGCGTGCACCAGCGTCCTGCTTGCGGTTCCGAGTTGGTGCTGAACGTTGTCATGTAGCGCCGAGAGTAGTTCGGGTAGGGACCAGTCACTCATGATTCGTGCTCCTCGTTGGTGAGATTCAGAGTAGCTCGGCGGGCGCCGCGACTCACATCGGTGCCGGGCACTCTCGACCGGTGGGTGCCGCAGGGCGCGCAGCCAAGGCCCTCCGCTTTCCGCCCTGCATCATGATTCGCGATCCGGCACTCTCAGCCCGGCGATCCGCCTCCTCAGACCGAGGGGCTCGGTCTTGATCTCCAGCCTCGCCTTCTTTCTCGTCTTGAGCTTCTTTGCGGCTGACGCCGCCAGACCCTCCCTCAGCGCGAGCGCCTCCTCCCTTGAAGCGAACGCCTCGGTACCGTCCGGCAGTGTCGCCGTGAGCTCCCCGGTGTTGGCCTTCAACCGCACGACCACCTCCTGCCACAGAGGCGCCGCGAGTTCCTCGATGGTCTTGTCGACGGCAGCAGCGGAGCGGGCCGCCCGTAGCCGGCCGTATCCGGCGTTGGTCCAGGCGCCCAGGCCCTGCTCGGTGAGGACCGTCGGGAGGAGGGTCTGGAGGAGCCACTCGGCCCAGGCTTCCGGGAAGGTCTCGGCGGTCTCCGCGACGACCAGGAAGCGGCAGCCGGGG
Organism: uncultured bacterium; assembly: GCA_905479655.1. Taxonomy (GTDB): domain Bacteria; phylum Acidobacteriota; class Thermoanaerobaculia; order Multivoradales; family JAHEKO01; genus CAJQNK01. The sequence continues at coordinate 5,788 of CAJQNK010000083.1, read as the reverse complement.
GCGATCGCGAGGCGCTGACTGGGGACGGGGTCCTCGCTGTCGAGGAGGGGGTCGGGGGGTTCCTCTTGGGTGTCGTCCTTCGCGGTGTAGTACTTCGGATGGTGGGGCGTGACGACATCGAGGGCCAGCGGACTCCAATCGGTGGCGGAGTCGGGGGGGCGCGCAGGGACCCAGAGGGCGTCGAGGAAGTCGATGCGGGAGGCGCCGCCGGGCGCCTCGTCGTCGTCGGAACTCCCGCGGGATTGCCGAGCCGACCCGAGGATCTGCCCGACCGCGGGGGGCTCGGAGACCTCCTCGGCCCTTCCGGGGTCGGCTCTCGCGGCAAGGTAGTGCTCGGCGAGGCCCCGGCGGACGGCGCCCTTGAGCGCCGAGCCGGGGAGGTAGGGGACGCCGTAGGTGTGGTGGAGGAGGATCGCGCCGTCGGTGACGGTGGAGCCACTCGCCGGGTGGAGGAGGACGCGGCCGGTGGTGACCAGCTCGACGGTGTGGCGGGTCACCCCCGAGGCCGGCTCGGCGAGAGTGTCGCGCCAACGAAGGAAGACCGGGCCGTAGCTCTCGAGGGCGGGCGAGGGCTTGTCGTGGGCTCCAGGGGGGCGGAGCGCCTGGACGGCGGCTTCGAAGAGAGCCTCGCGGGCCGGCCACCCACCGTCGCTGCTGTCGGGCCCGCTTCCCGGCTCCCACTGGAGACAGCGGTCGAGCCAGAGGCCGGCGTGGGCGGGGAGCGGCGTCGGGATCCCGCGCGCAACCGATTCCGCCGGGAGGTCCGCGGCCGAGCGTCGGAGCCGTCGCGGCCAGCTCGAGAGGGGGTGGCGGTCCCGGTTCAAGAGGCTTCTCCACGGGGATCTGCGTTCGGGGTCTCCCCCGCGGCCAGGGCCTCCTCGCCGCTCTCGGGGTGGGCCTCGATCAGGAGCTTCAGCCACGACGCGGCGACCAAGGACGCCTCCTGGTGGCGCAGGTACTCACCCAGGCTCAGCTTCGCGAGGTCGTCCCGGTACCGGGTGTAGGCCTTCGTCTCGATCCTCTCGCCCAGGGCCTCGCCGATCCCGTGGCAGAGGAGCTCGGCCAGCGTGCCGTCATCCTTCTTCTTGGCGGCGAGGAACGAGAGCACCTGCAGGAGCCCGTGGCGGCGGAGCATGGCCGGCAGGTCGCGGGCTCGCGAGCGGAGCTTGGCCGAGGCAGTTCGCGGGCGCCCGTCCCGGTCGTAGGCGGCCACGACGCGCTGATCGCGGGTTTGGGTCATGACCGGACGCCCCCGTTCTCCACGAGACGCATCCGGGTCCGACCGAGGCCGATCGTGGCGTTGCCTCCGAAGCGGAGCAGTGGCCCGTTCCTGGTCAGGGAGCGCAGCACCTCGAGGCTCTGCTCGGCCTTCCAGCGCGTGCCTTCCGGCCGCCGGCCCTCCTGGGTCCGACGACCGACGGCGAGACCCGCCAGGAGCGTTTCCGCCGGGATGTGCTCCTCGGTCCAGGGCCCCGAGCCCGCAGCGGTCCCGGTGTCGCGGTCGATCTTGACTCGGGACCGGACCTCCAGGGCCAGCCGGCTGAGAAACCCCAGCAGGTCGTCGTGAACCACGGCCAGCCGTCCCCGGAAGAGCTCGGCCGCTTCAGCGTCCCCGGGCCACAGCCAGGAGGAGAGGTCTCTTGCCAGGGTGGCCGCGTCCTGGCTCGGTCGGGCCGTGAGCTCCACCTCGTCCAGGTAGACGCGCCCGGAGTCGTCCTTGCGCTCGACGAGCTTGGAGTCGAGCTTGCCGTCGTCGCTCGCCGGCACGGCGCAGTCCTCGAACACGAGCTCGGCGAAAGTGGGGAGGGGATCGAGCCCCGACACCCCGAGGTCGCGGGACAGGCGGTGAAGGGCGAAGGGGCAGGTGAGCCAGGCGAAGGTGCCATACAGACTCCTCACGGGGAGCGCGAGCAGGAGGGCGTCGGTGAAGACGAGGCCGCCACGGTGGTCTCCAGCCTCTTCCGACGGCGGTCCGAAGGCGGCGTTCACCTCCTTCTCCGAGGTCGAGGCGTTCTCCATTGCCTCCTCCCTCAGGACTCCCTTGACCGACGAGCCTGGGATCAATGGATAGCCGGTGTGCTGCTCCCGCAGGGTGGGAAGGTCGATTCCGGCCTGGCCTTCGTCGCCACCGACGTGAACGGGTGTCAACGCGTGGAGCAGGTAGGGGAGATGGTGTTCGGCTTCAGTCATGGTGAGGTCTCCGGATCGGCGTCTAGGAGGTCTGCGGGGATGCGGCACGGGCTGGGGAGGACTCGGCCGTAGCCGTCGCGAGCCGGTGCAGCCAGAAAGGCGTCCCCGTCGGGGAGCGTGTCCTTGCACAGCGAGCGGGTCCACCAGGTCTCGCAGAGGCGAACGAGCTCGCTCGGCGAACGGACGGGGCCGACGACGTAGACCGCCCCGGCGGGGACGAGGCGCCGGACCGCTCTTGGCCTTCGATTCTGAAGGTCCCAGCCGCTCACCGGCTGGAAGCGGTCCATCGCGACGGCTTGGAGCTTGCCGGGGAGGTCCTCGGGCCATGGGTCCGGTCGCCACCCACCGAAGCAGCCGGCGGTGACGAGCTGGAGGCGGAGGCCGAGGCGGTCGCCGCTCGCCGCGATCTCCCGGGCTCGTTGATCGTAGGCGGCCCGATAGTGGGCGAAGCAGGGCCAAGCCCGGGACTCGCGGATCGTCAGCACCGAGGTGCGGCCTTCGCCTCCGAGGGTCACCAGGCGTCCCGAAGCCGGGATGGGGGAGGGGCCCGGGGCGTCGCGTCGCCCATCCTCGACCTCCAGGAGGAGCCCGAACTCCTTGCCGAAGCGAATTCCCGGCGTACTGAAGAGAGCCTCCGGCTCCGCGGTGTAGGGGCCCCGCTCGATCTTGACGTGGACCCTGTGCTCGGGGAGGAGCGGGCCGCGCTTCGGCGCTCGCCAGGCCGTTCCGTCGTCCCGGCGGGTCGTCTCCGTCAGGGCCCACTTCACGGCCTCGTCCAGGGGCCAGAACGGGAACTCCGGTGGCTGGGTCTTGTGGCCGTCGGCGTCCTTGGGATGGACGTGAAGGAACAGGGGGGGAGCGTCGTCGCCGCTGCTCCCCAGGGCCCCCTCGCCAGGGTCGGGCTTGATGAGTTCGCTGCGGACCAGAGGGCCCCTACCTCGGTCGTCCTCGTCCTCCTCCGAGTCGACGACCGCAACGTCCACGGGCATGGGTACCCAGACCTCGAAGGGCCGCTCCGCTTCATCCACGTGGCGGGCGAGCCAGGGGCCGTCGATGCCGATCTCCAGGAGCTTCCGTGCCTCCTCCGGTCCGACCCGCTGTCCCTTCGGAATGAGCGTCGAGCGGACGGTCCCGACGGCCGTGCCCTGGGTCGGTAGCCACCAACCCGCTCGGGGGGCGAGGGCCGGGGACCGTGCTCCCGTGCCGAAGACGAGCGGTTCGCGAGGCTCCAGCCACCAGGTGGTCCGGCCCGTCATCTCGTTCCTCCCGTTTTCGCTTCCCTCAGGGCATGGATCTTCGCGATCCGGCCCGCGATGGCGATCTCGTCAGCCAGACGAAAGAGACCTTCCCAGCTGGGGGCCTCGCGCAGACGCTCGACGAGACGCGTCTCGCATTCGGCGAGATGCGTCTCGCGGCTCGTGTCCGCAGGCTCTTCGGCAGGGTCCTTCCCGGACCGCTCCCACTGATTGCGAATGCGGCCCTTCGCCAGGTCGAGGCCGCGGCTCCCGCCGTGCCCGCGCTCGTCTCGGAAGCGGAGACCGAGTTCGTGGAGGATCCTCGGCGTGCGCAGGGAGAGCCGGTCCGCGAGGAGGAGGTCCCGCCAGGCGTCGAGATCCGCGCACAGGTCCGGGGTCGGCCCCGCGCAGTGGCGGGCCTCGCCGCTGCGCGGCCGCTCGCGGATCGCCAGCCACCCCGGTTGCGCCGTTCCGCTGGCCGCCTCCTTCTCCGCCTTCCGGCGCCCCTTCTTGGCGTCTCGGAGGGCTTCGGTCGCCGCTCGCCGGGTAGCTCGGAGGTCGTCTTTGAGGTGGCCGATCGCGAGGCCGGCGGAGAGAGTCAGGGGGCCGTCGGACCCCGCGTGCTGCTCGGAGCCCTCCGAGAAGAGTCGGGCGAGCTTCCGGACCGTGTCCAACGCGAGATCCAGCGGCAGGTAGGCGGCGAGCTCGTCGCCGCCTACGAAGAAGGCGCAGCCGTGGCCAATTCTCGAGACGACGTCTTCCGCCTGGTCGGCGAACCGGTAGAGGTGTTCGGCCAGAGCGATCACTGGCTCTGACTCGTCCACCGGGTCGCTCGAGGGTGAGATCCGGCCAGCCTCCTTCAGGCGGCTGCCGATGCCGTCGCCGTCCATCATCAGCAGGCCGAAGTAGGGCGGGGGTACGGCCAGGCGGCCGTGGAGGAACGCGACGGGCTCGCGGAGGCTCTCGAGGTCGTCGAGCGCTTGGCGGATCTCCTCTTCCGCACCCGGGGCCCGGCTCAGCTCCTGCTCCAACTCCCGTTGGAGAGCGGGCAGCCCTCCCTCCATGAGGAAGGAGGCGTCGTAGCGGAACCGGCCGTATCCCGGTCGCGACTCCTCGATCGGCCGTTCGGGGTCCCGCGCCGGCGAGCACCAGATGTGGAAGGTCTCTTCCCGGCGCTTCCAGGCCTCGTCCAAGATCTCCTTGACCGCGTCGAGGGCGGGACGAGCGGTCTTCTCGGCGGCCACGAGCCAGGGGTCGAAGGTGACCCGAGAGAGCGGCGGAAAGGGCAGGGCGCCGATTCGGGGCTCGCCCTTGCCGAACAGCGCGAGGCGGCGTCCCAGTCCAACGGCATCGAGCCCCTCGTCAGGTCCCACGCCGAGCCGCCGCCGATGGAGGCGAGCTTCGGGCGTCGGGCCCCGCTTGCCCCCGGGGCCCGCCTCCGGAGTCGGTCGGAACACGGAGTCCCGACCAGCGTCGAGGTCGCTGCGACGGAATCCGGCTCGGGTCCACTCCGGCTCTCGGAACAGGCGCGCGGACTTGCGAGCGGTGAGGAGATCGTCCGCCCTCTCGATGGAGGATCGCGAGCCGCGGCTCGTTTCCTCCCAGGGGCTCCAGGCAAAATAGGTCTCGACGAAGTCGCCGTTTCGGATCGCGTCGAGTTGCCGGTCGAGCGCCCTCCTGTCGAGCAGGAAGTCGAGGGCCGATCGCACGAGCCCGTGGGAGCCACCGGCTCGCTCTTCGGTGTGCTCGATCTTCTCGGCGAGATGGCTGTTTGCCTCCCGGCGGCACTCTTCGGCCAGGGCTCGAACAGCATCGGCGGAAGGGGCGACGACCCTGGCCAGGATCCGGTTGTTGATCCGTTGGCCGTAGCGGTCGCGCTGGAACCGGCTCTCCACCTCTTCCATGCGGCCCCGTGTGGGGAGGATCATCGTTACCTCGACCTCCGGCCCCCCTCTTGCCAGCCGCTTCGCCACTGCGAGGGAGCATTCGGAGACCCACGTCGAGCCCCACCAGAGGTCGCGGCTCCGCCGCCCCGAGGCGACGAAAGCGCCGACGGGACCGATGCTCCCGACGAGGACCCACTCACGCACGGTCGGTCCCTCCGACGAGCACCACCTCGCGGAACCGGTGCTCCTGGGTCAGCCAGCTTGCGAAGGACTCGACGGCGTTGCCTTCGGCGTCCCTGAGCAGTTGAGCGATCGGCTCCTGCGCGCCCGTTGCGCTCACCACATCGACGCTGTCTGGCTGCCGCGCCCGGGCCGCACCGGCGGTGAACTCGACCCTCACCTTTCGAGGGGGCTCGAGGTTCAGGATCAGCAGCGCCGGGCAAAAGCCGCGGTCTGTGGGCAGCACTCGCAGGAGAA
>CAJQNK010000082.1 GCA_905479655.1 uncultured bacterium | reverse complement strand
CGGCACGCCTGCCACCTCGAGAGCCATCCCACACTTGGGACAGGAGCCCGGGCCCTCCTGTCGCACCTCGGGGTGCATCGGACAGGTGTAGACCTCGCGTCCGGTCGCCGGCGCCGCGGTCTCGGGCGCGGGCTCGGCGTGGGAGCCCTCGTGAGGCTCCCGTCTGCCGCTCCCGGCGAGGTAGCGCTCGGGCTCCGTCTCGAATCGATCCCGACAGCCGGTCGAGCAGAAATGGAATCGCTGCCCGTCCCGGTCGACGACAGCTGCAGCCTCGCTGGGTGAGACGGTCATACCGCAAACGGGGTCCGTTGCCCGCGTGCCGGGCTCGTCTTGGATTCGATGGTCGTCCATCTTCATTCCTTTCGTCTTCTCGATGCGCTCGGGCTCACGCTCTCGCCACGACGAGCCGATCCGGTCCGCCGCCCTCGCGAACGACATGGACCCGGTACGGCGTCAAGGGCCGTGGCGGCGGTCCGCCGATGTTCTTCCCGTTGAGGTCGTAGATTCCGTTGTGGCAGTAGCACCAGATCAGATGCTTCTCCTCGCGGTAGCTGACGATGCAGTCGAGATGGGTGCAAGTGGCGGAGAAGGCGCGAAAGTCATCAGCAGCCAGCCGAATCAGAATCACCGGCTCGAGTCCGAATCGCACGATCTTGAAGCCGCCGGCGAGCAGCTCCGGGTCGTCGGCGAGCCCCGCCTCGACCTGTTCCGTGGTTGCCTCCGGGACGGGTGGCGGAGTGATGAACCGGGCGACCGGGTAGACGATGGACGCCACGAGGGCGCCCACCGTCGAGCCGAGGATCCAGTTGACGGCTCGGCGTGTGACCTTGGCGGCCGGGCGTCCTTCGGTGACGTTCATCGCCGTTCCATCCTGTTCGTCGAGGCCGCCGGGCGCGCAGACCCGACGGCGGTCGACCCGGGAGCGGCGCCGGAGCTTGCGCTTGACCGATGCCAGGTGACGTGTTCGTACACACCGGCCCAGTAGCCGCCGAAGCCGGCCGCGAACAGCATCTCCTCCACCGGCAGGCCGAAGGGTGTCCAGCCGGAGAGGGCCTCGAGGTTCCACACGCGCTCGATGTACCCCGGCGCGGTCACTTGCAGGCCTACCAGGAAGATGACGTAGTAGCCCGTGAAGACGATGGCGCCAGTCACGGTGTTGCGGAGGAGGTCCGGGCGGCAAGCGATGGTCGCCGCGGTGCCGACGCCCATCGCAACGATTCCCGGGTAGATCGGGTTCCACGGAATGAGCCAGAGGACGGGGAAGACCAGGAAGGGTGCGGCCAGTGCGAGACGGTGAAAGCGGTGACGCGGGTCGTGGTGGGCGGACGATGGCAGCGGCACGGCCTGGCGGCCGGACAGCACATTGACCAGGACAGCACCAACGCCGCCGATGGCAAAGCAGAAGATCAGGCTTTCGAGATCGAACCCGGTCGTCCGCGCGAGGTCGAACAGGCTCGGTGGGCTCCAGTACTCAGGAACGAAGAGCGGTTCGGTGAGGCCGAAGGGAGTCGTGAACAGGCTGGCCCAGACCATCGATCGGCGATGCCTCGGATATCCCGAGTACAGCGCGAGCCATGGGATCAGGAAGGCGGAAGACCAGACGAGCCACACATGCTGTTCGGGTATCATCTCGAGGCGTCTCGCCCCGTGATCTTGCAAGAAGTGAGCCCATAGGCTGTCGGGTGAGGCTGCCGGTCTTGGTTCCTTCCCGGGCGGCTGGCTCTTGCAGCTGTGCGAGCCGGTTGGGAGCCGGATCTTGCAGCACTGCCCGGCGGGAGCCCGGTCTCGACCTCCACCGCCGCCCTCCGGCTCAGCTCCACGGTCGCGAAGACCAGTGGACGTGGACCACTCGCCATCCCTCGCCGGTACGGCGCAGGATCATCGTCTCCGTGCCGACCAGGTCGAGGACGCGCTCCCGGTAGGTGCCGCGAGTGCGGCTCCGGGTCAAGACCCAGGCCGAGGCTCCGTCGCTCCTCGATGAGCGATCGATGATCTCTCGCTCCACGACCGCCGAGAATGCGAGGTCTCCTTCCAGATGGTGCTGAGCGTACTCGCCCTTCGTCATCTCCGCTCCTCCGGATTCGAAGATGACGACGTCGTCGTCCAATGTCAGCAGGACGGCGTCCCGGTTCCCCGCGGCCAGCGCTTCGTGGAATGCCTCCACTGTGGCCTCGGCGGCGGCTTCGGCGGTGGTTGCGGGCGACGGACCGCCGTCGGAATCCGAGGGGATGGCAGCGAGGGTCCAGGGCGACAACAGGATGGTCGCGATCAGGGCGAAAGTCGGTTTCATCGGTTGACTCCTCGTCTCAGGTCTGGGGTCCGGCGTGTCACTCCACGGGGATGGCCCGCAGAGCGATGAGGCGAACGGAGCCCACGCCGTCATAGTAGAGGCCGCACCTGCCGTCCGGCAGGGCGGTCTGGTGTGCGTGAGCGACCAGCTCGCCGTCGATCAGCCCTCGGAAGTGCCTGCCGGCGCCGGAGACCGCCAGGGTCATCGGCCCTGCGCCGGAGGAGCTCTCGCCGTTGTCCAGGGTTCTCACCTCACCTCCCTCCCGGATGGAGAGGTTCGCACGTGCCGAAGGGACGGTGAGCGTGAACAGGCCTCCCGAGCCGTCGTCGCTGATGTGGTGGGCGAGCCCGAAGCTGCCCTCGAAAGCTCCGAACGCGACCTCGGCCTCGACCTGGACGTCACCGCACGGCGCTTCGAGGAGCGCAAGGCCCGAGCCGTCGATCTCGAGGATCAGGCCCGGAGCCCCGGCGCTGGCCGACAGTCCTGGCGGCGCGCCCCCACCGAGAGAGGTGAGGATCGTGCCGATTCCTGTCGCGGCCCGGCCGCCCGGGGTCCAGATCCGGCTGCCGTCGGCCTCGACCCGCAGCGCTGGGGCGGCATCCGAGCCTGCCCCAGCGATCTCGTCTCCGCCGTCGCGATGCCGCTCCGTGCCATCGCTTTTCGGGAGGTGCTCGCGATCGGCCTGTGTTCGAACCGCGAGTCCGTGCCGGAAGACGAGTCCGCCTCCCAGGTCGGCGGTCCGGGCCACGACTCCGAAAGCCACCATTCCGACCGTCAGGAAGAGTGCCGGCCAGAGGCGCCCGTCGCGCGGGGCGGTTCGCCAGAGTCCGACGGCGAGACGCAGGGTCGCGACAGCCGCCACCGTCCAGAGCGTGTAGAGACCCCAGTCCGAGTGGGTGTTCAGGTGACCCTGAATAGCGGGGGGGACGGCCAGGGAGTCCGCCGCCCGCCGTCCGGCCCACCAGGCAGCCCAGGCGCCGAGCGCCGCTGCCGTCCAGGTCGTCGTCGCCGCCCGGTCGAGCCACTCGGGGCGCCGCCCGAGCACCCCGCCGAGCTCGAAGAGGAGCGCCAGGGCGACGAGCGCGATCGGGAAGTGGACCAGCGCCGGATGCAGGTTGGGTAGCTCGGTCCAGGACAGAATCTCTCGGATCATGCCGTCATCTCCGTGGGCCTACGCCCGTCTTGCGTCGTCTTCGCGTTGCTGGCTGGTCGCCTTGCACCGTCGCCTCTGCCCGGGTCGTCTTCGCCGTGCGAAGGCCGGCAGCGGACGGAGACGGCGTCATCGGATCGCGTATCGTGCCGATTCATGACCGATTCGCCCCCTCGCGTCCTCCGCCACGGGACTTGAGCAGCCTGGCCAGATTCCCGCGACTCTGGCGGACAGCCCTGATGCCGGCTGCGACGCACTCGCGCCGAGCGCCGAATTCGAGAGTATCGATGGTGCGGCGGAACGCGGGTCGCAGCACGAGGTCGGCTTGGTCGAAGCGCAGGCCCGCATGGGTCAGCTGGCAGATCTCGACAGCTCGCAACAGGGCCTCGTAGCCGGTCCGCGGCTCGTGGGTCTGAAGGGACTGTCCCGGGTCGACGGCCAGAACCACTCGCGGGCCGAGCCTACGAGCTACGTCGACCGGTGCGACATCGGCGTACGCTCCGTCGGCTAGGAGTTGGCCCTCCCGGCGCTGGGGCGGGACGACCCCTGCGAGGGCGGCGCTCCCGTACAGTGCCTCGGCCGCGTCTCCGGAGTCGATGACGACCCGCTGGCCTGAGCGAAGGTCCGTCGAGCAGACCGCGATCGGCACTCGGCCCTCCTCGAGGTTACGTCCTCTTGTGACCTGGTGGAGCACCGCTTGTCCCGCCGGCACGGCGGCGGCGCCCACACCCCAGCCGACGAACATGTCCCAGCCGGCCCGAGCCAGAGCGAGCCACGATCGGCAACGATCCGGCCAGGAGACTCGCGTGCCGGCCCGAGGACTCAGGGGTTGCGGGAATGCCCGCGTATCGATACCCATTAGTACCTCGTACCAGTCGTCCCGCAGCGACCAGCTTGCGGCGACGATAGCGCCCATCGACACGCCCACCAGCGCCGTTGGGAGCAGGCCCTCGTTTTCGAGGCCCAGCAGTATTCCGACATGAGCGAAGCCTCGCGCTCCGCCGCCAGCGAGCACGAGGCCGAAGGGTCGATGGTCGATTCGAGGCCGTGCAGCGAATCTCGAGCCGTCGTGGCCGGACTGCGCGCTCATCGGTGACCCCTCACGGCCGATGGAAGAGGTTCGGGCTGAAGTGCTGGTGCGCCTTCGACTCTCGGCATCCTCATTCAGACCCCGGTGGGCTGGTCCGCGCGCCGCGAGCGGCCCGCCCGAGCTCCCACTTCCGCCAGATGAAGTAGAGAGCCGGCAGCAGCAGCAAGCCGAGAACCGTTGTCGACAACATGCCGCCGACCATCGGCGCGGCGATCCTCTTCATCACGTCGGAGCCGGCCCCCTGAGACCACATGATCGGTAGGAGGCCTGCGACGATGGCAGTGACCGTCATGACGACGGGCCGCAGACGTTGGACCGCACCTTCCCGAACGGCGGCGAGCAACTCGTCCTCTGTCCCGAGCCTGCTCTCCCTCTTGGCTCGATCAAGACTCTCGTTCAGGTAGATCACCATCACCACGCCGATCTCCGTGGCGACGCCTGCGAGGGCGATGACACCAACCCAGACGGCCACGGACAGCTCGTACCCCAGCGCGGCCAGGAGCCAGAACGCGCCGACCAGTGCGAAGGGGATGAGGACCATGACGAGGAGGCTCTCGCCGATGCTCTTGAAGTTGAAGTAGAGGAGGAGGAAGACGATGACCAGGGTCGCCGGAACCGCGATCTTCAGACGGGACGCGGCGCGTTGCATGTACTCGTACTGCCCCGACCAGGTCACGAAGTAGCCGGCCGGGAGCTCCACCTGCTCCCGCACGGCCTCCCGCGCTCGCGTGACGAAGGTGCCGAGGTCCACGCCGGCGACGTCGACGTACACGTAGCCCACGAGCGCGCCGCCCTCGCTCTTGATGACGGGCGGCCCGGTGGTACGTTGAATGTCCGCCACCTGGGACAGGGGGATCTGGGCCCCGGACGCCGTCGTCACCAGGATGCGTCCGAGCCTCTCGGCATCGTCTCGGAGCTCGCGGGCGTAGCGCACGTTGACCGGGAAGCGCTCGCGGCCCTCGATCGTCGTGGTCACGTTGCGTCCGCCCACGGCCGATTCGATCACCGCGGCGATGTCCTCCACCGCGAGTCCGAAGCGGGCGGCCTGCTCGCGGTCGATCTCGAAGTCCAGGAAGTACCCTCCGACGACCCTCTCCGCGTAGACATTCCGGCTCCCCGGCAGACCGCCGACCACCTCTTCGATCCGCTTGCCGATCTGCTCGATGCCGTCGAGCGTCGGACCGTAGATCTTGACGCCCACTGGGGTTCGGATTCCAGTGGTGAGCATGTCGACCCGGGCCTTGATGGGCATCGTCCAAGAGTTCGTGACGCCGGGCAGGCGCACCAGGCGGTCGAGCTCGTTCTCCAGCTTCGCCACCGTCATTCCGGGGCGCCATTGCTCCGGCGGCTTCAGGTTGATGACCGTCTCGATCATCGACAGCGGCGCCGGGTCGGTCGCCGTCATGGCGCGGCCCGCCTTTCCGAAGACAGACTCGACCTCGGGCAGTTGGCGGATCAGCTTGTCCTGCACTTGGATCAGCCGGCCGGCCTCCGTGATCGGAACGCCTGGAAGCGTGTTCGGCATATAGAGGAAGGTGCCTTCGTCGAGGGGTGGCATGAATTCGGAGCCGAGCGAGCGGACGACGGGCACCGTGACGATCAGCACCGCGACCGCCGCGACAACGACCCCCCACCTCCACCGCATGCACGCCCGGAACACCGGTTGGTAGAGCCAGACGAGCAACCGGTTCAGCGGGTTCCGGCGCTCCGGGACGATCTTCCCGCGCACCAGGAGGACCATGAGCACCGGAACCAGGGTGATGGACAGCAGCGAGGCGACGAGAAGCGACAGGGTCCACGTGGCCGCGAGGGGCCGGAACAGACGTCCCTCCTGAGCCTGCAGGCTGAACACCGGCAGGACCGAAAAGGTGATGATCAGGAGGCAGAAGAAGAGGGCGGGGCCGACCTCCTGTGCCGCCCGGAGCAGCACCTCTTTACGCGGCTGGTTCGGGCTCTTCTCCAGGTGCTTGTGGCCGTTCTCGATCAGGACGACGGCCGCGTCGACCATGGCGCCGATGGCGATGGCGATCCCGGCGAGCGACATGATGTTCGACGAGAGCCCGAAGATCCGGAAACCGATGAAGCTCCCGAGGATCGCCAACGGCAGGACGAGGATCGCGACCAGGGCCGACCGGAAATGGAACAGGAAGGCGATGGCCACCAGGGAGACGATGATGGACTCCTCGAGCAGCTTCTCCTTGAGGGTGGAGATGGTGCGTTCGATCAGTGCCGTCCGGTCGTAGGCCGAGACGATCTCGACGCCCTCGGGCAGCGAGCCCTTCACCTGCTCCATCTTGGCCTTGACGTCGCGGATCACCTGAAGGACGTCCGCACCGTAGCGGACCACCACGATGCCCCCCACGACCTCGCCCTCCCCGTTCCATTCTGCGATCCCGCGGCGGATCTCGGGGCCGAACTCGACCCGGGCCACGTCGCCCAGTAGCAGGGGCGTCCCGTCGCCGCGCACCGAGACCACCGTGCGGCGCAGGTCGGCGAGGCTCTCGATGTACCCACGACCCCGCACCATGAACTCGGTCCCTTCCAGCTCCAGGACCCGTCCCCCGACGTCGAGGTTGTTGCGGCGGACCGCCCTCACGACCTGATCGATGGAAAGATGGTAGGCGTTGAGGGTGTTGGGTTCGAGCACGACCTGGTACTGCTTGACGAAGCCTCCCAAGGACCCGACGTCGGCCACCCCGGGCACCGCCTTCAGCCAGTAGCGAAGGTACCAGTCCTGGAACGTGCGCAGGTCGGCTAGAGAGTGCTGGGCAGTACGGTCTATCAGGACGTACTCCAGAGCCCAGCCGACGCCCGTCGCATCGGGCCCCAGGGTCGGCGTCACGCCGTCGGGCAGCCGCGACTTGGCCTCGTCCATGTACTCGAGCACCCGGGAGCGGGCCCAGTACAGGTCGGTCCCGTCCTCGAAGATCGCGTACACGAAGGAGTAGCCGAAGTAGGAGAATCCCCGGACGACCTTGACGCGGGGGGCGGACAGCAATGACGACACGATCGGATACGTGATCTGGTCCTCGACCAGGTCGGGGCTGCGCCCGGCCCACTCGGTCAGGACGATGACCTGTACGTCCGACAGGTCAGGAATGGCGTCGAGCGGGATGTTCTGCAGCGCGTAGACGCCGCCCCCGATCGCGATCACCGTGCCGAGTCCGACGAGGAACGTGTTGCGCGCGCTCCAGGCAATGATT
>CAJQNK010000081.1 GCA_905479655.1 uncultured bacterium | reverse complement strand
CCGTGGTGAAAGGCGAGACACGCTACGAGCGGCCCTCTTCTCCGGACTCTTCGTTGGGAATCCTCCCCGATTCACCGAATCGAGTGCGGATTCCCGCCTGGATTCCGAAGAAGATTGCGCGCTCTCGCTCGCGCCCGGCTTCCACCACGGGCTGCTAGGGACGGGAACCCCCCCCAGGGCCTGGGAGCCTCCGCGGCGGGCTCCGGAGGCGCCGGGACCGATAGCAGAGGCCCCCCGGAATTCGCATTGCGTCGTCGCCGCCCCGTTCCACTAGAAACAAGGAAGGAAGTCCATGAAGATCGCCCTGCCCCTCGTCCTCTCGACCGTGATCGCCTGCGCGCCGCTGGCACCGACCGAATTGGTCGGTCCAGCGTTGGCTTCGGCGCAGGAGTCGGCTCCCGCGCAAGATTCGGCTCCCGCGCAGGAGTCCGCTCCCGCCGCCTCGGGCAAGCTCGCCGACTTCATGAACAGCCGGCCCACGCACCGTGTCCTCCATGGTTGGGGCCAGGACATCTACCGTTGGGATGGCGAGGCGATTCCGTACTTCAAGGCGATCAGCACCCGGCCCGTGATCGTCAGCACGTATCTGAAGATCGCGGACCCCACGCGTCAGGCGCGCACGCCCAGGATGGGGCAGTTCGACACGATTCCGGCCGGCTGGCGGGATCCGAACAGCGGACGGCGTTATCCGTTCGTGCCGCTCATCGGGGTTCAGACCCATCCGGCGAACTTCGGCAGTCGCGCCAACGACCTTTCTCGCGAGTTCCTCGTGGAGCTGGGTCTCGGAGACAAGATCCGGGGCCGGAGCTCGGCGAACCTGACCTACGACTTCCGGGTGTTCCAGAAGCTCACCGAGCGGCCGCAGGTCTGGCGACAGGTCTACGACCACCTCCAGAAGAGGGGATACGACGTCGAGGGGTTGGAGAGCCTGAACGGGGTGCTCACGAATCTGGACTCGCGGAGCCCCCGGTTGGACAAGCTGGCCAAGCTGTGGGACGACGTGATCCTCGAGGCCAACGAGAACCTGAAGCGGAAGAAGGGCTACCGCTTCGGTGATCTCGAGATCATCGCCGGCACCTTCGACGAGGACATCCGGCAGCTGGGTCGGAAGATCGCCGGCGTCGACGGCCCCGTCCTCGTCCGCCTGATGTACGAGACGATCGGGGGCATCCACCGGGGGACGATCTACGGGCCGGACACGTTCAAGCAGGCCTGGAGGCACTTCGCGGATCTCCTGCGGGCGAGCGGGGCCGACAACGCCGAGCTGGTGTTCCACTCCGCGATGGGGGTGCCCTCCATCCTGGACCGCTGGTATCCGGGCGACGACTACGTCGACTGGATGGCGGGAAGCCTCTTCGGCAACGCCTCGAATCCCCGGGAGTGGCGTTCCGAGGCGCGCTTCGGCGCCGAACGGGGGAAGCCCTACATCATCGCGGAGTCGGGACCCACGTCGAAGGAGTTCAGGCCCCGGGGGATCGACTCTCCCCGGGTGTGGGAGAACTGGTTCGAGCCGTACTTCCGATTCCTGAAGTCCGAGGACGCCGTGAAGGCCTTCGTCTACATCAACGTCGACTGGACCTCGGGGGTGAAGTCCAGCTTCGCCGGGTGGGGCGACATCCGGGTTCAGAGCAACCCCCGGTTGCTGTCCCTCTACCAGCGGGAGCTCGAGGAGCCCACCTTCATGAACAACGACGAGTTCTGGCAGGCCTTCAACGCCTGGCGGGGCCGGCGCCCGTAGCCCGGCTCCACCCGCTGGGCGTCTCGGGTCGACCGGTCAGCGACCGATCTCCCCCTCGATCTCCACCCGGATCTCGGACGCCATCTTTTCGATCGTGACGCGGTCCGAGCCCTCGAGCATGATCCGAGCCAGAGGCTCGGTGCCGCTGTAGCGGAGCACGAGGCGTCCGTCGTTCCCCAGGCGTCCCCGGACCGCTTCGGCCGCCGCCATGACCCCCGGGAGGGTGGCGAGGTCCGGCTTCGATCGCACGGGGACGTTGACCAGGATCTGGGGGAACCGGCGGAAGCCGTCGAGGAGCTCCGAGAAGGGGCGCCCGGAGCGGGCCAGGATGTGCGCGACCTGGAGCGCCGTCAGGAGGCCGTCTCCGGTCGTGGACAGGCCGAGGTGGACGATGTGACCCGACTGTTCGCCGCCCAACAGCAGACCCTCCACGCGGAGCGTCTCGACGACGACGCGGTCGCCGACGTCGCAACGGGTCACGCCGACTCCGGACTCTGCCAGCGCCCTCTCCAACCCGAGGTTGCTCATCGAGGTCGCGACGATGCGTGGCGGATCGAGGTGCCCGTCGCCGGCCAGGGTTCTCGCCCACAGGTAGAGGACGGCGTCGCCGTCGCGGATCGTGCCGTTTTCGTCCACGAACAGGGCGCGGTCGGCGTCGCCGTCGAAGGCGACCCCGAGGTTGGCTCCGCGCGCGACGGTGGCCGCCGCCACGCTCTCTGGATGGGTCGAGCCGCAGTCCAGGTTGATGTTGTGTCCGTCGGGAGCGTCGTGGATCGTCTCGACGGTGGCTCCCAGGTCGGCGAAGAGTCTGTGGGCGAACGGTGAGGCCGAGCCGTTCGCGGCGTCGACGACGATCGACAGGCCGGCCAGCGGCTGCCCGGAGGGGACGGACGCCTCGAGGTCCTGGAGGTAGCGGGCGGCCAGGGCCGCGTCCGTGGCGGGGAGGGTCTCCCGCCCGCCGGGCTCGGGGCCCGGTTCGTCGTGCAGCCGGGCCTCCAGCTCCTCCTCCCAGGACCGCGGCCACTTGAAGCCGTCCGCGCCGATGAGCTTGACGCCGTTGTCTGGCAGGGGGTTGTGGCTGGCCGACACGACCGCCGCCGTGGCGGCGCCGAGCTCGCGGGCCAGGGTGGCGAGCGCCGGGGTGGGGACGACGCCCGCGTAGCGGGTCGAGGCCCCGCCGGCGGTCAGTCCGGCGCTGAGCCAGCCCGCGATCGTGGGGGTCGATGACCTGGTGTCGCCACCGAGGAGGACGAGCGGTGAGTCCCCGGAGCGCTCGCTCAGGAGCCGGCCCAGGTGGAAGCCGAGCCCGTGGATCGTCTCACGGTCGAGGGGCTTCTCTCCGAACGCGCCGCGGACGCCATCGGTGCCGAACAGACGCGGCGGCTCCTGGGATCGATTCATGCGGGGGGGACCTCCAGGGGAAAGGAAAACGAAGAGGGGTCAGTCTACCAGCGGATGGCCGCCGGGCCGGGTCAGCCGCTGGGCGAGGGCGGCAGCTCCATCGGGACGCGGACCGTGACCAGGAGGGGGTCCACGACCTTGATCAGGGAGTCGGGGGAGACCACGGCGGCCCGCTCCTCGAAGTCGAGCGCGTGGCCTGTCAGGTCGACCGGCGTCGTGCTCAGGGCGCCCACGGAGCGAAGCCGGGACTCCGGGCCCCGAACCAGCACCTCGGAGGGGATCGCCTCCGGCGTGCGCGCGATGGCGCCGGCGGCCGGCTCGCCCTCGAGCCGCGGTTCGACCGGCAGCAGGTCGCTGATCTCGCGGTCGAGCTCGAGGCGGAGCACGTTGGGCTCGATGGAGACGACCTCGATCCCGGAGGGCAGCGACAGGTGCTCCGAGCCGAGCACGACCTCGCGGGGCCCGACCTGGGCGGCAGGCAGCTCGACCTGGGCGTCCACGAGGAAGGGGTTGACACTCCGAAGCTGCGTCTGGGTACCCCGGATCCTGACCTGGATGGCCTGGATCGGATCCAGGACCACGAAGCCGGGCGCCGTCTTGTAGGTGACGTTGGCGTCGACGACCCGGTCGCTCTGGGGCTCACGCTTCTCGACCGAGACGAAGAACCAGATCAGGATCGCCAGGGCCAGCGAGAGGATGCGCAGCCCCCAGAGATTGCGCTCGTCGCTCACGTCGTGGCCCCCGGAGCCTGGAGATCGGTCACCAGGTAGCGGAAGAGGGTGTTGCGAAGCCCCTTGCCGTCGAGCCCTCTCTCGATCTCGCCGTCGATCGCGACCGAGATCGCGCTCGTCTCCTCGGAGACGATGACCGCCAGGGCGTCCGTCTCCTCGGTGATGCCCAGGGCGGCGCGGTGGCGCGTTCCGAACTCCTTCGAGAGCTCGGGGTTGCTGGTCAGCGGCAGGAAGCAGGCGGCCGCCGCGATCCGGTCCCCCTGGATGATGGCGGCGCCGTCGTGCAGCGGGGCGTCGGGGCTGAAGATGTTGATCAACAGGTCGTAGGAGAGCGTCGAATCGAGCTCGATGCCGTTCTCGATGTAGTTGCGCAGGCCCTCGAGGCGCTCGATGACGATGAGCGCGCCGATGCCGCGGGAGGAGAGGCCGCTGGCCGCGAGGACGATGTCGTTGACGGTCGTCTCCACCTCCTCCTGGTTCGGCGCCAGGCCGAAGAGGGGGTTCCGGCCGACGTTGGCCAGCGCCCGCCGGATCTCCTGCTGGAAGAGCACGATCATCGCGAACGGCAGGAGGAACGAGATCTGACCCAGGATCGTCTGGAGCGCCTCGAGCTGCAGCAGACGGGCGAGATAGAAGAGGATCCCGATGAAGAGGATCCCCAGGAGAATCTGGACGGCGCGGGTACCGCGGATGAGCAGCAGCAGGTTGTAGAAGACCACGGCCACCAGCAGGATGTCGACGATGTCCCGCCAGGTGAGGAGGGTGAGGAACTCGTTCCAGGTCATGACCCGACGGCCTCCCCGGTGCTCGCGGCCGCCTCGATCGCCTCCCAGACCGCGAGGAAGTCGGCGGTCTCGGCCACGTCGTGGACTCGCAGAAGGGCCACCCGATGATGCGCCGCCCAGGCCGCCGCGGCCAGGCTTCCCGGGAGCCTCGCCGCGGGCTGGCGCCCGGTCACGTGCCCCAGGAAGCTCTTGCGGCTGGCTCCGACGAGGAGCGGCCGGCCGTTCGGCGTGAGTCGGTCCAGCTCGCGCAGCAGTCGCAGGTTCTGGGCGGCGGTCTTGCCGAAGCCGAGGCCCGGGTCGAGGAGGGTTCGCTCGGCGGGGATCCCGAGGCTCGCGGCGCGCTCGACGGCCTGTCGCAACTCGGTGGCCACCTCGGCGGTCACGTCGTGGAACGAGACCTCGACCTGCATCGTCGCCAGCTCGCCCCGGCTGTGCATCAGCACCACGGGGCAGCCGGCCCGGGCGACGACCCGTCCGAGCTCGGGGTCGCCCAGGGCGGAGATGTCGTTGATCAGGTCGGCGCCCGCCTCCAGAGTCTGCCGCGCCACGGCGCCCTTCCGCGTGTCCACGGAGATCGGGACCTCTGTGAGGGGTCTCAGGGCTTCGAGCACGGGGAGCAGCCGGTCCGCCTCCTCGGCCGCCGGAACCGTGCGGGCGCCTCGCCCGTAGACGCCACCGCCGGGTCGGCTGGACTCCGCCCCCAGGTCCAGGAGGTCGGCTCCCGCCTCGATCATCTCGAGGGCGTGATCGACAGCCCGGGCCGGTTCGAGCCACAACCCGCCGTCGCTGAACGAATCGGGCGTGAGGTTGAGCACCCCCATCACGCGGGGCACCGGCCCCAATCGCAGGACGCGTCCACCGGACAGGTCGAAGGACCAGGTCGTCGGAGGGGATGCGGAGCGAACGGAGGACATCGTGGGGCCCGGCTCGGGACAACTGGAGTCTACAAGGTACCTCCGGGAAGCAGGCCTCCCATTCTCAGGCGCCCGCCGGGTCGTCGCTCTCCGCCCTTCGCCCCCGGGCCGTCACCATGCCCGGTTCCAGCCCTTCGTCGGGCCTCTGGGCGGACTCGTCCCCGCTCGCGTCCTCGCCGGTGGCGGCCTCTTCGTCCCCGGGACCCCCGTCACCGCCCTGGACCGCCGCTGGCCGGGGCCGATCGATCACGACCCCGGTCATCTCCTCGATCATCGCGTAGATCCGTTCGCCGTCGATGGACTCCTTCTCCAGGAGCTCCAGGGCGAGGGCGTCCAGGACCTCGCGGTGGTCCGACAGGATGGTCTTGGCCCTCTCGTAGGCGTCCTGGACGATCCGCTCCACCTCGCGGTCGATCCGGATCGCGGTGTCCTCGCTGTAATTGGCTCGCTGGTTGAAGTCGCGCCCCAGGAAGACCGGTTCGTCCTTGGCGCCGAAGGCTAGGGGGCCGAGATCGGACATGCCCCACTCGCAGACCATGCGGCGGGCCATGTCGGTGGAGCGCTCGATGTCGTTGCCGGCGCCCGTGGTGATGTCGTCCTGGGTGATCTCCTCGGCGACCCGTCCGCCCATGAGGATCGCGAGCCGCCCCTCCACGAAGGTCCTCTTGTAGGTGTGCTTGTCCTCGAGGGGGAGCTGCATCGTCAGGCCGAGGGCCCGACCGCGGGGGATGATGGTCACCTTGTGCAGCGGGTCGGAGCCCAGGGTGAAGGCGGCCACCAGGGCGTGTCCGGCCTCGTGGTAGGCCGTGACCCTCTTCTCTTCGTCGTTCATCATGAGGGTCTTGCGCTCGACCCCCATCAGGACCTTGTCCTTGGCGAACTCGAAGTCGTCCATGTCGACTCGGGTCTTGCCGCGCCGCGCGGCGATCAGCGCGGCCTCGTTGACCAGGTTGGCCAGATCGGCGCCGGCGAAGCCGGGCGTTCCCCGGGCGATGACCTCGAGCCGCACGTCGTCCGCCACGGGGATCTCGCGGGTGTGGACCTTCAGGATGCCATGCCGGCCGTTGATGTCGGGCCGGTCGACGACGATCCGTCTGTCGAAGCGGCCGGGCCGCAGCAGGGCCGGGTCGAGCACGTCGGGGCGGTTGGTGGCGGCGATGAGGATGACGCCCTCGTTCGACTCGAAGCCGTCCATCTCCACCAGGAGCTGGTTGAGGGTCTGCTCGCGCTCGTCGTGTCCGCCGCCGAGCCCGGCGCCGCGGTGGCGTCCCACGGCGTCGATCTCGTCCATGAAGACGATGCAGGGAGCGTTCTTCTTGCCCTGCTCGAAGAGATCGCGAACGCGGCTGGCGCCGACGCCGACGAACATCTCGACGAAGTCCGAGCCCGAGATGGAGAAGAACGGGACGTTGGCCTCGCCGGCGATGGCGCGGGCGAGCAGGGTCTTGCCGGTTCCCGGAGGCCCCATGAGGAGGACGCCCTTCGGGATCCTGCCGCCGAGCTTCTGGAACTTCTGGGGCTCCTTGAGGAACTCGACGATCTCCTGCAGCTCCTCCTTCGCCTCCTCGATGCCGGCGACGTCCTTGAAGGTGACCTTCTTGCCCCCCGTGTTCATCAGCTTGGCCTTGCTCTTGCCGAACGAGAGCGCCTTGTTGCCGCCGGTCTGCATCTGGCGCATGAAGAAGATCCACAGCCCCAGGATGAGGAGGAGCGGGGCCCACGCCACGAGGAGGCTGAAGAGGGTGTTCTCTTCCGGCTTCTCGGCGCGGATCGTGACGCCGGCGTCGCGGAGCTCCTGGACCAGACCCGGATACTCGGGCGCGAGGCTGACGAAGACGTCGCCCTCGGGGTAGGCGCCGTCGCCCCGGAACTTGCCGGTGATCTCCTGACCCTGGATCGTGACCTCGGAGACCCGGCCGCTGCCCACCTCGCTCATGAACTCGGTGAAGGTGAGCTCGTGCTGGGGCGACCGACCGGTCTGGAAGGTGTTCCACAGCAGGATGACCACCACGAAGATGACCATCCAGAAGATCAGTGTTCTAACAGTCGAGCTCAAGGCCTTGCCACCTTTCCTCTTTGCTTGGTTCCGCACCGGCGCACCGGCACCGCGGCTCTCCTGAGAGAACCGCTCGACCCGGCGCCGGATTCCCTCGTCTGGCCGACTCGGGCGGATCTACCCGCCATCACGCGCGGGACTCCGATCCTCGGCCCGGATCCTGCCGATGAACGGCAGGTTGCCGTAGTGCCCGTCGAGCTTCATGCCATAGCCCACCAGGGTCCCGTCTCGGGTCCCGGCGAAGACCGGGAAGTCTACCCGCACATCGGTCTTTCGCTCCCCGGGCATGTCGACGAGAGCCGCGAGCCGGACCTCGGCGGCCCCCAGCTCGCGTAGCTCGTCCTCCAAATAGGCCTCGGTGACACCCGTGTCCACCACGTCCTTCACCAGGAGGACCCGCTCTCCCTCCACTCCGACGGAGATCGGGAAGCGGATCTCTCGCGGCTCCCGCTGCCCCTCGCTCTCTTGGACGACGATCTGGACCAGCTCGAACCGGACGGAGCCTGTCAGGGTGCGCACCAGGTCAGCGCAGAAGACGAGAGAACCGCCGAGGAGCGACAGCACGAGCGGCGGACTCCGTCGGTACTCCGCCTCGATGCGCTTGCCCAGCGCAGCGACCTCGCGGCGGATCTCCTCGGCAGCGTAGACCAGGTCGATGACGGAGGAATTCATGAGGGCTCGATCTCCACCACCCAGGCCTCGTCCTGCTGGTCCAGGCGGAAGGCCTCGTCGATCGTGACGCCGGGCACCCAGGCGATTCGACCGTCGACGCACAACAAAGGTAGCTGGTCGCGCCGATCTCTCGGTACTCGTCGATCGATCAGAAGGTCCTTCAGACGACACCGGTGGAGGCTGCCCAGGGGGCGGATCCTGTCTCCGGGTCGTCGGTTTCGGACCTGAACCAGATCGCCGGGACTCAGCGGCAGAGCGAGCCCCGCTCGGTGCGGTGCGCCGCGGAACATCCACTCCGACACCTTCCTGCGTTCGAGTCGCATGGTCCCATGAATCTCGTGCAGATGGACTCGGCCCGGCACTCGGAGTGTATACGAGAACGGATGGGCACGCCGGAGGACCCGGGACTCCGCCGCCGCGATGCCCAGGCGCCCGCCCTCCTCGAACCAGCGCCAGCCGTCGCCGCAGTCGCATTCCAGTGACGAACCCGTAGCGAGACGCCGCTCGAGCTCTCGGCGGGCGGCCTTACCGGGAGGGTACGAGCGGCCTGCGCGCTGGTGAAGGGCAGCGAGCGCCCAGGGGCGCAGGTCCGGCGGGAGAGCCCGGAGACGCTCCACGTCGAGGGTGGCCGCTTCGGCCGGGCCGTCGAGGGCGACTCTCCGAGCCGCCGTTGCGGCGACCGCCTCGGCGGCCTGTCGGGCCCGATCGGCCAGGCGCGCCAAGCGGGCCGTGAGCGCGGGGTCGGAGGCGGAGAGCCTGGGCATCAGGAGGTGCCGGATGCGGTTTCGGGGCCGCGCGAGGTCCTCGTTTCCCGGGTCCTCCAGCCAGCGCAGGTCCCGGATCTCGAGCCACCGGATCAGATCGATCCGCGGGACGTCCAGCAGGGGGCGGAGGATGGACCCCCGGCGGGGTGCGATCCCTCGCAGCCCCTGGAGGCCCGAGCCGAAGAGGATCCTCAACAGGACGGTCTCGGCCTGGTCGTCCCGGTGGTGGGCCGTGAGCACGAATCGGGCTCCGCGAGCGAGTCGCACCTCCTCGAGGAACCGGTAGCGGCGTGCCCGCGCGGCGGCCTCGAGCCCTCGGGGCGGACGTCCCTCCCCGCGCCTACGGCTGGTGACGGGCTCGACGCCGAGTTGCCGGGCGATTCTGGTGGCCCGAAGCGCGCGTTGGGCGGAGCCGCCGTCGAGGCCGTGGTCGAGGTGGGCGGCGACGCAGCTTCCGGCGGGACGGATCCGGGTCAACGCCGCGAGCAGCGCGGTCGAGTCGCAGCCTCCGGAGAAGGCGACCACGAGAGGTTCGCTCGTCGAGCAGCCGAGGCGCCGGAGCGATCGGTCGAGCTGACGTGGCAGGTCCACGGAGGCCGGGGATCGGGGCCTGAAGGCCGAGGATATGGTGGCGGCGAAGGGATTTGAACCCTTGACCTAGCGGTTATGAGCCGCTCGCTCTAACCCCTGAGCTACACCGCCTGTCCGGCCTCGGGGACGGGGAGCCGGACCGGCTTCCGGTTCGAGGCCGTAGCCGCTGATTATAGCGCTTCGCGCTGCTGCCGGGGCGCCGGCTCCAGCTCGTCGCGGTCCGACGGCGTGTCTCCGCTCATCGCGAGGATGCGGCGGCACTGCCGGAACTGGCCGAAGAAGTCCATCGAAGACGCCAGGCCGCCGTCGCGGAGTCGGTACAGGACCCGCTGGCCTCGTCTCTCGTCCTGCACGAGCGAAGCTTCCTTCAGAACGGCCAGGTGCCGGGAGATGGTCGGCTGGGACAGGGGGAAGTGGTCCACGATCTCCCCGACGCTCAGCCGCCCGTCTTCCAGGATCTGTAGGATCCTTTGACGGGTCCGGTCACTGAGGGCCTTGAAGATCTTGGTGGCGTCTGCTTGGGGGGATCTCATTCGACGATCCATCGGTTTCCTCGGAATCCGCGGGAGGCGCGAAATCGAAAGTTGAGGCCGCAGGGATGCTGCGGTGCGGCCAGCCGGGAGACGGTCAGATCCTAGCAGGTTGGAGGTTGCGGAGCCACTACCCTTCTGGCCGGGCCTGCCGTCCCCGTGCCCTCCGGACCGCTGTCGCGGGGGCTCGGCACGGGGACTCCTCATGGGGACTCTCGATGGGGGTTCGCCATGGGCAGGCCGGATCGGGCCGGTCGTCAGTTACCCGCGTTGGCGAAGCGCTTCGCCACGGCCTGCCAGCGGACGACGTTCCACCAGGCCGAGACGTAGTCCGGCCGGCGGTTCTGGTAGTTCAGGTAGTAGGCGTGCTCCCACACGTCGAGGCCGAGGAGCGGGGTCTTCCCGTCCATGAGGGGGCTGTCCTGGTTGGCTGTGGAGAGGACCTCGAGGGCGCCGGACGAGACCACCAGCCAGGCCCACCCGGAGCCGAACCGCGTAGCGGCCGCCGTGGCGAACCGCTTCTTGAAATCGTCGAAGCTGCCGAAGGTGCCGCGGATCGCCTCGCCCAGCTCGCCGCCGGGCTCGCCGCCGCCGTCGGGGCCCATGATCTGCCAGAACAACGCGTGGTTCGCGTGCCCCCCGCCGTTGTTCCGCACGGCGGTGCGGATCGTCTCGGGCACCTCCGAGATGTGGGCCAGCAGGTCCTCGACACTCTTCGATGCCAGGGCGTCGTGTCCCTCGAGGGCTTTGTTCAGGTTGGCGACGTAGGCGGCGTGGTGCTTGCCGTGGTGGATCTCCATCGTGCGCGCGTCGATATGCGGCTCGAGGGCGTCGCGGGAATAGGGTAGCTGCGGGAGCTCGTGCATGGTCTCTCCTCGTCTCTTGGCATCGCTATCGGTCTGGTTTGGGACTCTGGCCGTCGAGAGGTCGGGGTCGAGAGGCTCTCTCGGCCCCGTGCGTTCGGGAACGGTCAACTCGTTCAAGTCTGACACGAACGGTCGCCTGCGCCAAACGGGCGCGGGCTTTTCACGGACGGCGTTGACTTCCCGGTGCGGGTTCCGTAGACTTCACGGCCTGCGGCTCGGGGGAGGTTAGCTCAGCGGTAGAGCACCTGCCTTACACGCAGGGGGTCGTGGGTTCGAATCCCTCACCTCCCACCAGGGAGACGAGGCGGACCCGAGAGCTTCCCGGTTGTCGCAGAGACCCAGCGGGGTCGTAGTTCAGTTGGTCAGAACGCCGGCCTGTCACGCCGGAGGTCGCGGGTTCGAGTCCCGTCGGCCCCGCCATTTCCAATCCACCACCGTCTTCCGCGGAACCAGCGTCGAATCGAGGTCCAAGCGATGCGCGACAAGATCAAGCTCGTCTCCACTGCCGGGACCGGGTACTTCTACACGACGACGAAGAACAAGCGCCTCTCGACGGAGAAGCTGCGTCTCAAGAAGTACGATCCGAAGGTCCGCAAGCACGTGGAGTTCGTCGAAGAGAAGATGCGGTAGGGAGCCCCGACGGCGTCCACGCCGCGCGGTCCCCCCAAGCCCGCCACGGCTCCGCCGCCGGCTCGACCGGCGTGCCGCTGTGATAGTTTCACCCTGCCTGCCGAGGGGCCTGCCGCCCCTCTCCTGACGCTCCAGCGCAGCACCCTCTTCTCCCTCCCGGAAACGACCGGAAGAGGAGGACGGGAATGGACCGTCTCGATTCGAGGCATCCCCTGGTGAGGTGCTGCCGTCCCGGAGCGGACGGAGCGTGGCGGGAGCTCCTGGATCGCTTCGGCGATTCGCTGGAGAACGGCGTGCAGCGCGGTGTTGCTCGCGGCTGGCCGAAGAACCACCGGCCGGAGGCCGAGGATCTGCTGCAGGATGTGCTGTGTCATCTCGTGCAGCAGGCGCGGCGCGGCCGGCTGAGGCCGCGATCCCTGGCCGACCCGGCCGTGGGCTTCTACCTGTTCCGGGTGGCCGAGCGGGTGGTGCTCGATCGCGCACGGGCGTGGAAGACCGGGAAGCGGGCCTGGCCCTGGAGCCGCTCCGCCGAGGGGCTCGGGCCCGCGCCGGGACTCGACACCCTGGCGGCCCGCGAGCCGTCGCCCGAGCAGCGCCTCGTGACCTCGGAGCGTCGGCGCATGCTCGCGCGCCGGTTGTGCGAAGGCTGCGACCATCCGACCGGCCGCCGCAACCTCCGCGTCTTCGGGTGGGCCTACCTCGAGGGCATGACCAGTCGCGAGATCTCGGTCCGCCTCGGCGAGCTCGACCCCAGCTCGGTGGACTCGATGCTCCATCGCATGCGACGCCGGCTCCTCGACGGCGGCCTCTCGGTGCCCAGAAGGACGGCCGCCCATGGGCCATCGTGAGCCTCTCCCCACGGTCCGATGCGGGCATCAGGCTATGATCCCGCCCATGTCCGGCGGCAGAGCCAGGATCTTCACTGACCCACGTTGCTTCCAGCACGAGGCTCCCCCGGGGTTTCCCGAGGTCCCCGAGCGTCTCCGGTGCATCATCGACACGCTCGCGGGGGAGGGGTGGGAGATCCGTTCGGGGTGTCACCACGCGGCCCGGGAGAAGGCCGTCATGGCGGTCCACGACGAGCGCTATCTCGAGCGCTTCCAACACGCCACGGAGCGGGGTGACGGCCTGCTGGACTCGGCGGACAATCCCCTCGGGGAGCGGACCTGGCCCGCCGCCTGGGCGGCGGTCGAGACCCTCCTCGAGGCTGCGGACTGGGTCTGCGGGGCTTCGGGGCGCCGAGCGTTCGCCGCGGTCAGGCCGCCAGGTCACCACGCGGAGGCCGACCACGCGATGGGCTTCTGCTATCTCAACAACGTGGCCGCCACGGCGGCCCACCTCGTCGACCACCACGGGATGGAGCGCGTGGCGATCTTCGACTTCGACGTCCATCACGGGAACGGCACCCAGCACGTCTTCGAGTCTCGCCCCGACGTCTTCTTCGCCAGCACCCACCAGTATCCCTTCTACCCGGGGACCGGGTCGTCGCGGGAGATCGGCCGCGGCAAGGGGGCTGGGACGACGCTCAACCTGCCGCTGCCGGCCGGCACCGGGGACGACGGCTACCGCGAGGCGATCGAGGGCCGGGTGCTCCCGGCCCTCCGCGAGTTCCAGCCTCAGGCGCTGCTGGTGTCGGCGGGATTCGATGCCTGGCTCGCCGATCCCCTCGGCGGGATGAGCGTCACGGCCGACGGCTTCGCGGAGTGGGGCCGGAGGGTCGCGGAGATCGCCGACGAGGTGTGCGACGGTCGCGTTCTGGCGACGCTGGAAGGGGGCTACGACCTCGAGCGTCTGCCCGAGCTCGTCCGACGGTTCCTCGCGGAGCTCTGACCGGCCGCGCGCGGCGCTACTGCAGGCCGGCCGAGAGAGAGGGCATGGGATCCCGCTCGCCGTCCCGCTCCATGCGGTCCCGGGCCAGCAGGAGCTCGCCGGCTTCGTGGAAGAGCTCGAGAGCGCGGATCACCTGCTGGTCGCCCCGGATCAGCACCCGGTGGCGGGCCCCGAGCCCGTAGGCGGCGCTCAGCACCTCGGCCTGGATCTGGCGCAGGGCGTACTCTCTGTTGTCGGCGTTGTCGAGCTGCTCCGCCTCCCCCTCGTCGTCGCCGATCAGCTCGTTCTCCCGGGCCCAGCCCACGAACTCGCCGTAGACCTCCTGCTCCGGCTCCCACTCCTCCTCGACGGCGTCGTGGGTGTTCGCCCACTCCGTGGCGAATCGGAAGAAGGCGTTGCGGCTGTGGAGGTACTGGAGGAACGGGTCGATCTCGAGCGGCTCCACCTCGAAGTCCGGCGTGATCCCGCCGCCGCCGTAGACCGTCCGGCCGAGGTCGGTCAGGAACTCCGGACCCAGGTCGCTCGTCTCGCCGTCGTTCTGTTCGTGAGCCTGGTAGTCGAACCACGACGTGTAGTCGCGCTGGATCAGCCGGCCCGAGGGGGTGTAGTACTTGGCGGTCGTGAGGGCCAGCCCGGCGCCGTAGGGCAGGCTGTAGACGGTCTGCACCAGGCCCTTGCCCCAGGTCGGAGTCCCGACGATGAGCCCGACATCGTGATCCTGAATCGCCCCGGCCAGAATCTCCGAGGCGGAGGCCGAGCCGCCGTTGACCAGGACGACCAGGGGGAGGTCCAGGTAGGCCTGGTCACCCGCCGCCTGGTACTCCTGGAGCGAATCGCGGGTCCGGCCCCGGGTCTCGACGATCGGGGCGCCGGCGGGCAGGAACTGGTCGGCCACCTCGATGGCCTGGTCGAGGAGTCCACCGCCGTTGTACCGCAGGTCCAGCACCAGGCGCTCCATGCCCTGGGTCCGCAGGTCGGCGATCGCCTCCTGGATCTCCCGGGAGCTCGAGCGGGAGAAGTCGGACAGCGAGACGAAGCCCGTGCCAGGCTCCAGCATGTAGGCGTAGCGGACGGTCGTCTGCGGGATCTCGTCCCGGACGATCTCGAGGTCCAGGGGCTCGTCGAGGCCGGCCCGGACGATCGTGATGTTGACCGGTGTGCCCTTCGGTCCCTTCAGGCGGCCGACCGCCTCGTCCACCGACATCCCGCTGGTCGACTCGCCCTCGATGTGGCTGATGACGTCGCCGGCCCGCATGCCGAGGCGGGAGGCCGGCGTTCCCTCCATGGGGGCGATCACCGTGAGTCGGCTGTTGCGCAGGCTGACGTAGATGCCGAGGCCGTAGAACGTCTCCTGCTGGCGCTCCCTCATGTCGTCGTAGGCGCGCGGCGGCAGGTAGTTGGTGTGGGGGTCGAGCGTCCGGAGCATCCCCTCGACCGAGGCGCGGACGATGGCTCCGTACTCGATCTCCGATCCGTAGGTGTCGTGGGCCGTGCCGACGAGCTCCGTGTAGAGACGGAGGGCGTCGCGGCCCTCGCCGGTCAGGGCGAGCAGTCGGTCGCCCATCATGCCGCCAAACAGCAGTGCGAGGGCGAAGAGGGCGATCGCGGCGTTGCGCCAGGCCGGTCTCATGCGCGGATCGTAACATGGGGTCGGTCGCTCCTTGACATGGACCGTGACGAGCCGCAAGGATGGGGGTCGAGGGGGTACTTTGATCGGTTCGCTGGGCATCTACGAGATCCTGTTCATCCTGGTCCTGGCGCTTCTGATCTTCGGCCCGCGCAAGCTGCCCGAGATCGGCCGTACGTTGGGGAGAGCGCTGGGGGAGTTCAAGCGCTCGACCCAGGACCTGAAGAGGTCGTTCGACGCGGAGATCTCCGTCGACGAGGGGCGGATGCCGCGCAACCCCGTCGCCAAGCCGGCCCCGGCTCCCCATCCCCCCCGCTACGACGTCGAGGAGATGCCGAAGACGGCCCCGGCGGCGGCCGAGCTGGAGGCAGCCGAGCTGAAGGCGGCCGAGGGCTCGGCGACCGAGCCCGCGAGCGACGTCATGGAGCCGCTCCCCACCCCGGCCGCGGAGCCCGACGCGAAGCGGACGGCGGGCTCGGATGCCCCGTCTCCCGACGGCCCAGAGTGAGCGAGTCGGCCGGATGACCACCCCGCAGCCCCCCGAGGGCGAGCCCGTCGCCCGGGAAGCGACCGGACGGACCCCGGAGTCCGAGGATCTCTGGCCCGTGGGTCGAACGCGGCGTCCGGCGGACGCCCCGCCGCCGGACGGCGACGAGCAGGAGCGGCTCCCCAGCATGTCGCTCATGGAGCACCTCGAGGAGCTGCGCACCCGCATCGTCCGCTCGCTGATCGCGTTCGTGGTGGTGCTGCTGGGGTGCTGGACCTTCGCCAAGCCCCTGGTGCGCTACCTGGCGGGACCGATCGAGAAGATCTTCGTCGAGCAGGCGGCGGCGGGCCAGGACCCGGCGAGGCTCCTCGTCCTCGGCGTCCCGGACGCCTTCCTGCTCTACATGAAGGTCGCGGCGCTCGCGGCGCTGTTCCTCTCGGCGCCTTGGATCCTGGGCGAGATCTGGGGCTTCGTGTCGCCGGGGCTGTACCGCCGGGAGCGACGCTGGGCCCTGCCGTTCATCTTCCTGGGCTCGGGCTTCTTCCTCGGCGGCGGCGCCTTCGGCTTCTACGTCGCCTTCCCGTTCGCGATCGACTTCCTGATCCAGATGGCGGGCGACTTCGACCTCGGCATCACCGTCGAGCGGTACTTCCGCTTCCTCATGACGGTGATCCTCGGCCTGGGCGTGATGTTCGAGATGCCGATCCTGATCTTCCTGCTCTCGCAGATCGGCGTCGTGACGCCGCGCTTCCTCATGCGCCACTTCCGGTGGGCGGTGCTGGCCATCTTCTTCCTCGCCGCCGTCATCACCCCGACCCCGGACGTCTTCAACCTGTGCATCTTCGCCCTGCCGACGCTGGCCCTCTACCTGCTGGGGGTGTTCGCGGCCTGGGTGGCGCAGAAGGCACGGAGCCGGCGCGAGGAGGCGGAGGGATCGGGCTAGTGTCCCGCTCCGGAAATTCCATACCCCAATCTCAGCCCCTTCTCGCCCCCGGCGGCGTTGCTGCTCCTCTCCAGATCCCCGATATGGCTCGTCGCAGCGCCTTGCCAGGAACGAGAATCGGCGCGAGCTAGGCGAACGGCACTTTCGGAGCGGGACACTAGCCAGTCTCGGCCCCGCCCCCGGTCGCCGCCCCGCGGCGCTGCCCGAACAGCTCGGCTCCCAGCCACACCCAGGCGATCCAGAGTCCGTCGGCCGTTGCCAGGTGCAGGAGGGAGAGCCAGGTCGGGGTGAGCAGGAAGACGTTGGCGATGCCGAGCGCGATCTCGACCCCGACCAGTGCGACGACGATTCGCGCCGCGCGCCCGGCTCTCCCCGGCGCGCCCCAGGCCCGGGTCGCGGCCCAGCCCGCCGCCGCCAGCCCGACCGCCACAGCGACCAGTGGGTGGAAGATGCGGAGCTGGGTCAGGAAGTGCTCGCTCGCCGCCGGCGCGAACATCGCCCCGACCGCGAAGGACTCCTTGGGGAAGAGCGTGTCGGCCAGCGCCGTCACCGCGCCGGTCGCGCCGATCGCGAGCATGCCCGCGCTGACGGCCCACCAGGGCCGGGCGAGTCGCGGGCGCTCCCGGAACCGGAGTCGGCCGCCTCCGTCGAGCCAGAAGACCGTCAGCACCAGGGCTGCCAGGAGGATGAAGGTGCTCACCAGGTGGATGGGCACGGAGATCACCCGGGCGACGGAGGCGTCGTCCGCCACCCACTCGGCCAGCACGATCACCGCCCCGATCAGCGCCTCGATCACGATGGTGATGCCGGACACCCCGGCCCCCAGGCGGGCCGGGTGTCCGCGCTCGCTGCGCCGGAGGACGAGGACCACCAGCGCGGCGACCATCAGGAGCGCGATGCCGCTCGCCGCGCGATGGGTGAACTCGATCGCCGTCGCCCCCTCGAGCTCGGGCACCAGCGTGCCGTTGCACGACGGCCATGAGCTGCCGCAGCCGGCGCCGGAGCCGGTCGCCCGGACCAGGGCGCCCAGCAGGATCACCCCGACATTGACTCCCAGGGTGGCGATGGCGAGGGCGCGGAGTCGCTTCATGCCGAGAGGCTATCGACCTCCGGCTGCCGGCGCCAGCGCCGGTGCATCCACACCCACTGCTCCGGCACACGTCGGATCTGCTCCTCGATCGCGCGGGTCATCGTGGCGGTGGCCTCGACCGGGTCGTCGGGAAGCTCCAGCGGCTCGTGGATCTCGACGCGGTGGTGGCCGGAGTCGAGACGCTGGATGAAGCACGGGAGCACGACCGCGTCGTGACGCAGCGCGATCTCGGCCGCGCCCACCGGAGTGTAGGCGGGCTGGTCGAAGAACGGCACCCAGACCCCGTCGACGCGGGTGTCCTGGTCGATCAGCAGGCACAGCGAGCCGCCGCCGCGCAGCGCCTTGAGGAGCTTGCGGGCGGACCGGGGTGCGCCGCGGACGATGGTGTCCGTGCCGAAGTGGGCCCGCATCTCCTTCATCATCTCGTGGAGCTCCTGCTCCTTGATCTGCCGGGCGATGGCGGTGACCGCCGCACCGTGCGCGTTCAGGCCCGCGCTCATGAGCTCCCAGTTGCCGCAGTGGCCCGTGAGGATGAGGACGGGTCGGTCGCCGGCCCGGGCGGCGTGGAGATGCTCGTGGCCGACTGTCTCGATGTGTCGCAGCGCCTCCTCGGCGGGGTGGCCCCGGAGGTGGAGGAGCTCGGCGAAGCTGGTGGCGTTGTGACGCAGACAGGCCCGCCCCAGTCGCTCCCGCTCGTCGGCGGCGAGCTCGGGAAACGCGACTTCCAGATGCCGCAGGACCCGCCTCCGGTCGCGCGGGATGATCGTCCAGTAGAGGGAGCCGAGCCAGCGCCCGAATCGCTGAGCGGTCCGCCACCCCAGTCGGCTCATGATCGCCACCAGGAGCCGGACGAGGCCGTGCAGAACCGGAGCGCGGAGCCGCCGGCGCACCCCTGCCCAGAGGCTGCGGATCCAGCCGCCTCGCACCGAGGATCCCGGAGGCCTGGGGATCGAACGGTTGTGGGTGTGCTCGGAGCGCGTCACGCCTCAGACCCTACCGGTGAAGGGAGCGAGGATCGTCTCCCAGCTTCCGCGGGCGCGGAGCAGCCACTCGACCATCTCGCGAACGGTGCCGTGTCCCCCCGGCCTCTTTAGCACGCACCGGACGGCCGCCCGGACCTCGGGGGCCGCGTCCGCCGGGGCGAAGGAGAGCGTCACGGCGCGGAGGACCGGCAGGTCGGGGAGGTCGTCACCGATGAACGCCAGGCGCGCAGGGAGGGTCCCGTGGCGCTCCAGGAACTCCCCGAGCGCGACCGCCTTGTCCTGCCGCCCCGAGATCACCTCGTCGAGGCCCAGCTCCTCGGCGCGGCGGGAGAGAGCCGCCGAGGCGCGCCCGGAGAGCAGGCCGACCTTCAGGCCGTCGCGTTGGGCGAGTTTCAGGGCCAGTCCGTCCTTGACGTCGAAACGCTTGAACTCCTCGCCGTCGCGACCGTAGTAGAGCGAGCCGTCCGTCAGGACGCCGTCGACATCGCACAGGATCCACTCGAGATCGCGGGCGGCCTCGACGAGGGCACCGTCGGCGGGACGGGACATGACAGCAGTTTGACACAAGGCCGGGGTCGGTCGTCGCACCCGGCCGATCCGCGGGAACCGCGGGCGCCGGAGCCGGGTCGAAGAGGTCGAGAACAGCGCGAGGAGGAGACGATGAGGATCGACCAGCAGCGAAGTCGGAGTGCCTTCCCGTGGGCCGGAGCGCGGTCCGTCGCGGTCCTGGCGCTGGCAGCCACTCTCGGCATCCTGGCAGCCGCGGACGACGCGTCGGCCGCCGGGTGGAGCCAGTTCCGTGGCGACCCTCGCGATGGCACCTCGACGGAGACGGGCCTCGCCCGGGCCTGGGGCGAGGAGGGGCCCTTCGAGGCCTGGCGCGTGCCCCTGGGCGAGGGATTCTGATCCTGGCTCGCCACGCGGACGCCCTGGGGGGCCGGCAGCGCCTGGGGGCCGGTCGAGCGCTGGTACCTGGACTCCGACAGCCACCTGCCCCTGCGCCGCACCCTCGAGCTGGGCGAGGAAGAGGACGGCCCGAAGGCCCCCTACCCGGACGTGCCGGCGGGGCGGTTCGAGCTGCCCTGACGGAGAACTTCGAGCGTCCTCGTGTCGTCCTGACCGGAGCGCCTGCAAGGCGCGGAGTGGAAGGACCTCGGACCAGCCCGCCAAGGAAGGAGGACCCGGTCGGCGCCACGGCGTTCGGAGAGGAGGGCCCCGCTCCCCTCAGAACAGCTCGAGTCGCCACAGGTCGTGCAGGTGCACGATCCCCTCGAGCCGGCCCTCGTCGTCGCACACGAAGAGCGACGTGATGCGCTTCGCCTCCATCGACTGGAGGGCCGCCGAGGCCAGCTCGCCGCCGTCGATCGTCAGCGGGTCGGGCTTCATGCACTCGCTCGCGGTGCGCTCCAGGAGGCCGTCGTCGGTCTCGAGGTGACGACGCAGGTCGCCGTCGGAGATGCAGCCGGCGAGACGGCCGTCGTCGTCCACGACGGCGGTGATGCCGAGCTTCTTGCGCGACATCTCGTAGATCGCGTCCTTCATCCCCGTGTCGAGCCCCACCCGGGGCACGTCGTCGCCCGCGTGCATCAGCTCCCCGACGCGCAGGAGCTTCTTGCCCAGGTGACCGCTCGGATGGAGTCGGGCGAAGTCCTCGGGGGTGAAGCCCTTGGCCTCCAGCAGCGCCATGGCCAGGGCGTCGCCCAGGGCCAGGGTCGCGGTGGTCGACGCCGTGGGGGCCAGGTCCAGGGGGCAGGCTTCCTGGTCGATGGCGACCCGGAGGTGGACCTCGGCGAGGCGGGCCAGCGGGCTCTCCGCGTTCCCCGTCATCACGACCATGGGGACGCCCAGGCGCTCGAGGATCTGGGCCAGGCGGAGCAGCTCCTCGGTGGTGCCGGAGTAGGAGGCGGCGAGCACGACGTCTCCCGGAGCGACCATCCCCAGGTCGCCGTGGACGGCCTCCGCGGGGTGGAGGAAGAGGGCGGGCGTGCCCGTCGAGGCGAGGGTGGCGGCGACCTTGCGCAGCACCAGGCCGCTCTTGCCCATGCCGGTGCACACCACCCGGCCGGTCGACGAGAGGATGAGCTCGACGGCTCGGTCGAAGCTCTCGTCGAGCTGGGCGGGGAGGCCGGAGATCGCCGCCGCCTCGATCTCCAGGACCCAGCGGGCGACCTCGCGCGGGGAGCGGGGCCGGCGCTCGGTCACGCCGGGCTCTCGGACGCCGCGAGGCCCTCGACGACGGCCCGCCGGATGGGCAGCAGGGAGGCGAGCAGCGCCTCGGCCCGGTCGAGGTCGAGCTGGGTCGTGGAGTCGGAGAGGGCGTCGGCCGGATTCGGGTGCGTCTCCAGGAACACGCCGTCGGCGCCCGCCGCCACCGCCGCCCGGGCCAGGGGCTCCGCGTAGCGCCGGGCGCCGCCGGTCTCGCGACCGCCGCCGGGGAGCTGGAGCGAGTGGGTGACGTCGAAGATCACGGGGATGCCGTCGTCGTGGAGGCGCGAGAACGAGCGCATGTCGACCACCAGGTTGTGGTAGCCGAAGGAGACTCCGCGCTCCGTGACGGTGACACGATCGTTGCCGGCCTGGGCCGCCTTCTCGACGATCCGGGACATGTCGCCGGGCGCCATGAACTGGCCCTTCTTGATGTTGAGGCTCCGCCCGGTGCGGGCCGCCTCGACGACCAGGTCCGTCTGTCGGCAGAGAAAAGCCGGGATCTGGAGCGTCTGGCAGACCTCGGCGGCCCGCTCGCACTGGGCCGGCTCGTGGACGTCGGTCAGGAGCGGCAGGCCGGTCTCCCGGGCGACGGTGGCCAAGACCCTCAGGCCCTCCTCCAACCCGGGTCCGCGGAAGCTGTCGTGGGAGCTGCGGTTGGCCTTGTCGAAAGAGGCCTTGAAGATCACCGGCACTCCCAGCCGGCGGCCGATCGCCGCCACCCGCCGGGCCACGGTCAGGGTCGTCTCCTCGTCCTCCACGACGCACGGGCCCGCGATGACCGGCAGCCCGTCGCCGCCCTCGGGGACCCCTCCGATCGGCACGCCGGGCGCCAGCTCGAAGCGCCTGGGTCTCAAGGCATCCCTCCGCCTGCGGTGATGGCCTCCCGCTCCTTCTCGCGCTCCGGGTGCTGGCGCAACTGGCTCTCGTCCAGCGCCGCGCGGATGTACGAGACGAAGAGCGGGTGGGGGTCGAACGGCTTGCTCTTGTACTCGGGGTGGAACTGGCAGCCCAGGAACCACGGGTGATCGGGGAGCTCGACCATCTCCACGAACTTCTTGTCGGGGCTCATCCCCGAGACCACCAGGCCGCCCTTCTCGAGGGTCTCCAGGTACTTCTGGTTGACCTCGTAGCGGTGTCGGTGGCGCTCGCTGATCAGCTCCTGGTCGTACACCCGTCGGGCGAGGGTCCCTTCCGTCAGGCGGCACGGGTAGGCTCCCAGGCGCATCGTCCCGCCCATCTCGTCGACGCCCAGGAGGTCGCGGAGCTTGTAGATCACGGCCGTCTTGGCGCGGTCGTCGAACTCGGCCGAGGTGGCGCCCTCGAGGCCGCAGACGTTGCGCGCGAACTCGATGACCATGCACTGCATGCCGAGACAGATCCCGAAGAACGGCACTTTGTGCTCCCGGGCGTAGCGGATCGCCCGGATCTTGCCCTCGCTGCCGCGCGGGCCGAAGCCGATGGGAACCAGGAGGCCGTCGACCGCGAAGATCTCCCGCGGCCAGTGGTTGCCCTCGATCTCCTCGGCGTCGACGTAGACCAGCTCCACCTCCGTCTCGTTGGCGAGGCCGCCGTGGACGAGCGCCTCGTTCAGGCTCTTGTAGGAGTCCGGGAAGTCGACGTACTTGCCGACGATGCCGATGCGCACCTTGTGGCGCGGGTTCTTCACCTTGGAGACCAGGCTCTCCCAGCCGCCCATCTTGCGCGAGTAGCCGGGGAGACCCAGGAGCTCGAGCACGATTTCGTCCAGCCCCTCCTTGCAGAACGACAGGGGGACCTCGTAGATCGTCGAGACGTCGCGGGCGGCGATGACCTGCTGCGGGGCGACGTTGCAGAACAGGGCGATCTTCTTCTTGAGCTCCTCCGGCAGGGCCCGGTCGACACGGCAGAGGAGGACGTCCGGCTGGATGCCGATGGCGCGGAGCTCGCGCACCGAGTGCTGCGTGGGCTTGGTCTTCAGCTCGTCGGCAGCCGCGATGTAGGGCACGAGGGTCAGGTGCATGTTCACGGCGTTCTGGCGGCCCAGCTCCAGGCGGAGCTGGCGGATGGCCTCCAGGAAGGGCAGCGACTCGATGTCGCCCACCGTGCCGCCGATCTCGATGATCACGACGTCCGCCGTGTCCTCCAGGCGCCGCATCGCGTCCTTGATCTCGTCGGTGATGTGGGGGATGACCTGGACCGTCTTGCCCAGGTAGTCGCCGCGTCGCTCCTTGTCGATGACCGAGGCGTAGATCTTCCCCGTCGTGTAGTTGTGGGCCTTGGAGGTGACCGTGTGGGTGAAGCGCTCGTAGTGACCCAGGTCCAGATCCGTCTCGGCCCCGTCGTCGGTCACGAACACCTCGCCGTGCTGGTAGGGCGACATGGTGCCGGGGTCGACGTTGACGTAGGGGTCGAACTTCATGAGCGTGACGGTGAAGCCGCGGCTCTCGAGGATCGCTCCCACCGAGGCCGCGGCGACCCCCTTGCCGAGGGACGAGACCACGCCTCCGGTGATGAAGATGAATTTGGTCGCCATGGGCCTCTCTCCTCCTACATTGCCTGCACGGAATCGGATGCTCCCGCGAGGGTCGCGGGGCCTTCGAGATCTCGCAGCCGCCGCTCGACGCGGGCGAGATCCTCCTCGGTGTCCACCCCCAGCGAGGGCTCCCGGGCGGCCAGGACCCGGATGGGGATCCCGTTCTCCAGGGCCCGCAGCTGTTCCAGGGACTCGGTCAGCTCCAGCGGCGTCGGCTCGCAGGCCGCGAGGCGCTCGAGGGTCGCCAGCTGGTAGCCGTAGATGCCCAGGTGCCGGCTGGCCTCGGCGTGACCGGGGTGGCGCGGGTAGGGGATCGGAGCGCGGCTGAAGTAGAGGGCGTAGCCGCGCCGGTCGACCACGACCTTGACGACGTCGGGCCGCCCGGGGTCGTCGTCGTCGGCCGGGCAGGCCAGCGTGACCATCGGGTCCTCCGGATGGTCGGCCAGGTGCCGGGCGACCGAACCGATCCCGGCCGGGTCGATCAGGGGCTCGTCACCCTGGACGTTCACGACCGCGTCGATGTCGCTCCAGCCCCGGGCCGCCCAGGCGATCCGGTCGGTGCCGCTCGCGCACTCCGGCGGCGTCATCTGGCAGCGGCCGCCGAAGGCCTCGACGGCCTCGGCCACTCTCTCGTCGTCCGTCAGGACGACGACCTCGGTGACGGACGGGGCCGCTTCCGCGCGCCGGACGACGTGCTCGATCATCGGCCTTCCGGCCAACGGCCGCAGCACCTTTCCGGGCAGCCGGGTCGACCCCCAGCGGGCCGGAATGGCCACCACGACCCTGGGAGCGCCGCTCGAGGATCGGGGGGCGGAGTTTCGGCCGGGGTGCACGCCTAAGCCTAGCGTCGCCCCCGGAGGGGAGTCAATCGGCAGGAGCGCTCCGCGGGGATCGGGCGTCGGCGTCGCGGGGGTGCTAGATTGATCGTCGTCCGCGTCCCCCTTTCCGACCGCTCGGACGCGGCGCTCCCCGGCCCCGGCCCGACCGATCGATCGTCACGAGGAAGCGAGTGTCCGAACCGTCCGCGTCGTCCCGCCGCCCCTCGCCGCTCCTGATCGGGGCGATGATCGGGGCGCTCGTGGTCGTCGCCCTGGGCGTCGTCTGGCCGCGGCTCCTGCGCTCGGGGAATCTCGATCCCGAGGCCCAGTGGATCTGGGCGCCCCTCTCCCGGATCGACGGTCGCCCCACGGCCTTCGTCGCCGTGCGGGACTTCGAGCTGAGCGAGGAGCCGCGGGGCGCGACGCTCCGCATCCAGGCCGACGAGGAGTACGTGCTGCGGGTCAACGGGGTGTGGGTGGGTGCCGGCGGCATGGAGCGGGGGCGGGTGGCCGACGCCTACGCGGTGGGCGACCTTCTCCGGCCCGGAGCGAACCGTCTCCTCGTCGATCTGCGGAGCGCTCGGGGCGTCGGGGCCTTCTTTCTCAGCCTCGTGCGGGACGAATGGGAGCGGGTCCTGGTTCGGACCGACGCCGACTGGTGGGTCTTCTGGCAGTATCGCAAGGCCCTCGACGACCTGACGAGCCCGATCGAGAAGGGGGCCAACCCTCACCTCTGGGGTCGCCCGCCCGCCGGCCGCTGGCTCGGTCCGAGGGAGGTGGTGGAGCGGCCGCGGCTCGACCGGCTGCGGCTCGGCGAGCCGCGCCTGCCCTCCGAGGTCTTCCAGTGGGTCGGCGGCCGGCGGTTGCGTCGGCCGGCGCGTCGGGCCAGGAACCTGGGCCGCCAGGTCCTCTTCGTCTGGCCCGAGCCGGTGACCGGCTACCTGGCGCTGTCGTCGCGCTCCACCGAGTCGTCGCCGGCGGTCGTCTACTTCGGTCTCGACGCCGCGCCCGACCCCATCCTCCAGGCTCCGGGAGCGACCCGGATCCAACTGCCGGGGCGCAGGCACTGGACGGACTCGCGACTCCGCACCTTCCGCTACGCCCTGGTCATCGGCTCGACGGACCTGCTCGGAGCTCATGTCGTGGAGGTCGACGCGACATCCCGGGGGCTGCCCGTGAGCGGGCTGGGTCCGATTCCCGGGGTCTTCGGCCTCGAGCCGCCGCGGCTACGAACGACGGTTGAGAACGAAATCTGGAGCGACCTCGAGGGCCTCGAGGGTCAGACCGGGAGCGAAGTCGACTAGCGACTCGCGGGCTCTCTGCGCCCAGGTGCCGGCCAGCTCCTCGACCTCCTCCAGGGTCCCCTGGCTGTTGACCAGGTCGAGGATCTCCTCCGGGCCGACGCGCTCGAAGGCCCGATCCTCCAGCACCGCCTCGATCTTGCTTCGGCGCTTGCGGTCGACCCGCTCGAGGACCAGGATCAGGGGTAGCGTGAGCTTGCCCTCCTTCAGGTCGGAGAGCACCGGCTTGCCCAGCTCGGCTTCGCGAGCCGTGAAGTCGAGGAGGTCGTCCACCAGCTGGAAGCAGATCCCGAGACAGCGCCCATACCGACTGAGGGCCTCCTTTGCCCGCGGCTTCGCGGGCGCCACCAGGGCGGGGATCGAGCAGGCCGCCGAGAAGAGGAAGGCGGTCTTGCGCTCGATGATCCGGAAGTACTCGTCGGAGGTGACGTCGGGCTGGCCCAGACGCTGGAGCGACAGGAGCTCGCCCTCGGTCATCTTGAGGGTGGCGTCGCACAGCGCGCGCACGACCTCGAGATGACCGTGCGAGAGGGCCATCTGCATCGCCCGCGTGTAGAGCCAGTCTCCCAGCAGGACCGTCAGGCTGTTGCCCCAGACCTCGTTGAGGGTCTTGCGGCCGCGGCGCAGGCTCGCATGGTCGATGATGTCGTCGTGGATCAGGGTGGCGGTGTGGATCAGCTCGACCACCGCCGCGTACGTGACGTCCTCGTCCCCGTCGTTCTCGACCAGACGGCTGGAGAGGAGCAGCAGGGCCGGTCGCATCCGCTTTCCACCGCCCGCGAAGATGTACTCCCCGGAGTGGTGGATGAACGGCACGTCCGAGTGGACCAGCCGGTAGAGGAGCTCCTCTGTCGCGACCAGCTTGTCGGCGATCAGGTCGAGGAAGCGCGCCCCGGGCTGGGTCGCAGCGTCGGGCACTCGGGGCAGGAGATTGGGATTCTGGCTCAAAGAGTCCTCGGATCGGCTCACGTCGCCGTCAGTTCTGCTGCGAAGTCGCCGGCGGAACGGGTGTGAAAGTCCCGGTCTCCGCCAGCTCGCCGTTTCGGAATCGGTAGACCCGGCCGGTCTGGAAGTACCACCACGACGTCTCCCGCACTCCCCCGACGTCGTCTGCTCCAATCCTCTCCGGCGGCCCGGCCTGCCGCCAGACCTCGCGCTGATCCTCGCTGGCCCGGACCCAGGCGCGGGCGTTCTCCGCCGTCTGCAGGTCCGCCACGACCAGCTCGAGGGTCACGGCGGACTCGCCCGTCAGCGCGCGATCGAGATCGATCGTCGTCATCGGCTCCTCCCGTCCCGCGGCCTCGGGCATGCGCGCCGAGAGCTCGAGCCGGTTGAAGTAGCGGTCCCAGCGCCACGGGAGCGCGAAGCGTCCCGCGTCGTCGGTCGTGGCGATCCAATCTTGTCGATCATGGATGGTCTCTTCGAAATGCCGCAGGCTGAAGCCGACGCGGAAGGCCTCCAACACCACCTCGATGCCCGGCAGGGGCTCTCCCGTCTCGTCGATGACGCTCCCCTCGATCCGGATCCTGTCGCCGTGACGATAGGGATCCGCCCGGAGCGGGGCCGCCGCCAGCGCGACGCCGACCAGCAGGAGTGACACGATTCGACTCAAGATGGTGACAACCGGCCTCGCCTTCCTCCACCTGCCCCGGCGGTGAGGGGTCCCATCGGGACCTCGCGACCGCCGAACCCACGGCGGCGGAGATTATACGGGATCGTGGGGACGGCCTGCAGCCGGTGAGGGAAATGGGGTGGCCGGGCCGCTACTCCTGCCAGGAGATGCCGGGCGGCGGTGCGAACCGTCCGGAGTCCTCCAGGGGCTCGAAGGGCCCGAGTCGGAAGCTGGTGCGGCTGCCCTCCCGGTCGATCCAGGTCAGGAGCGCCGGGTGACCGGTGGCCGCGTCGATCTCCAGGGCCGCCTCGCGGAACCCGGTGTCCCCGGTGCGGGGCAGAAGCTCCAGGCGCGCTCGCCCGGCGCCGTCGTCCACCCAGGTGGCCTCGTAGCGCTCGCGCAGTCGATCGATCGCGACGAGCAGCAGGTCCAGGCCCGCCGCCTCCGCCGCGTCGATGTGCTCCTTCCGGCCCGCGGCGTCTTCCGGGCTCCAGCTCCAGACGGTGTCGCCGCACAGGAGGAAGACCTTGGGGAACGGCTCCGCGTAGTCCCAGCGGAGGCAGTCCGGCAGGGCCATCGCCACGACGCCACTCTCCTCCTCGCCGGCCGAGAAGCCGGCCGGGAGGAAGCTCTGATCGAACGGGGCCGCCACCGGCCCGGCCCCGGCCAACGAGCTCCTCGCTGCCGCGAGCCGCTCCCAGGGGTCCGCGGCGGCGCCGGACGGCGCCGCCGACACGGTCAGCAGGACGAGGGAGAGGACGGCTGCCGGCCCTCGGAGGGCGGGTGGGGTCCGTTGTCGGTCGCTGTTCGTTGTCATCATCGCCTCACGCCTCCATCCCCAGCAAGCTCCGTGCCCGATCCGTCCGACTCGGCCACGGAAGTTTCAGCGCCGGAAGCTCAGTGGCGGAAGTGACGGCGTCCGGTGAACAGCATGGCGACGTCGTGCTCGTCGGCGGCGGCGACGACCTCGTCGTCCCGCTTGCTGCCGCCCGGCTGAACCACCGCGGTGACGCCGGCGTCCGCCAGGGTCTCGAGGCCGTCCGGGAAGGGGAAGAAGGCGTCCGAGGCCGCGACGGTGCCCGCCAGGGGGAGCTGCGCCTTCTGGATGGCGATCCTGCAGGCGTCGACACGACTCATCTGGCCCGCGCCGATACCGACCGTCTGATGCTCGTTCGACACGACGATGGCGTTGGACTTGACGCTGCGGCAGACCGACCACGCCAGCGCGAGGCCCCGTCGCTCGGCGTCGGTGGGAGCGCGCTGAGTGGGGCAGGTCCACTCTGCCGGATCGTCGGGCTCCAGGTCCGGGTACTGCGCCAGGAATCCTCCCTCGATGGAGCGGAGCTCGAAGAGATGCGGGTTCCGGCGACTCGGGGGTGTGAGGAGGAGGCGCAGGTTCTTCTTGGCGGCCAGGCGGCCCTTCGCCTCGTCGGAGAACCCCGGAGCCGTCAGGACCTCCACGAAGAGGTCCGAGAGGGCCTGGGCCAGATCCTCGCCCACCGGACGGTTGACGGCGATCACCGAGCCGAAGGCGGAGACCGGGTCACACTCCAGGGCCCGGCCGTAGGCCTCGGCGAGGGACTCTCCGACGCCGACGCCGCAGGGGTTGTTGTGCTTCACGATCACGACGGCCGGCTCCGCGAACAGCCCGGCCATCCG
>CAJQNK010000080.1 GCA_905479655.1 uncultured bacterium | reverse complement strand
GTCATGACCCTCATGGGGTCGATCGACGGCAACCTGTCGGCGCTTCTCTCGGCGCACCAGTCCATCGGCGTGCCGAACCCTCTGAAGCTCTTCGGAAGCGATGCGCTGAAGGACAAGTACCTGCCGCGCTGCGCCCGGGGCGATATCTCGGCCTTCGCGCTGACCGAGCCCGAGGTCGGTTCCGACCCGGCCCGCGTGCAGACCACGGCCGAGAGGACGCCCGAGGGCGACTACATCCTCAACGGCACGAAGCTGTGGTGCACCAATGGCACCATCGCGAAGCTCCTGGTCGTGATGGCCAGCGACCCCAAGACCAAGAAGATCTCCGCCTTCGTCGTGGAGACCGACTGGCAGGGCGTGAAGGTGGAGACCCGCTGCCACTTCATGGGCCTGCGCGCCCTGGCCAACGCCGTCATCAGCTTCACCGACGTCCGGATTCCCGCCGAGAACCTCATCGGGCGGGAGGGGCAGGGGCTCAAGATCGCCCTCACGACCCTCAATGACGGCCGCCTGTCCATCCCCAACGGCTCGGTGGGCAGCGCGAAGCTGTGTGTCGAGGTCTGCCGCGAATGGGCCAGCCAGCGGGTGCAGTGGGGCAAGCCCGTGGGGCGTCACGAGGCGATCACCCACAAGATCGCCGACATGGCGGCCTACACCTTCGCCATGGAGTCCGTCGCCAACCTGGCGACCCGCATGGCCGACGCCGGACGTTTCGATATCCGGCTCGAGGCCGCGGCGGCCAAGGAGTGGAACACCCTGCGCACCTGGCAGATCATCGACGACACGATGCAGATTCGTGGCGGGCGCGGATACGAGACCGAGAAGTCCCTCGCGGCGCGCGGCGAGAAGCCCATCGGCGTCGAGCGGATGATGCGGGACTACCGCATCAACCGGATCTTCGAGGGCTCGAGCGAGATCATGCATCTCTTCATGGCCCGGGAGATGGTGGACAAACACCTGCAGGTCGCGGGAGCGATCGTGGATCCCAAGTCCAGTCCCTCGGAGAAGGGGCAGGCGCTCATCGACTCGGGCCTGTTCTACGCCTCCTGGTACCCGTCGCAGTGGGTCGGTTGGAGCCAGTGGCCGCGCTACCAGGAGTACGGGAGCCTGGCCCCCCATCTCCGTTTCGTGGAGCGCAGCGCCCGCAAGCTGGCCCGCGAGTCCTTCCACGGCATCGTCCTCAACGGCCCCAAGCTGCAGAACAAGCAGGCCTTCCTCTTCCGCCTGGTCGACGTGGCCAACGAGCTGTTCGCCATGGCCGCGACGGTCTCCCGCGCCCACACGATGCACCAGCTCGGGCACCGGGACGCCCGCAAGGCGGTGACGCTCGCCGATCTGTTCTGCCGGAACGCGCGCCGCGACGTGAAGCGGCTCTTCCGCGACCTCTGGCGCAACGACGACGTGCGGAAATACCGCGTCGGCGTTCAGGTCCTCGAGGGCCAGCACGCCTGGATGGAGGCCGGCATCCTCGGTCTCGAGGCGACCACGGCCATGATGGGAAGCGGTGGTGAGGCGAAGCCCGCCGCGATGGCGAAGCCCAAGAAGGCTCCGAAGGCCGAGAAGCCGCGGCCCGTCACGGTCAACTAGCCTGCCCTTCTCACCGGGTGTCGTAGCGAGAGGTCGTAGGTGCTTGAAGATGCAAGGCTTGCGACCGAGGGCGACGCAGGCGTACTGTCGGTACGTCGAGGAGGCCGACGGGAGCGTAACGCCGCAGACTCAGGCACATACGGCTTCGCAGTAGATACTTGGCGAGAAGGTCAGGCTAGGAGCCCGGTCCGCCGCCGCGTGGGTCTTCGCCGCGGCGGACCTCCTCGCTCAGTCCCGGGTCGCCGGCTCCGCGGTCGGCTTCGGGCGCGCTTCGTACTTCCGGTACAGCTCCTTCTGGCGGTCGGCCGTGAGATCGACCTCGCGGCCGGCGATCCAGGCCCGCTCGATGGTCGAGCGGATCTCGAGAGGGTCGCCGTCGGTCGCGATCATCGTGGCCTCCTTGCCGACCTCCAACGACCCCAGTCGGTCGGCGACCCCGAGGATCTCGGCCGGCGACAGGGTGACGCTGCGCAGCGCCACGGCCTTCGGCAGGCCGAAGGCGGCGGCCATGGCGGCGTGGAAGGGGA
The DNA here is from genome assembly GCA_905479655.1 of uncultured bacterium. Classification (GTDB taxonomy): domain Bacteria; phylum Acidobacteriota; class Thermoanaerobaculia; order Multivoradales; family JAHEKO01; genus CAJQNK01. Next base: position 14,548 of record CAJQNK010000080.1, on the reverse strand, counting down.
GGTTGCGCACGCTCGAGGCGGCGAAGCCGTAGCCCGCCTCGCCGATCGCGAACCGGACGCCGGCCGCGTGGAGCTCGGCGGCCGCGGCGTAGACCGCGTCGTAGGGCTCCCAGTCGCGACTCGGCTCGCTCAGGACGCCCGAGAGGATCACGGGGACATCCTCGGAGCCGAGCCGGTCGGCCAGCAGCCGGGCGTCGGCCCCGGCGACCAGGACGATCCGCTCGAGCCCCCGCTCGTCCGCCCAGTCGAGCGCGGCGACGATCTGCGCCCTCTCCTCGGCGTGAAGAAAGAGGGGGAGCTCGCCACGCACCACGGGGACCAGGGCGGCCAGGCGCGGGTTGGTCTTCGGCAGAGGGGCCTCGCCGGCCGCGGCGGCGGCGACGGCGCGACCGTAGACGCGGGCCCTGTCGAGGGCCTCGTCGATGGCCTCCATGGCCTCCTTCCTCTCCTTGTCCACGTCCTCCTGGGAGGGGCGTCGGAAGCCCCGGGACGGAGGCCGCAGGGCGGGGAAGCGCAGGTGCATCCCGACGGGCGCGGCCAGAGTCATGTCCTGCCAGTTCCAGCCGTCGAGACGCATCAGGGCGGAGGTCCCGGTGAAGTCGCCACCCCAGGGGATCACCAGGGCCGTCAGCACGCCGCCGGACATCGCGACCGGGAGATGCAGGGAGTCGCCGTTGAAGGCGACCTCGGCCCGCAGATGGCTGTTGATCCGGCCGATCTCCGTGGTGTCGCGGGTCCCCCTGACGCTGCCGATCTCCGTGAGTCCCAGGGAGGTGGTGGGATGGAGGAACCCCGGATAGAGGTGCCGGCCGTCGAGGTCGACGACCGTCGCGTCCGGCGGCGTCTCCAAGTCCGGGCCGAGGGCCACGATCCGGCCCTCGTCGACGATCAGGGTGGCGTTCTCGACGGGCTCCGAGCTCACGGGATGGACCGTCGCGCCCCGGAAGACCAAGGCTTCGGCGCCGGCCGGAACGCCGGCAACGACGACGAGGACGACGGCGGCGATCAGGCCGGGCAGGAGGAAAGTGGGTCGCAGGTGGTGGGTCATCGTTCGATCCTCGTGGCGCTGGGACTCAGCTCGGGTTCTGGCGCCGGCGGGGAGTCGACCCCGCCCGGCGGCTCCTCGACGGCATCCGGAGCGGCCTCGGCGTCGTCACCGTCCTCGCCGTCGCCGTCGTCCTTCCCGTCGTCCGCCGCGCTGCGCGCGGCCGCTAGCAGCGCGGCGCGCTCCGCGGCCACGACCTCGCGCGCCGCGAGATCGGTCTCGCGGTCGAAGAACCGCCGGCCGTCGATCCAGGTCTGCTCGGCCCGGCTGTAGGTGGAGAGCGGATGGCCGCTCCACAGGACGAAGTCCGCGTCCTTGCCCGCTTCGAGAGAGCCCACGCGATCGGCCACTCCGAGCTGGAGGGCCGGGTTCAGGGTAACCAGCTTCAGCGCCTCCTCCTCGGGCATGCCGCCGTAGCGCACGGCCTTGGCGGCCTCGAGGTTCATCCGCCGGGCGAGCTCGTCGCTGTCGGAGTTGAAGGAGACGACCACGCCCCGGTCCCACATCAGCGTGCCGTTGTAGGGGATGGCGTCGAAGACCTCGTACTTGTAGGCCCACCAGTCGCTGAAGGTGGAGGCCGTGGCCCCGTGGGCGGCGATCTCGTCGGCGACCTTGTACCCCTCCAGGACGTGCTGGAAGCAGCGGACGCGGAAGCCGAAGCTCTCCGCCACGTCCATCAGCATCAGGATCTCGTCGGCCCGGTAGGAGTGGGAGTGGACATCGCGCCGGCCCTCGAGGATCTCCACCAGCGCCGCCAGCTCCAGGTCACGCCGCGGGGGAACCGTGTCGCGACCGGCGCTCTCGTGACGGCGCCACGCCTCCCGGTAGTCCAGCGCGGCGAGGAACCGCTCGCGGATGATCTGCTCGACCCCCATCCGGGTCTGCGGGAAGCGACGCTCGTCGGCGTCCCAGTTGCTCTGCTTGGGGTTCTCGCCCAGGGCGAACTTGATCCCCGGCGCGGCGCCGTCGAACAGGAGCTGCTCGGCCGTGCCCCCCCAGCGCATCTTGATCACGGCGTTCTGCCCCCCGATGGCGTTGGCGGAGCCGTGCAGCAGGTTGGCGGCGGTCAGACCGCCGGCCAGCTGCCTGTAGATCGCGGGGTCCTCGGGGTCGATGACGTCGGAGACGCGGACCTCGGCGGTGGAGATGTGGCTGCCCTCGTTCACGCCGCCGGCGATGGCGGTGTGGGAGTGGGCGTCGATGAGCCCCGGGGTCACGTGTCGGCCGGCCGCCTCGATGACGAGGGCTCCCTCCGGCGCCTCGAGCCCGCTGCCGACCGCCGCGATGCGGCCGTCACGAACCAGGAGGTCGGCGTCCTCCAGGACGCCTTGCGGGCCGACGGTCCAGATCGTGGCGCCGCGGACCAGGACGGTCCCCGGATCCTCGGGCCAGGGACTGCGCCACGCTTCCGGATCGGCGGCCGTCGCGGCCGGCGTCAGGGCGAGGGTGAGGACGGCCAGGATGGCCCCGACGCGGGGCCGGGTCGGGCGACTCAGGGGTTGCGGCGTCACGTCACACCTCCTCGGGACCGGCCGTGCGGCGACCCCGTACGTCGAATGGTCCCGCCGGGGACAGGCCGCCACCCCGAGCCTGGTCGCCGTCGAGAGTGAGGGTCATCGTCGTGGTCCCCGGGATCCCGATCGCTGTGGTGTCGAGGGCGAGGGTGACCTCGGCGCCCGAGACGGAGACCGAGGAGAGCCGCATCACCTGCTCCCCGATGCGCAGCGAGCCGTCGAGCGACTCCGCGTCGCCCGTGAGCTCGAGGACGGTCGGGATCTCCTGCCCGTCGCCGGTCTCGACGGTCAGCTCCCAGGTGCCGGCGGGCTCGACGGTGGCCGCCTCCGTCGACTTCACCTCGTAGCGTCGTCCATCGACCCAGACGGCGACGAGGTGGGCCTCCTCGGCGAACAGGTCGCCCTCGACCTCGAGGAGCTGAGCCATCTTGCCGGGCTCGATCGTGCCCAGGATCCGCTCGAGGCCCAGGAGGGCGGCCGGCGTCGTGGTGAGGGCCGCGAGGGCGTCCTCCGGCTTCAGGCTACCCTCCTCGATGGCCCTCCGGACGGCCTCGTGCAGGTCGTTGGGCGTGCCGAGACCGTGGCTCGTGAGGGCGACGGTGGCGCCGGCTTCGAGCAGGCGCCCGGCGTTGCCGGGAGCGTCCCGCCAGTGGCGCAGGTCTGCGAGATCGAGGGAGAGGTCGTCCTCGTCGCCGGCCTGCGGAGTGTCGGGAAAGTCGAGGGGCAGGAGGAGGGCGAGCCCGCTCGCCGCCAGCTGGTCGACGACGTGGTACTCCCTGCCGTGACCGAGCAGGACCAGGTCGAGCCCGAGCTCGTCGGCCAGGGCCCGGGCCTTCAGGCTCTCGCGCGGGTCGCGCGTGGCGAGGACGAGCGGCGCCTCGCCCGCGGCCACGGCTCCGAGCTCGGCGAGTGCCGTCGAGGCCACGGGGCGGGCCTGGGCCGGGTTGGCGGCCCAGGCGGCGTGGGCCTGCCGGTACCAGGTGGCGTCGAGGACGGTCTGACGGAAGAGCGCGATGGCGCCCATCTGAGATGTGGGATAGCCATCGCCGAAGGCACGGCTCTCGAGGGCGGCCGCCTGCGCGGACCGCGGCAGGATCACGTTGACGCCAGGCTCCCCGTCGCCGAGGGCGACGATGGCGCTCGCTCCGGCGAAGATGCCGCCCTCGGGGACGACGACGGCAGTGCCGAAGCCGGCGGCGCGCAGCTTGCCGGGCTCGAAGCTCCCGAGACGGTCGACGACCGAGCGCTCCGGGCGCACGAACGGGTTGGGGTGCCCGGTTGCGGGGGCGTCGGCCTCCTCCTCGTCGGGCCAGGAGAGGGCCGAGTAGGACTCGATGAAGGCGGCGTAGACGGTCCGCCCCTCGAGGTCCCACACGCGGGCGTCGGGCGGCGACGCCAGGTCGACGCCGACCGCCTCCACCAACCCGTCTCGGACGACGACGGTGGCGTTGTCGAGGACCCGTCCGGGGCGGGTCACGACCCGCGCACCGACCAGGGCGTGGACATCGGCCCGGGGCCCCGGCACCTCGGGTGCCGGTCGTGCCGGGCTCGCCGTCAGGGCCAGGGCCAGCCCCGTCAGCACCGTCGCGATTCGAGCTCGCATCTCCTGTGCTCCTTTCTGGACCGCGGCCCGTCTCCGTGCTGTCTGCGGGGGAGCTGCTGCCAAGGCCTGCGGGACTGATCTCGTGGGAACGGCGTCGAGTCTAGCGGATCGCCGGACCCTCCTGCTCACCCTTGTGCGCGAGGCGGAGGAGGCGCCCGCCTCTGCTAGACTCTCGCGGCCATGGCGAGTGGAAAACGGCCGCGCAGAGTCGGCATGATCAGCCTGGGGTGCCCCAAGAACCTCGTGGACAGCGAGGTGATGCTCGGCGAGCTGCGGAGTCGCGGCTACGAGGTGGTGACGACGGTCGACGAGGCCGACACCGTGATCGTCAACACCTGCGGCTTCATCGACGAGGCCAAGGAGGAGTCGGTCGACGCGATTCTCGAGATCGCGTCCCGCAAGGCCTCCGGCGGAGGCGAAGGGCCCCGACGCCTCCTGGTGGCCGGGTGCATGGTAAACCGCTATGGAGAGGAGCTGGCCCGGGAGATCCCCGAGATCGACGGTTTCGTCGGTCTCGACGATCTGCGCCGGGTCGGGGATCTCGTCTCCATCGGCGGGGGACCGCCCCCTCCGGCGCCCTCCCATGCGGTCTTCGACCACACCGCGCCGCGTCTTCTGACGACCCGGGGCTACGGCTACCTCAAGGTCGCCGAGGGCTGCAACAACCCGTGCACCTTCTGCGCCATCCCCGTCTGGCGCGGGCGTTTCCGCAGCCGCACCGTGGAGAGCCTGGTCCAGGAGGCGCGCGCGCTCGAGGAGCAGGGGGTCGGAGAGATCGACCTCATCGCCCAGGACACCACCCGCTACGCCGAGGACCTGGGCCTGGGGCGGCACGGTCTCGTGCGCCTGGTCGAGGCTCTGCTCGCGGAGACCTCCGTGCGCTGGATCCGGTTCCTCTACGCCTATCCCACCACTCTCGACCGCGACCTCCTGCGGCTCATGGGCAGCGAGGAGCGCTTCGTCTCCTATCTCGACATCCCCCTCCAGCACAGCCACCCGGAGATCCTGCGCCGGATGCAGCGCGGGGGCTCGGGCCGGCAGTATCTCGAGCTCCTGGAGCGGGCCCGTCGCGAGGTGCCGGACATCTTCCTGCGCTCGAGCTTCATCGTCGGCTTCCCGGGCGAGACCGACGAGCACTTCGCCGACCTGTTGGAGTTCGTGCGCGAGGCCCGCTTCGACCACCTGGGCGGGTTCGTCTTCAGCCCGCAGCCGGGCACCCCGGCGGAGGAGCTGGACGGGCAGCCCCCGGAGTCGGTCGCCCGCCGTCGCTACCGGCGGTTGCTGGCCGAGCAGAAGCCCATCGCGCGCGAGCGTCGTCAGCGTCTCGTGGGGCGGACGATGGAGGTCCTCGTGGAGGGTTCGTGCGACGAGACGGAGCACCTCCTGCAGGGGCGGCACCAGGGGATGGCCCCCGACATCGACGGGCGGATCCTGATCAACGACGGCACCGCGCCCCCGGCCACGTTTGCCGAGGTCGAGATCACGGCGGCCTACGCCGACGACCTGGTCGGTCGGATCGTCGGTCCGCGGGGCATCCCAGGGGTGGAGCCGGCCCTGGCCATCGGCGGCTGACCTCCGATGCGCATCCATCGCGACGCCTGGTCGTCGTCGGACCTGCCCCGCGGCGGGGTCGCGACGATCGGTAACTTCGACGGCCTGCACCTCGGCCAGCGGGAGATCCTGCGGCGGGTGATCGAGAGAGCCGGGGAGTTCGACGCTCCCTCGCTGGTCGTGACCTTCGCCCCGCATCCCCTCGAGGTGCTGCGGCCCGCGGCGGCGCCCCGTCGGCTGACCACCGACGGCCAGAAGGAGAGGCTGATTGCCGAGGCCGGCATCGATCATCTCCTGGTCGTCCGCTTCACCCCGGAGCTCGCGGCGGTTTCGGCGCGTGAGTTCGTTCGACGGTTCCTCCACGACGCCCTGGCGGTTCGCGCCGTCTTCGTCGGATCCAGGTTCGGGTTCGGGCGACGGCGCGAGGGCAGCCTCGACCTCCTTGCCGCCCTGGGGAGCGAGCTGGGATTCAGCGCGCAGGGAGTGCCGGAGCTGTCCGACGCCGAGGGCCCCATCTCCAGCACGCGGATCCGGGCCGCGGTGGCGGCCGGGGAGGTGGCCGCGGCGGCCGGCTTGCTCGGTCGCCCGTGGGCGGCGATCGGGAAGGTCGTGCGAGGGGACGAGCGAGGCCGCTCGCTGGGATGGCCGACGGCCAACGTGGCGGCCGAGAGCGAGATCCTCCCGGCGAACGGAGTGTACGTCGGCGAGGTCCTGCGGGCGGGAGAGACGGCGCCACGGCCCGCGGTCACGAACCTGGGCCGCCGGCCCACCTTCCACGCCGGCTCCGCGGTGGTCCTCGAGAGTCACCTGCTCGACTTCGAGGGCGACCTCTATGGCGAGGAGCTCGAGGTGAGGTTCCTCTCGCACCTGCGCGGGGAGAGGAAGTTCGCGGGCGCGGAGCAGCTCCTGGAGCAGATCGAGCGCGATGCGGCGGCGGCCCGAGAATACTTTCGGCGCGCGCAACGTTAGGGACTGGGCGGCGCCGGCTCGCGACCTCGAGCCGGGACCCCCGGCGGATCATCGACGACGACGAAGCCGTCCACTCCCGGACGGCGTACTGAATTCCAGACACCCGGTACGCTGACGATCCCCAGCGGACTCGGGCTGATGAAAGGAGGCCGTAGTGGCCAGCGACAAGATCGTGACCCTGAGCGACGACAACTTCGAGTCCGAGGTTCAGAAGGCGGACCAGCCGGTCCTGGTGGATTTCTGGGCGGAGTGGTGCGGACCGTGTCGCATGGTGGCTCCCGTGCTGGACGAGCTCGCCGACGAGCTGGAGGGCAAGGTGCGCATCGCCAAGCTCAACGTCGATCACCACCAGGGCCTGGCGATGCAGTTCCAGGTCTCGAGCATTCCGACCTTCATCCTGTTCAAGGACGGCAAGGCGGCGGATCGCATGCTGGGCGCCACGTCGAAGGCCGCCTTCCAGCAGTTCATCGAGCGTCACGTCGAGGCCTGACGGCTCCCGGATCGTGAGCTGGGTCGACCGGCTGGGGCGGGAAGGTTGTGAGGGCCTCGTCGTTCTCGCGGCCTCCGGGGAGGATCCCGAGATGGCCCACTTCGTCGGCGGAGCCCATCTCGGCTCCGCCTTCGTCGTCGTGGGGCTCGACGGCGTGGCCCACCTGGCCTACCACGTGGCGATGGAGAGGGAGGAGGCCGCCGCGACCGGCCTTCCGGTCCTCGACCCCGCGTCGGTGGAGGACCGCTGCCAAGCGGCGGGTGGGCGAGTCGATCCGGCGGGTCGGGTGCTCGGCGCGTTGGAGCTGGTCGGAATCCAGCCCCCGGGCCGGTTGGCCCTCGCCGGCCGGTCACCGGCCGGCGAGGTCGCGCAGATCGTCGAGCGCCTGCGCGACCGCGGGTGGGAGGTGGTCTCCGGGGACTCCTGGAGCCGCCTCGAACGCAAGCGCAAGGGCGACCGGGAGGTCGCGGAGATCCGACGCGCCGCCCGTGGGGCCTGCGCCGCGATGCGCGAGGTCGCCTCACGGCTGGCTCGTGCGGAGACGCGGGGAACGGAGCTCCTCCTCCACGGGGAAGCCCTGACCGTGGGATCCCTCCGCCGGGCGATCCGGCGGATCCTCGGGGACCATGGCCTGTCCGAGCCCCGCGGCAACATCGTCGCTGCGGGAGGGGACGGGGCCGTCCCCCACAACTCCGGAGACGACGACCGGGCCTTGCGGCCGGGGGAGTCGCTGGTGGTGGATCTCTTCCCGCGCGGCCGGTTGTTCGCCGACGTGACCCGGACGTTCTGCGTCGGCCCGCCGTCCGAAGCCGTGGAGAGAGCTCACCGGGAGGTCGTCGCCGCGCTGGCGGAGGCTCGACGCCGGGCCGCACCGGGCGTTTCCGGGGGGGCGTTGCAGGCCGCGACCTGCGATCGCTTCGAGGCCGCGGGATATCCGACCCTCCGGTCCGATCCGCGGACGGAGCGAGGGTACGTCCACGGTCTCGGCCACGGCGTCGGCCTGGAGCTCCACGAGTTGCCGAGCTTCCGGCTCGACGGCGAGGAGGAGGGCTCGCACCTGGCCGTCGGCGACGTCTTCACCCTGGAGCCGGGGCTCTACGACCCGGCCGCCGGCTGGGGCGTTCGCCAGGAGGACCTCTGCCGGCTCGGCGACGATGGTCTCGAAGTGCTGACGCCCCTGCCCCAGGAGCTCGATCCCCGGGCCTGGTAGGCGCCGCGCTCTCCGGGCCGCTCCCGCTCGGAACCGCGTAACGATCGAGCCCGTCTGAGGAACCACCCTGTCGGAATGTGTCTCTTTCGTAGGTGTGGGGAAGGCGGGATCGCAGGCCCCCGCCCCGATCCCGGTGGCTGGGAGGTTCGACATGTTGGAGCAGACCGTGACCGTGCTCGATGCCTTGATCGTGGTCGCCGCCGTCTTCGTGGCAGCGGGGTCCGTCTGGCTCCTGTCTGTCGGTCTCTCGTGTCTCTTTCGGCGCGAGCGGCAGATCCTCGACCTCGAGAGCGGAGATCGGCGCGACCCGGGCTCCACGGCCACGACGGGCGGGGCGTTGGCGACCCGCCGTTGATGGTCTTCTCGTTCGAGCACCACGGTCCCATCCCAACGACCATCCGGCGACGATTGGACGCCCGCGCGGGGGCGACCGGCGGACCCCCGGCCGACTCCGCGCGATAGGATCGCCTCTCGAACCCGGTCCCCGGATCGGCATTCACCGAGAGAGACCGGCTCGAGACGCGACGAGTCGGGCCGGGGCGTTCGTAGGCGACGACGGGGCGGCCTAGCCGTCCGGAGGGAGGCGAGATGGCGACCGAGATCCCAGCCCCCGGCACCTTCGAGAAGTTGGGCGTCTTCTACCTGGGCAGACGCTACGACCTGGAGGCCGGGGAGTCCCTCCCGGAGCTCCTGCTCTACGACTCTCGGGACCTCACGACCCACGCCGTCTGCGTGGGCATGACCGGCAGCGGCAAGACCGGCCTGTGCGTGGGGCTTCTCGAAGAAGCGGCGATCGACGGCATCCCCGCTCTCGTGGTCGACCCGAAGGGAGATCTGACGAACCTGCTCCTCACCTTCCCCGATCTGGCCCCGGCCGACTTCGAGCCCTGGGTGAGCGACGACGACGCCGCCCGCAAGGGGATCTCCCGTGAGGAGCTGGGGACTGCACAGGCGAAGCTCTGGCGGGATGGGCTCGCGAGCTGGGGCCAGGACGGAGAGCGCATCCGACGGCTGCGGGCGGCCGCGGACTTCCGCGTGTACACGCCGGGAAGCTCGGCCGGCGAGCCCATCTCGATCGTCTCGTCGTTCGCCGCGCCGCCGGCGGCGGTGGTGGAGGACGGTGACCTCCTCCGCGACCGGGTTTCGGGCACGGCCACGAGCCTCCTCGGGCTCCTCGGAGTGGACGCCGATCCGCTCCAGAGCCGCGAGCACATCCTGCTCTCGACCCTGCTCGACCACGCCTGGCGCGAGGGACGCTCGCTGGATCTCGGCTCCCTCATCCACGGCATCCAGGAGCCTCCCGTGAAGCGGGTCGGCGTCCTGGACCTCGAGTCGTTCTATCCCTCCAAGGAGCGCTTCGGCCTCGCGCTGCGCCTGAACAACCTGCTGGCGGCCCCCGGCTTCGGAGCGTGGATGGAGGGGACGCCCCTCGATGTCGGCCAGTTGCTCTACACGGCGGAGGGGCGGCCGCGGGTGGCCGTCCTCTCGATCGCCCACCTCTCCGAGAGCGAGCGCATGTTCTTCGTCTCGCTCCTCCTGCACCAGACCCTGGCGTGGATGCGCTCGCGCCCGGGCACGACGAGTCTGCGGGCCCTCCTCTACATGGACGAGGTGTTCGGCTACATGCCGCCGATCGGCGAGCCGCCGTCGAAGAAGCCGCTCCTGACGCTCCTCAAGCAGGCCCGGGCCTTCGGACTCGGGGTGGTGCTGGCAACGCAGAACCCGGTCGACCTGGACTACAAGGGCCTGTCGAACACCGGGACCTGGTTCCTCGGCCGCCTGCAGACGGAGAGAGACAAGATGCGGGTCCTCGACGGTCTCGAAGGGGCGTCCGGCTCGGGCTTCGACCGGCAGTCCATGGACCGTCTGCTCTCCCGCCTGGGCAAGCGGGTCTTCCTCTGCCACAACGTCCACGAGCGGGAACCCGTCGTCTTCGAGACGCGGTGGGTCATGTCGTATCTGAGAGGCCCCCTGACGCGGAACCAGATCCGCCGCTTGTCGGACAGCACCGAGGCCGCGACGGCACAAGCTCTCGACCCGGGCGCGGCGCCGGGAGCCGTGGCGGCGGAGTCCGTCCCGGCTCCGCCTCCGGGGGCGGCGAGGCCCATGTCGAGGCAACCTGTGTCGAGGCAACGTGTGTCGAGGCAACGTGTGTCGACGCAACCGGTGTCGTCACGCCCCGTGATCGGACCGGAGATCCGCGAGCTCTTCATTCCCGATCCCCGGCCGGGCGAGGTCGCCTACCGTCCGGCCCCCCTCGGTGTGGGTCGGGTCCAGTTCGTGGACTCCAGGACGAAGGAAACCCTGGCCCGCGAGGAGGTCGTGCTGGCGGGGACCTTCGACACGCCCCTCCCGGGCGACGTGGACTGGGCGCAGGCCCGGAGACTCGACCTCGGCGCCGACGAGCTCGAGCCCGACCCGGTCGCCGGTGCCTCGTTCGACGAGCTTCCCGAGTCGGCGACCGATGCCCGCGCGTATCGGCGCTGGGAGAAGGCGCTCTCCGACGCGCTCTACCGCGGCCGGAGTCTCGACCTGTATCGCAGCCCGTCTCTCCATGTCCGCTCCGCTCCGGGGGAGGACGAGAGGGACTTCCGCATCCGCCTGGCCGACGCCGCGCGGGAGGAGAGGGACCGACAGAAGGCCGAGCTGCGGAGCAAGTTCGAATCGAAGGTCGACCGTCTCGAGGAGCGGATCCGCACCGCCCGGCAGGCGCTCACCAAGGAAGAGGAGCAGGCGCGCCAGCAGAAGCTCAACACCGTCATCTCCGTCGGCGCCACCGTGCTCTCCGCCTTCCTGGGCCGCTCCGCCTACCGGGGGACCACCACGGCGGCACGAGGCGTCACCCGCTCGCTGAAGGAGGGGCAGGACATCGCCCGCGCTCAGGAGACGGTGGATGTCCGCGTGGCCGAGCTGGAGGAGCTGGAGAGAGAGCTCACCGCCGAGCTCGAGGCGGTGGAGGAGCGGATCGACCCGCTCACCGAGGAGCTGGAGGTGGAGTCGGTGCGGCCGCGCCGGAGCGACGTCGAGGTGCTGGCGGTGATGCTGGGCTGGCTGCCTCAGGGGCGGTAGCGCTCCCGCGGCGGACCGGCGTGGTCGAGCCGCCGCCTCGCGACGTCAGTCGTCCGACCGCGGGCCCAGGACCGTCTCGCCGCCGGCCTGGCGCACGGCCTCCTCGACGGCGGCCGTCTTCTCGGGCTCCAGGGCCTCCTGAACCAGGAGACCCGAGGCCAGCTTCTCCTCGGCTGCCTCCAGCCACTCCCGCAGGCGGCCGAGACCAACGAAGAAGACGAGGAGCCCCAGGGTCGCGGCGCCCAGCAGGAGCACCACGAAGAGGGGGAGCAGGGAGGTCCGGTCGCGGCGCCCCTCGCGCACTAGCCTGACCTTCTCACCGGGTGTCGTTGCGAGAGGCCGTAGGTGCCTGGAGGTGCAAGGCTTGCGACCGCGGGCGACCGCAGTCGTACTGTCTGTACGTCGAGGAGCCCGAGTGGAGCGTAACGCCGCAGATTCAGGTACATACGGTCTCGTAGTAGGCAGTTGGTGAGAAGGTCAGGCTAGCGCTCCACCCAGTAGTTGGGCGCTTCCTTGGTGATGACCACGTCGTGGGCGTGGCTCTCCCTGTGACCGGCGGCGGTCACCCGCACGAATCGGCTCTCGGTGCGCAGCTTCTGGATCGTGTCGCAGCCGGAGAGGCCCATGCCGGAGCGCAGGCCGCCGGTGAGCTGGGTGAGCATCTGGTGGACGCTGCCCTTGAACGGCACCATCCCCTCGATCCCCTCGGGGACCATCTTGGTGAGGGGACCGTCGTCGCCTCCCTGGAAGTAGCGCTCGGCCGAGCCCCGGGTCATGGCGGAGAGCGAGCCCATACCGCGATACGCCTTGTAGGTTCGGCCCTGGTAGAGGATCGTCTCGCCGGGGCTCTCCTCCGTGCCCGCGAAGAGGGAGCCGATCATCACCGTGTCGGCGCCCGCCGCGATGGCCTTGACGACGTCGCCGGAGAACTTGATGCCGCCGTCGGCCACCAGCGGCACGCCGGCCTCGGAGGCTACGCGGGCGCACTCCTGGATGGCGGTGACCTGCGGCATGCCGGCGCCGGTGACCACTCGCGTCGTGCAGATGGAGCCGGGCCCGATGCCGACCTTCACGGCGTCGACGCCGCGGTCGATGAGGGAGCGCGCACCCGCCGCCGTGGCGATGTTGCCCACCATCAGCTGGACCTCGGGATGGCGCTCGCGCAGGGTCTCGACGGCCTTCAGGACCCCGTCGCTCTCCGCATGGGACGAGTCGAGGACGAGGAGGTCGACCTTGGCCCGGACCAGGGTGTCGGCCCGCTCCAGGAAGTCGCCGGAGGCGCCGATGGCGGCGGCCGCGCGGAGCCGCCCCAGGTCGTCCTTGCAGGCGTGGGGGAACTGGATCGTCTTCTGGATGTCCTTGACGGTGATCAGGCCCTGCAGGTTGCCGTCGTCGTCCACCACCAGCAGCTTCTCGATCTTGTGGCGGTGGAGGAGGGCCTTGGCCTGCTCCATCGTGGTGCCCTCGGCCACGGTGACCAGGTTCTCGCTGGTCATGAGCTCCGAGATGGGTTTCTCGTGGTCGGTCTCGAAGCGCAGGTCCCGGTTGGTGAGGATCCCGACCAGGCGGCCCTCCCCGTCGGTCACCGGGACGCCGGAGATCTTGAAGTGGGACATGACCTCGAGGGCCTCGCGGATCCTCTGATGCGGTTGCATCGTGACCGGGTCCACGATCATTCCCGCCTCACTGCGCTTCACCCGATCGACCTCCCGGGCCTGCTCGTCGATCGGCAGGTTCTTGTGGATCACCCCGAGTCCGCCCTCCTGGGCGAGGGAGATGGCCAGCCGGCTCTCCGTCACGGTGTCCATGGCGGCCGCCAGCAGCGGGATGTTCATCCGAATGCCGCGGCAGACCCAGGTCGAGAGATCCACGTGGTTCGGGTGGACGGAGGAGCGCGACGGCTCGATGAGCACGTCGTCGAAGGTCAGGGCCAGGCGAAGTTCGCGGTCTCGGCTCATCAGTAACTCGAATCCGGGTCGGGGGTTCCTCGAAGCGGGGAGGATATCACCTCCCGAGCGGCGCGGCGGGGCCATCTCTGTCGTATCATCTGGCCCTTCCGGCCCTACGGCCGAAGGAGGTCGCGCATGAAGCAGCTGGCTGGATGGAGCCTCGGAGTCCTCCTCTCGCTCGTGGCCGCCGCCCCGGTCTGGGCGGCTTCCCGCGAGCTCGGGGAGGCCCTCCGCGTCCGCGTCGAGCGGCTGTCCGGGGTGGGAGGCGTCATCGCGGAGGGCGAGAGCCTCTATGCCTCTCAGGGGTTGCCGCGGTTCTACCTCGAAGGCGGCTTCGAACCGGTCTGGGTGGGTAGCGCGACGGCGCTCGAACGGGGCCGGTCGCTCCTGCGCATCCTCGGGGCCGCGGAGTCGGAGGGGCTGCGCCCGTCCGACTACCATCTCGACGCCATCGGGAGTGGGCTCGGTGCTGTGGCCTCCGCCGGGCAGGCCGAGCTGGTCGACCTCGAGCTGCTGTTGACCGATGCGGCGCTCGTCTACGCCAGCCATCTCCTCGGGGGACGTCTGGACCCGGTTTCGGTCGAGCCCGAGTGGACGCTGGGTCGGCGCCAGGTCGACCTGATCTCGTTCCTCCACGACGCCCTGGAGTCCGGTCGCCTGGAGGAGGAGTTCGAGCAGCTCCTGCCCCGCTACCCGGGGTACCAAGGCCTGCGGCGCGCGCTGGCGGAGCTGCGCACCACCGCGGCGGCCGGAGGTTGGACCGAGGTACCCGGCGGCCCGCCGCTGCGGCCGGGAGAGTCCGATCCGCGGGTGCCGGCGCTCCGGGGCCGATTGCTCACCGGCGGCGACCTGACGAGAGTACCCCACGCCGAGGACGCCAACCCGGAGCTGTACGACCCGCTTCTCGAGACGGCGGTCCGACGGTTCCAGGAGCGCCATGGCCTGGACCCCGACGGCGTGGTGGGGGAGCGGACGCTGGGCGCCCTGGCCATCTCGGCGGGCGACCGGGCCGATCAGGTCGCCGTGAACCTCGAGCGTTGGCGGTGGTTGCCGCTCGACCTCGGAGATCCCCACATCCGGGTGAACCTGGCCGGATTCGACCTCCAGGCCCGGGGAGCGGGCCGGGTCGACTTGGACCTCAGGGTCAT
>CAJQNK010000079.1 GCA_905479655.1 uncultured bacterium | reverse complement strand
TAGCGAGAGGCCGTAGGTGGTTGAAGATGCAAGGCTTGCGACCGAGGGCGACGCAGTCGTACTGTCCGTACGTCGAGGAGCCCGACGAGAGCGTAACGCCGCAGATTCAGGCACATACGTTCTCGTAGTAGACAATTGGTGAGAAGGTCAGGCTAGTATCCGGGAGAGTGCGCGGAGCCCGTTTCGGAGTGGTGCCGGCGACCCGTCGAGGAATACGGAGGCCCAGCTCAACGGTTCGACAGTTAGAGAGATGCCCGCCACCGACCGTCCCCGCGTACCGCGCCTGCTGACCTATGGACTGCCGTCGCTCGCCGTCGCCGGCGGCATCTCGCTCTTCGGCTGGCTGCGCTACGTCTTCCAGCCCACGCGGGTGTTCCTGCCGGACCGCTTCCCGCAGGGCGTGTGGGACCCGTCGCCTTTCGGGCTCGACGTGGAGGACGCCTGGTTCCCGTCGGGTGACGGTGTCTCCCTCCACGGCTGGTGGATCCCGCACGCGAGGGCGCGGGGCACCGTGCTCTTCTGCCACGGCAACACCGGGAACATCGCGAGCCAGGTGGGGTTCCTGCGCTATCTCCGGGCGTTGCGGGTGAACCTCCTGGCGTTCGACTACCGCGGCTACGGGCGCAGCGGCGGCTCCCCGACCGAGGCGGGTCTGTACTGCGACGTGCGGGCGGCCCACGACCACCTGACCGGGTCCCGCGGTGTGGCGGCGAGCGAGATCGTGATCTTCGGACACTCCCTCGGCGGCGCCGTGGCCATCGAAGCCGCCGCGACCCGGCCGGCGGCAGCCGTGGTGGCGCAGGCGACGTTCACGGACATGCGCTCGGCGGTTCGCGCCTCGTATCCGGCGCCCCTCCATCTCGCGGCCCGGAACCAGTTCCGGAACATCGACAAGGTGGGTTCGCTCCGACTTCCGAAGCTCTTCGTCCACGGCACCGACGACCCGAAGATCCCGATCGAGCACGCCCGGCGCCTGTACGCCGCCGCCGCCGAGCCGAAGGAGCTCTACGAGATCCAGGGGGCGGATCACACCGACCTGTACCGGCGGGGCGGGATGCGCTACCTCTGGCGGCTGGCCCGCTTCCGCGACGCCGCGCTGGCTCGGGCGGAGGCCTCGGAGACTCGGGACGACGCTTCGGGGAGCTCCTCGACGGAGCCGTCGAGCTTCAGGTCCTCGTAGATCGCGGCCGTCGTCCGCTCGAACCGCTGGGCGTGGAGCTCGTCGCTGGGCGTGCCGTTGACGGCGAGCGCCACGACGAGCCCGTGCTCCGGATCCGCGTAGGCCGAGGAGGAGCGGTAGCCGGAGTGACCGAAGGTCCGCAGCGAGGCGTGAGGGCCGTAGCCGTAGGGCGGACGCTCGGCGCCGTAGTGCGCCGAGTTGACGATGAAGCCCAGACCCCAGTCCAGGAGGTGGCGGAAGGTGCGATCCAACATCCCCACCCGGTGCCGCGCTGTCATGGCCTCGACGGTCTGGGGCGTGAGGATCCGGCCCCGTTCTCCGGCTCCGCCGGCCAGGAGGGCTTCGTAGAAGCGGCCGAGCTGGTGCAACGGGCCCCGTCCGTTGCCGCCCGGCGAGGGCCGCGTGACCCGGGCGGCGCTCTCCCAACCGAGACTCTCCGGCGGCGAGACCTCGGTGTTCCACATCGGGGTGACCCGATCGCCATAGGCCCGCCACCGCTCCTCGGGCATGCCGATCCAGCAGTCGTCCATCCCGAGGGGCTCGAAGATCTCGTCGCGCACGTAGCGTGAGATCTCCCGCCCGTCGATGCGTCGTACGAGCTCCCCGAGCACGAACCAGCTCGATGCGAGATGGTAGCCGGCCCGTCGCCCGGGTCTCCATCCCGGCTCGGGGCGAGCGGCGCAGATGCGGGCGACGATCGTCTCCCCATCGTCCCGGGGCCATCCGACGTCGAGCATGCGGATGCCGGCCGTGTGGGTCAGGAGGTGACGGATCGTGATCCCCTCCTTCCCGCGCTCGGCGAACTCCGGGAGATGCTCGGCCACCGGGTCGTCCAGGCCCAGACGCCCCCGCTCCCAGAGTTGCCCGACCGCCACCGCCGTCACCGGCTTGGTGGACGACATCCAGAGCGCGAGGTCTTCCCGATCCATCGGCCGCCCCGGTCGCGACTCCCCGAACGCCAGGTCGGCGACGACCTCGCCGTGCAGGGAGACGTAGAGCTGGCCGCCCAGGTGGAGACCGCTCTCGACGCCGGCCTCGAGGGCGGCGAGGGTGGCCGGCAGGCCGTCGCGGGTGGGGGCTCGGGGGTCCAGGGGCACCGCGCGGAGGATACCGCAGCCGCCTGGATCGACTATTCTCCGAAGGCGACGGCGGCTCGAACGGTGACCGGTCCCTCGCGTCCCTCCCGTCCAACCCCGTCCATTCCGTCCAACTTCGACCCGGGACCCGATCCATGTTCCTAGCCGCTGCTGTTCAGCTCACCTCCACTTCGGACGCCGAGGCCAACTGGGAGAGCGCGCGAGAGATGATCGCTCGGGCGGCCGGCTACGGTGCCGAGCTCGTCGCGACGCCGGAGAACACCAACTACCTGGGGCCCCACGAGGAGAAGGTGCGACGGGCGGAGGACCTAGACGGGCCGACGGTGCGACGTTTCTCGGCGCTGGCCGCCGAGCATCGGATCCACCTGCTTCTCGGGTCGTTCAACGAGCGCAGCGACGAGCCCGGTCGCTGCCACAACACGTCGGTCCTCTTCGGGCCGGAGGGTTCGCGCCTCGCCGTCTACCGGAAGATCCACCTCTTCGACGTCGACGTCTCCGACGCCGTCCGCTTCACGGAGTCCGACACCGTGAGACCCGGAACCGAGGTCGTGGTGGCCGAGACCCCCTGGGGCGGATGGGGGCTCTCGATCTGTTACGACCTGCGGTTCGGGGAGCTGTACCGTCGGCTGGTCGCGGGAGGCGCCGAGCTCCTGGCCATCCCCTCGGCCTTCACGCTCACCACCGGCAAGGACCACTGGGAGCCGCTGGTGCGCGCCCGGGCGATCGAGACGCAGTCCTGGGTGGTCGCCCCGGCGCAGGTGGGTCGCCACGACGACGGCGGCCTGCGGGAGAGCTGGGGGCACTCGATGATCGTGGACCCGTGGGGCCACGTCGTGGCGCGTGCCGGCGACGGCCCGGGTCTGGCCCTGGCGGAGATCGACCCGGCGCGGGTCGCGGCCGTGCGCCGCGGCATGCCGGTGGCCGATCACCGCAGGCTCTGAGGCGGCTCCGTCCTGGTCGGCGACGACGGCGTGGTGCTGCGCCAATTCGCGATCTTCCGCGACGTCACCGAACGCAAGGAGGCGGAGGAGCGGATGCGTCCCTGCGACATCGAGGGCGAGTCCGTCGAGGTCGGCGCCAGCCTCGGGATTGCCCTCTACCCGGATGACGCGTCGGACCTGGAAGGGCTGAGCCGCGCGGCCGACCGGGCCATGTACGAAGTCAAGGCCTCCGGGCGCAACGACTTCCGATTCGCCTCGGCCGAGTGAGCCTCAGCGGCCCATGAGCTGCGCCAGGACCTCGACGCCGCGCGCCACCACCTCGGGCGGCGCCGAGGTGAAGCACAGCCGGACGTGGGTGGGGTAAGGGCCGAAGCTCGGCCCCGGGGCCAGGAACAGGCCGCGCTCGGCCGCCCGCTCCAGGAAGCCCAGGAGGCCCTGGTCGTCCAGTGCGTGGGCCACGTCGACGAACAGGAAGGTCGAGCCGTCGGGCGGAGTGACGCCGAGGCGCTGCGCGGCCGCCTCGCCCGCCCGCCGGTAGGAGGCCGCCGCCCGCTCGACCCAGGGTTGCGCGCTGCGCAACGCCTCCGCGGCGACGATCTGCGAGGCCGTGGGGGTCGAGTAGAAGGTGTGGGTCGAGACCTTCCGCAGCTGGTCCATCAGGGCCTCGGGTCCGACCACGTAGCCGCAGCGGTTGCCGGCCATGCCGTAGGCCTTCGAGAAGGAGTGGCAGGCGAAGGTGCGCTCCGGCGCCATGGGTCGCAGGTAGGCGTGCTCACCTCGGTAGACGTAGTGCTCGTAGACCTCGTCGGCGATCAACCACAGGTTCCGGCGGCGAGCCCACTCCGCCAGGGCTTCGAGCCAGGAGCGGGGGATCAGACGGCCGGTGGGGTTGTTGGGCGTGCTGAGGTAGAGGGCTACGGTCCTCTCTCCGGCCGCCTCCCGGACGATCTCGACCGCGGTCTCCGGCGAGTCCGCCAGGCCCAGGAACGGCACCTGGACCGCCACGCCGTGGAACGAGCGCACGATGCCGGCGATGAGCGGCCAGTGCGGGGCCAGGATCAGCACCTCCTCGCCCGGGTCCATGATCGCCCCGATCACGGCCCCCAGCGCGCCGGTGGCTCCAGCGGCCACCAGGACCTCGCGGGGCTCCGTCTCCAGGCCCGAACGGCGGGTGACCTCGGCTGCCGAGGCCTCCAGGAGCTCGAGCATCCCCCGCGGGGAGGCGTACCGGTTCATCCCCGGATGCTCCGACGCCTTCAGGTCCTCGAGCCGGCAGCCCTCGGGTGGGTCCATCCAGGTGTCGCCCACGTGAAGCGGATAGACCTCGCCGGGATATTCGGCCAGACGGCCGGCCAGCGCGCTGAAGATCGAGCCCGACATGGCGGTCACGGAGGCTGCGGCTCGCGGGTGGCGGGGCATGGCGGGAGTATAGGTTCGTCGTGGGTCGGGGGCGGCTCGGGGCAGGCTAGACTCCCAGCCCCATGTCGCTCTACGAGAAGGTCCTCGCCACCCTGGCCGACGGCGCCGAGATGCCGAAGCCGAGGCCACCACGCGCCTCCGCGGCCGTCGTGCCCTGGCGCGTTGACGCGGACGGCGGGCTGGAGGTCTTCTGGGTGCGGCGGGCCGCCACCATGCCTTTTATGGGCGGTTGGCACGCTTTCCCCGGGGGTGGGCTGTCGCGGCGGGATCGCGGGGTGGAGGTGCCGGGAGCTCCCCTTTCCGTCGACGGGACGCCGGAGGACGGGGGCTTTCCCGAGGGGCTGACGGCGGGGTTGGACGAGGTGGCCCCCAACCTGCTGCCGGGGCTGGTGGCGTGCGCGATCCGGGAGCTGTTCGAAGAGACGGGGCTCCTGCCTCTGGCCCGCGAACCCGGCGCCTCTCCCGACGCCGACGGTCTGGAGACGGCGCGCAAGAGGGTCCTGCGTCGGGAGCTCGGGGTGCTGGAGGCGGCTCGGGAGCTCGGTCTGGACGTGGATGCCTCCCGCCTGGTCTGGGCCGGCCGCTGGCTGACTCCGCCGCTGGGTCCGCTGCGGTTCGACAACCGCTTCTTCCTGCTGGAGGTGCCGGCCTCCTCACGGCTCCAGCCCGCGATCGTCCCCGGGGAGCTCGACCACGGCGAGTGGTTGACGCCCGCCAACGCCCTGGCGCGTTGGCGCGGGGGCGAGGTGTTGGCGGCCCCGCCGATCCTCCACCTGCTGCAGGTCCTCGGCGAGGACGGGCCCGTGGCCGGCCTGCCACGGCTTCATCGCCCCGTGGAGGCGGACCTGGGGCCGCACCGCAAGGTGGAGTTCCGTCCCGGAGTCCTGCTCTTTCCGGTGGCCACCCCGACGCTGCCGCCGGCGGCCACGACCAACTCCTACCTCCTGGGCTTCGGAGAGTGTGTGCTCGTCGATCCCGGATCGCCCTTTCCGGAGGAGAACGACCGCCTCCTGGCTGCGCTCGACGCCGCGCGCGAGAAGCTGGGTCGGCGGGTGACGGCGATCTGGCTCACCCACCACCATCCGGACCACGTCGGAGGCGTCGAGACGCTGCGCCGCGCGCTGGGGGTGCCGGTCCTGGCCCACCCCGCGACCGCCGAGAGGCTCCGCCCGATGGGCATCGAGGTCGACGGGACGCTGGAGGAGGGCGAGGTCGAGCTGGAGGGCTCACCGGCCATGCGGCTGCGGATCCTGCACACCCCCGGTCACGCTCGGGGTCACCTGTGCTTCCTCGATGTCGACCGCGGCTCGCTCGTCGCCGGCGACCTGGTGGCGGGGTTCGGCACCATCGTCATCGATCCGCCGGAAGGGGAGATGGCGGCGTACCTGGGCTCTCTGGAGCGGACGGCGGCCCTGCGGCCGCGCACGCTCTTCCCAGCCCACGGCCCGACCCTGCTGGACGCCGAGGGCAAGCTCCGCGAGACGGCCCGACACCGGCGTTGGCGCGAGGAGCGCGTCGCGGCTGCGTGGGCGGCCGGCCTACGGGACGAGGGCGAGATCGTCGAGCGGGTCTACGAAGACCTCCAGTCCCAGGCCCGGCCGCTCGCCGAGCGCCAGGTCCGGGCGCACCTGGAGCACCTGGGGGTCGTCGGCTGAGGTCAGGCTAGCCCCCGGCCGGCACCCGCACCCTACCCCCCACCTCCCGGTGGCTCACGCCCCCGGAACCATCGTTCCGGACGGTGAAGTCGCCGGTGATCCGGGCTACGTCGATGGAGCCCGACCCATCGTCGTGTACGACCACGTTGCCGCGCACGTCGCGGACGTCGATCTCGCCCGAGCCGTCGGAGATCTCGACGTCGCCTTCGATCTCGTCGATCCGGACACTGCCGGAGCCGTCGTCGATCGTGACCGGCCCGCCGACCTCCCGCACCTCGACCTCTCCGGAGCCGTCGATGATCTTCACCGTGCCGCCGATGCGCAGCACCTCGAGGAATCCCGAGCCGTCCTCGACCTCCACGGCGCCGGCGACGTCCGAGATCCGGAGCTCGCCCGAACCGTCTTCGACAGTGGCCGAGGCCACCCCCTCGATCCGGCTGTCGCCGCTACCGTCCTCCACCTCGACGGCGAGGTCCGCCGGCACCTCGATCTCCAGGTCGAGGCGGGCGGTGCGCGAGCTGAACCAGGAGCCCGAGCTGTCGGGGGTGTCGGCCTCGATGCGCACGGTGTCGCCGCGCACCTCGGTGTCGAGGCGGATCTCCTCCAACAGATCGCGGCGCGAGGCGCAGGCGACACCGCGCACCCGTGCCTCGGTGAGGCCGGCGACGCCGCGCACGTCCAGCGAGCCGGCTTCCGCGTGGATCACGATGCGCGTGGCGCCGGCCGTCGGCAGGACCGCGTCCCGTGGCGCCGTGAAGTCGCAGTCGCCCGCCTTGGCGGTGGCCGGAAGGGTGACCAGAAGGGCGAGGAGGCAGAGGGTCGGGCGCATCGTGGCAATCTCCATCCGTCGCGGGGCGTCATTACCCCGTCAGTGCTTCACTACGCAGTCCCCTCGGTGGAGGTTCCGCACGGGACACCACGAGGGGGGCCGGTCGAGCTCCGCACTCCCGCTGCCAGGTGGCGCCGGGTGCATGGTAACCTCACGTTTCCGAGCCACCCAGGGCGAGTCACAGGTGGTGAACCCCAGGGCCCCGGAGATCCTCCGCTCGGGTTCGGGGCATCGAGCTCGGCCATTGGAGGGCATGAGGTGCTGGACTACAGGGAGATGGTCAAGACGGCGCTGCGGGGTGTCCTGCGGGACGCGCTCGCCCAGGTGGCGGAGCACGGAATCGAGGGCTCCCACCACTTCTACATCTCCTTTCACACCGACCATCCCGAGGCCGTCCTGCCGGCCCACCTGAAGGCCGTCTATCCGCAGGAGATGACCATCGTCCTGGAGCACCAGTTCTGGGACCTCGAGGTCGACGACGAGGCCTTTCGGGTGACCCTCGCCTTCGGCGGCGAACGCCTCCGGCTGATCGTGCCGTTCGCCGCGGTGACCGCCTTTGTCGATCCGGGCGCCCAGTTCGGGCTCCAGTTCGAGTCCGCGTCGGAGGATGTACCGTCCAGCGAGAACGGGCTCGACGCCGCCGCCCTCGAGGCCTCGCGGGTTCACGCGGGGCAGGGCGCCAACCAACCCGACGACGGGGGCAAGGTCCTGCGATCGAATCGGTTCCGCGTCGGCCAGGGCGACGACGGCGGCTCCGACTGAGCCCCAGCGGCGTGGTCAGTGGGCCGGATCGGGCCGCACCGCCGCGTTGAGCGACCAGTCGTAGTCGAAGAACTCGAGCTTCGGCGACCCACCTTTCAACCGGACCAGCTCGGCCACTCCGGCGCTAGCGTAGTCGGCGATGAACAGGGCGATCGTCGCCGCCCGGGGCTCCCAGCCCTGCGCGACGAAGTCGTCCCCATACCAGTCGAAGTACCTGGAGACCACAAGCCGGTCGCCTTCGACACGGACGTGATCCGGGTCGGAGAGGAAGGCGCGGGTGCGCTCCTCGAGCTGCTCGTCGAGTCGGTCGCCGTCGAAGGCCCAAGGAGGCAGCGGAGCGCACGAGAAGGACGCGCAGTTGACCGCGAAGTGGATTCGCGGGTCCTTGAAGTAGGGCCTCAGGAGGTTGTGCTCCATGGCGTCGAGGGTGAGGTCGAAGCCGCCCACCGGGTGGGTCGCCTCGGTCCAGACGCCATCGATCTCCCGGATCGACTCGACCTCGGGGCGCTCGAGGATCGAGAGGATGGTGTACGCGTTGTAGGCGTTCATCAGGAGCGCTTCCAGGTGCTTCGGGGCGAGCGACGCCAGGTCGGCCTCGGCCACGCGGCCCAGATACGCGTCGAGGTCCGCGCGATGCTCCTGGAAGTGGACGTAGTCGACCAGGCCGCCGCGGGTGCCGTCGGCCAACAGTCGGTCCCAGCCGCCATGATCGAAGCTCGACGAGCCGGCTTCGAGGGAGGCGGCGATCTGTTCGGCGATGGGCCCGCGAGCCGGCCGGCTCGCGGGGGCGCCACAGGAGGCGGCCAGGAGAAGGGGGGCCAGGGCGAGGACGAGGAGCGGGGCCGCCGGGGTCGGTCGGGGCCGCCGAGCGGCGGGGAGGGGCTTGAGGCGGTGCATGGGTCCTTTCCGTGGGTCGGTGGCCTCGGGTCGCGCCGGGCCTGTCTCGAGAGGTTACGTCGGTCGCCGTGCGCCGGACTGCTCAAGTGGCCTCGCCTCGCGCCTCCCGGCCCCGCCTAGCCGTTCCGGGACTGCACCGGCGGAGCCGGCTCCGTGACCTCCTGCTCGGGGTTGGCCTCCAGGGACTCGAGCAGCACCTCCACGGCCTTCTCGAGGGACGGGTCGTGCCCCTTCGCCACGAGGTCGGGCCGGTCCACGACCTCGATGTCCGGCGCCACGCCCACGTCCTCGACGTCCCACTCTCCCGCGGGGGTGTAGAACCGGAACGTCGGGACCGCCACCGAGCCGCCGTCCACGAACCCGGGGTTGCCCGAGAGGCCGATGAGGCCGCCCCAGGTCCGGGTGCCGATGAGCGGACCCAGGCCCGCCTGACGGAAGTAGAACGGGAAGGCGTCGCCGCCGGACGACGAGTAGCCGTTGATCAGGCACGCCTTGGGGCCCTCGTGGAAGAAGCCCGGGGTCGAGAACGGGGCGATGCCGCGACGCGCCCAGAAGCTCATGGGCTCGCGGGTCAGCAGCTCGATCATCCGGTCGGGGATGAAGCCGCCGCCGTTGTAGCGCGCATCCAGGATCAGGGCCTCCTTGTTGGCCTGCGGCAGGAACCACTTGGCGAGCTCACGGTTGCCCTCGAAGGCCGTGTTGGGCAGATGGATGTAGCCGATCCGTCCGCCGGAGAGCTCGTCGACCCGCCGGCGGCGCTCGGCCACCCACTCGAGGTAACGCAGGTTGGTCTCGCGGGCGATCGGCCGCACGCTCACCTCGCGCGCGCCCTCCGTCGCAGGTGTGTCGTTGACGGTGAGGGTCACCACCTCTCCGGCCGTGCGCTCCAGCAGGCGGTAGGCGTTGTCCACCTCGAGAGCGCTGCGGCCGTTCACCGCGATGAGGAAATCGCCCTCGGCGACGTCGACGCCCGGCTCGGTGAGCGGCGAGCGGAAGTCGTCGTGCCAGTTCTCGCCGGGCAGGATCTTCGCAATGCGGAAGTAGCCGGAGTCGTCGGCCTCGAGCTCCGCTCCCAGCAGGCCGTTGTCGGCGCGCTCGGCCGTCGGCATGTCACCCCAGTTGACGTAGTAGTGACCGGAGTCGAGCTCGCCGCCCATCTCGCCCAGGATGTAGTCGAGGTCACCTCGGTGACGCACGTGGTCGACCATCGGCTCGTAGAGCTCGCGGATGGCCTGCCAGCCCACGCCGTGGAGGCTCGGGTCGTAGAACCAGTCGCGGGTGATGCGCCAGGCGTCCGCGAAGATCTGCCGCCACTCGGCCTGGAAGTCGATCTTCATCTCGAGACCCGAGAGATCCAACTTGCCGTCGCCCGGGTTCTTGCCGGGCGCGACCTCGACGATGCCCCAGTCGGCGCCGGCCTGGTAGAGGAGCTTCTTGCCGTCAGGGGTCGCCTCGTAGCTGCCGACGCCGGCGAGGATCGTCTCGACCTCCTCGGACTCCAGGGAGAAGCGCAGGAGGCTCGGGGGACCGTTGCCGCCGCCGGAGGCGAAGAGCAGGCCGCCCTCGACCGCCTGGAGCCCGCCGTAGTTGCCCGACTCGACCGGCAGGGAGACGACGCGGTCCGCGAGACCCTCGGCCTCGATGACGACGGTGACGCCGTCGTCATCGTCGTCCTTGCCGTCGCCGTCGCCTTCGTCCGCGCCCTCCTCCGCGGCGGGCTCCTCCTCGTCGTTCTTCGGCGCGAAGAGCCGCGGGGAGTCTCCGTTGAGGAGGGCCGCGTAGATCCGCGTCGGGTCGGTGTAGAGATAGTTGAACTCGTAGCCGCTGAAGGTCAGGTTGAAGTCCCGGTCCGAGAGGAAGTAGAGGTAGTTGCCCGCGGGGTCGAAGACGGGCTCGTAGTCGTTGGTCGTCTCGTCCGAGAGACGGACGTTCCGAGCCGTCGCGATCTCGTGGACCCAGAGAGAGGAGAATTGGTTGTCGTCGATCTTGGCGTACGCGATCCAAGCCGAGTCCGGTGACCAGGAGTGCTGGTTCAGATCTCCGGTGCCGCTCGAGTCCACCTCCACGACGTCGCCGGATTCCACGTCGGCGTAGAGGAGTCGCTGGTGCCGGTCGCCCCAGGCCAGCTTCGAGCCGTCCGGCGACCAGACGGGCTGGAACTTCCAGGCGTCGCCTCCGGTCGTGATCTGCCGGGCGTCGCCCGTGCCGTCCTGTTCCCGGAGCCAGATCTCGTACTCACCGGTCGCGTCGGAGAGGTAGGCGATCCAGCGGCCGTCGGGCGACCAGGTGCCGTCCATCTCCCGGACCCCCTGGGTGCGGGTCAGGTTGCGTGTGAGGCCGTTCTCGGCGGGCACCGTGAACAGGTCGCCGCGCGCCGAGAAGACGGCCCGCTTGCCGCTGGGGGAGATGCCGGCGTCGTCGACGAAGTCGGAGACCGCGCGGAACTCCGAGCGGGCCCACGGCGCGTCGCCGGTGATCTCGAGCGGGATCCGGGCGGTCTCGCTCGTGGCCGGGTCGTAGCGGTAGAGCCAGCCGCCGTTCTCGTACACGACGGCCGCGGGGCCGGCGCTCGGCCACAGGACGTCGTACTCCTCGTGGAAGGTGACCTGGCGGCTGTCGCCGGTGGCCGTGTCGAAGGCCCAGAGGTTCAGGCGCCCGCCCTCTCGATCGGACGCGAAGTAGATCGTGTCGCCGACCCACACCGGCTGGTTGTCGGTGCCCGTCCAGTCGGTGATCTGCTGGGCGGTGTCGCTCTCCAGGTCGTAGATCCAGACGTCCTGCGCGCGGCCGCCGCCGTGGCGCTTCCAGGTGCGCCACTCGCGATCGATCGGTGTGTAGACGAGGCGCTTGCCGTCGGGCGAGAGCATCCCGCCGCCGCCCTCGGGCACGGCCAGAGGCTCCTCCATGCCGCCCTCGAAGGGCACCAGATAGGGGCGGCCCATGCGCACGCCCCAGGGCAGCCGGTTGGCGCGGAACAGGATCTTCGAGCCGTCGGGCGTCCAGTCCAGCACACGGTAGTCGAAGCCGCCACGGGGCGGCATGGGGCCGACGTCGTTGTAGAAGGTGAGCTGGCGGGGCGGGCCCCCGTCGACGCCGATCACGTGGATCTGCCGGCTGCCCGAGTACTCGGCGGAGTAGGCGATCCAGCGCCCGTCCGGCGAGAACTTCGGGAACAGCTCCATGCCCTCGTCGGAGGTCAGGCGGTGGGCGAGGCCGCCGGCCGTCGAGCCGAGCCAGATGTCGCCGGCCTGGACGAAGGCCACCTGGTCGCCGTGGATATCGGCGAAGCGCAGGAGCCGGGCCTCCTCGGCCATGGCGGCCGGGGCGAGGGTGGACGCGAGAATCAGGCAGGCCGCGAGAATCGGGTTCGTGCGCACCGGGTGCTCCTTTTCGGTCGTTCGGAGGGAGGGGGCCCGGCGAAGCGAACGCCGTCGGTTCGGGGAAGCGGACCCCCGGGGAGGATATACGAGCCCCGGGCTCGCGGGTTCGCGATGGGCCCGGGGCAGGTCCGGCGCGGCTATAATCCTGCTTCGCTCCGGGGTTCCGGGGTTCGAGAGGAGCTCGGGGGGAGCATGGCGCGAGAGATCGATCCTGGTCACGACATCCGGCCGCTGGTCCGCCGGCTGAGCAAGCCGCCGTCCGAGTGGCGTCGGCGGGATCTGGTGGCGCTGTGTCTCGACGACGGCATCCGGGTGCTCAACTTCCGCTACGCGTCCCTGGACGGCAAGCTGCGGGAGCTGCGCCTGCCGGTGACGGACCCCGGCCGTCTCGACCGGGTCCTGGCGGCCGGCGAGAGGGTCGACGGCTCGAGCCTCTTCCCGGGCCTATTCCCGACCGGGTCCAGCGACCTGTACGCGGTCCCCGTCTACCGGCGGGCCTTCCTCGACCCGTTCGCCCCCGACGAGCTCAACCTGCTGTGCCGGTTCGCGGGACCGGACGGCGAGCCGAGCCCTCTCACCCCCGACAACCTGCTGGCCGACGTGGCCGACGGCCTGCGGGTCGCGACCGGCCTGGACCTGCTGGGGCTGGCGGAGGTCGAGTTCTACCTGGTGCTCGACCGGCCGGACGCCCGCTTCGCGGGCAAGACGCAGCGCAGCTACCACCAGAGCGCGCCCTACCTCCACGGCCGGCCCATCGTCGACGAGATGCTGCGGCGTGCCGCCGAGATCCTGGGGAGGGTCAAGTACGCCCACTCGGAGGTCGGCTACATCGAGCGCCTCGAATCGGACGAGCCCGAGCTCGACGGCAAGCGGGTGGAGCAGCACGAGCTCGAGCTCGACCTACTGCCGGTGGAGGATCTCGGGGCCTGGCTGCCGGTGGTGCGGTGGCTGGTGCGAGCGGTGGCCGATCGCCACGGCGCGTCGGTCACCTTCGTGCCCAAGCTCGACGAGGGGATGGCCGGCTCGGGACTCCACCACCACCTCGCGCTCGAGCGCCAAGGCGTCAACATCGTCGAGCGGCAGGACGGCGGCCTCTCCGAGGAGGCGCTGGCCATGATCGGAGGACTCCTGGCCCATGCCGACAGCCTCACCGCCTTCGGCAACACGGTCGCCGCGAGCTACCTGCGTCTGGTGCCGGGGCAGGAGGCCCCGACCCGCATCGGGTGGGGCGAGCGCAACCGCTCCAGCCTCATTCGCGTGCCCCTCTCCTTCCGCACCGAGGGTCGTCTCGACCGGGTCTTCAACCCGGGCGAGGACGGCGCCTATCCCGACGACCTCGCGCGTCCGACCGTGGAGTATCGGAGCCCGGACGGCAGCGCCTTCGTCCAGCTCCTCCTGGCGGCGGTGACCCTGGCCGTGCGCGACGGTCTCGAGGACGCCGGCGCGGCGGTGCGGGCCCGGTCGCTCGAGGTCGACGGCGACGCCGCCCAGGCGGAGCGGCTGGAGCTGCTGCCGGCCACCGCGGTGGAGGCCGCCGAGCGCCTGCGGGCCGATCGCGGTTTCTACGAGCGTGGCGGCTTCGCGCCGCGGCTCCTCGATCTGGTGGTGGAGAAGCTCGAGTCCGAGGCCGACCTTGGCCTGTCCGCGCGGCTGAGGAGCCTGCCCGCCGCGGAGCGCCTGGCGGCCAGTCGGCGGCTGATGCACAAGGACGTGCACAAGAACTGAGGGGGCCCCGGTCCGTGGCGGGTGCGGCGTTTGTTCGCGCCTCTGCGCCTCTGCGCCTCGGCGTCTCGATCTCGGGAGCGCGGGACACTAGCCGGAGGCGACGAGCCGTCCCCCCACCTCTTTGACGATCTTCGCCGCCACGACCGCGCCCAGTCCGGACGGATCGACGGTCGGGTTCAGCTCCACGACGTCGGCCGCCACGAAGCGCCCCTCCGTGCGGCCCAACAGCTCCAGCAGCTCCCGCGTCGAGAGACCACCGGGCTCCGGATGGGAGAGGCCCGGGGGGAAGGCGGGATCCAGGACGTCCAGATCGATCGACAGGTAGGCGGGCCCCTGGAGCCTCGGCGACAGCTCCAGGGCGACCGCGGGACGGGCCTCCGGCGAGGTCACGGCGCCTTCCTGCCTTCCGGGGCCTCGGCCCGTCGACCGGCTCCGTCGCCGCCGAACCGCGCCAGGTCGAGCCCGGTGGGCTTCTGGAACACCCGCAGGTCGAACTCCGGCACCATGGCCAGGAGATGGTCGAAGACGTCGGCCTGGATCGCCTCGTACTCGGCCCACGCCACCGTCTTCGTGAAGACGTAGAGCTCGATCGGCAGCCCCTCCGGCCCCGGCGGGAGCTGGCGCACCAGGAAGGTCATGCCGTCGGCATGGATGTCCGGGCGCGCGCGCAGGTAGGCGGCGGCGTAGGCGCGGAAGGTCCCGACGTTGGTCAGGCGCCGGGCCCGCTGGGTGACCTCGGGCCCCTCGGCGACCTCGCGGTTGAATGCCTCGATCTCCTGCCGCTTCGCCCGCAGGTAGTCGCGCAGGAGGGCGAAGCCGGAGAACCGTTCTACCTCGTCCGGGGTGAGGAAGCGGGCGCTGGTCATGTCCAGATGGATCGCCCGCTTGATCCGCCGACCGCCGGACTCCTGCATCCCGCGCCAGTTCTTGAACGAGTCATCGATCAGCTTGTAGGTGGGGATCGTGGTGATCGTCTGGTCCCAGTTCTGGACCTTCACCGTGTGCAGCGCCACGTCGATCACCGACCCGTCGGCGCCGAACTTCGGCATCTCGATCCAGTCCCCGAGCCGCACCATGTCGTTGGAGACGAGCTGGATCGACGCGACCAGCGACAGGATCGTGTCGCGGAAGATGAGCAGCAGGACGGCGGTCGCGGCGCCGAGGCCGGTGAGGAGGCCCCAGGGGCTCCGGTCCAGCAGCGTGGCCACCATCAGGACCCCGGCCATCACCCAGACGAAGATCTGGACGAGCTGCACGTACCCCTTGATGGGCCGCCCCTGGGAGACGGGGAAGGTGCGATAGATCAGGTCGGCGGCCCGCAGCAGGCCCGTGGCCGTCAGGGCCCCGACGAGCACGAGGCCGACGGAGACGGCGCGGGCCACGAGGTCGGCCAGGAGCTCCGTCATCCCCGGGACCAGGGGGGCGCCGTACTGGACGACGAGGACCGGCGCCACCAGCGACGCCCGGCGAAGCACCTGGGCCTCGATGAGCGCGTCGTCCCAGCGGGTCTCGCTCTTGCGGATGACCCGCTCGACCAGGCGCAGGAGCACCCTCCGGGTGACAGTGAACGCCGCCCAGGCGACCAGCGCCAGCAGGGCGAGGCCCGCCAGGAGCGCGAGCTCGGAGTGGGCCTCGAGGAGGTCGCCCAGGCCCTGGGTCAGGTCCTCCATCGTCGTCCTCGTCTCGGCCCCGGGCCGCGGTCCCCGCTCCTCACGGTCGCGCCAGGCCGACCCGCTCCCGCACCTCGTCCACGGTCGCCCGGGCCAGCGGGCGGACGGCCTCGGCCCCCTCCCGCAGCACCTGCCGCACCCGCTCCTCCGGGTAGGCGGCGCGGCGTTCCTGGATCCGGTGGCAGGTCTCCCAGATCGCGTCCGCCACAGCGTCCTTGAGGTCCACGTAGCGCAGCTCGCCGGCTTCGTAGTCCGCCATCAGCGAGCTGTGGTGCTCCTCGTCGCCCAGGGCCTCGAGGATGCCGAACAGGTTGGCGACGCCGGGGCTCATCTCCCCCTCGGGCCGGGGGCCGACGTCGGTCACCGCCCGCTTGACCATGGTCCGGACCTCGTCCTCGGTGGCCGTCAGCGGCAGGAAGTGGCTCTCCCCGGCGCTCTTCGACATCTTCTGCTCCGGGTCCTTGAGGCTCATGATGCGCGACGTCGGGGTGAGCAGAGGCTTCACCGTCGGGAAGGTGCGGCCGAATCGCTTGTTGAAGCGCCGCGAGACGTCTCGCGCCAGCTCCAGGTGCTGCACCTGGTCCTCGCCCACGGGCACGAAGCCGGCCTTGTAGATCAGGATGTCGGCGGCCTGGAGCACCGGGTAGGTGAACAGCCCCACGGAGATCATCTCCCGGCCGGTCGACTTCGCCTTGAACTGGGTCATGCGCTGGAGCTCGCCGTAGGCGGTGCAGGTCGCCTGGAAGATCCACGCGAGCTCGGTGTGCTCCGGCACCTGGGACTGCACGAAGATCTGCGACCGTCCCGGGTCGAGGCCGCAGGCCAGGAGATCCCGGGCCATCTCCAGGGAGCGCCGGGGCATCTCGCTGGCCTCGTACTCGATCGTGATGGCGTGGTAGTCGACGATGCAGTAGATCGTCTCGTAGCTAGGGTCGTCCTGCAGCGCGACCCAGTTCCGGACCGCGCCCAGGTAGTTGCCCAGGTGGAGCGTCCCCGTCGGCTGGATGCCGGAGAAGACCCTCTTCTTCCTCTTCTCTTCCATGACTCTCGCTCTCGTGACCGGGTGTGGGGCCGCCCGGAGAACCCGGGAGGCGCCGCCAGTCTAGCCTGACCTCCTCAGCCGGTCTCTACCGCGAGGTCGGCGGGCAGTCTCGGCTACGGGAGTCTCGGCCACGGGGAGACTTCGAGCCGCGCGGTCCGGGGACGGAGGGTCGTCCCCGGACCGCCCCGGCGGGGCGGTTCCGCGCGGCTCCGGATCCGTTCCGGAGGTCGCTCCCTCACTCGACGGTGAAGGCGACCCTCTTCCAGGCGATGCCCTGCTTCATCGAATCGACGCCGACGACCAGGGAGTAGCTTCCGGGGGCGAGCCCCGCGGGGGTCGCCAGCTCGCGCACGAGCTGCAGGCGATCGTCGAACTCGAAGGTCTTGGGAACCGTCCGGCTCCCGACGACCAGCTCGCCCGCCGCGTCCTCGATCCACAGGGCTAGCGGCACCGTCACCGTCCGCTCGAGGCGGTGGTGCAGGTAGACGCCGAACCTCAGGCTCTCGCCGGGCGCCACGACGTCGCGCTCGATCTGCAGGTCGAGCTCGCAGAGGTCCTCGCGCAGGTACCAGTAGAGCAGGTCGTGGTCGGCCCAGGCGTCGCCGGTGGCCGCGGTGAAGCCCACCCACGCCCGGTCGCTCGACAGGGAGAGGAGGGTGTCGAGGTCGACGGCGACCACCAGCACCGGCTGCTGGTCGCCGTCGAGCCAGACGCGCAGCAGCCCCGGCTCGTAGTAGATGATGCCGCTGTGGACGGCGCCGTCCTTCAGGTCCATGGGGAGGGCGGCCTCGCCGAGCGAGAAGGCGTGGTCGGCGCTGTTGGCGTCGACCCCCCGGGTCTGGATGCTGACGTGCATGCCGTCGGGGTCGCCGTTGACGTCGTCCTGCCGGGTGTCGAACTCGATCGCCAGGCTGTTGATCAGGCCCGCGTAGCCGAGTCCGTCGCCACCGGAGCCGAGCGCCGCGACCCGGTCATTCTGGATGACGAAGGCGAAACCGTTGCCGCCGGTGGCGCCGCCCTGCTCCGCCCCGCCCGCGCTGCCGAGCTGGAAGTCGAAGAAGGTGTGGAAGCCACGGCCCACGTTCTGGCGCGTTCCGAACCAGACCGCGCCGGTCTTCTGGGTCTCGGCGGGCACGATCCGGAGCGCGGCTCCGGCGGGGGCGGCGTCGCCCATGACCGACAGGGCGCTCGTGTCGGAGAAGTCGTGAATGTCGAATCCCGCGTGCGCGGCGCCCGACAGCAGCAGGGCGCCGGCGACGGCGACGGTGGCGAGCGATGAACGAAGCGCGATTTTCACTTTGAGGTCCCTCCAGCCTTTCTCAGGAAGCGGAACGCAAGGATGCGAGAAAACCGTCAGGAGAGCGTCAGCGCCGGTAACGGACCCTGCGACGCCGCAACGGTGCGCCCTGGTACCCTCGCCCGCATGTCCGCCCTCGTCCACCTGGTCGACGCCAGCCCCTACATCTTCCGGGCCTGGTTCGCGCTGCCGGAGAGCCTGGTGGACCCGCAGGGGCGGCCGGTCGGCGCGGTCTACGGCTTCGCCGGGTTCCTCCTCCGGCTGCTCGGAGAGCGGGAGCCCAGCCACCTCGGCGTGGCCTTCGACGGTTCGCTCACGACGTCGTTCCGCAACGAGATCCATCCGGGCTACAAGTCCAGCCGCGAGCGGCCGCCCGCCGAGCTCGAGGCGCAGCTCGCCGCCTGCCGCGAGATGGCCGAGGCCCTCGGCGCGGCGACCTTCGTGGACCGTCGCTACGAGGCGGACGACCTGCTCGCCGCCCTGGTCGTCGCGCGGGTCGGGGAGGGGGATCGGGTGGTCCTGGTGAGCGGCGACAAGGACCTCGCTCAGCTGGTGGGGCCGACGGTCGAGCTGTGGGACTTCGCCCGGGACGAACGTTACGGTCCCCGGCAGGTCGAGGAGAGGTGGGGAGTCCGGCCCGCGCAGGTGGCGGACCTCCTGGCGCTCGCCGGGGATCCCGTGGACGACATCCCCGGGGTGGCCGGAGTCGGCAAGAAGACCGCGACGGCGCTGCTCCGCGTCTTCCCGGACCTCGAGGCCCTCTACGACGACCTGGAGCGGGTCGACGGCCTGCCCATCCGTGGCGCCCGCGGGGTCCGGCGGCGTCTCGAGGAGGGCCGGGAGAGCGCCTTCCTGTCCCGGCGGCTGGCCGTCGTGGCGCGGGAGGCGCCGGCCCACGCCTCCCGGGAGGAGCTGCGCTGGCGCGGCGCCGATCGCGACCGGCTCCGGGCGCTGTGCGACCGCCTGGGCTTCGACAGCCTGATGGGTCGCGTGCCGCGCTTCGCGGCGGCCGCGAAGTCGGGCTAGGTGTGCTCCGCGCTCCCGGCTCCGCGCGAGCCGAACGCCCCGGCGCTACCTCGTGGCGGGCGTTGCCGCGCCCTCGGGGTCGGTCAGTTCTCCCAGTCCCAGAAGTAGTCGGCGTTGGTGAGCTCGGAGGGGTCCTCCGGCGGCTCCGGGAGCCGCGCGCCCAGGTCGACCGTCGCCCTCGGATCGGGCCGCGTCCCCAGCGCTCGCGCCTGGGCTTCGAGGTCGTCGGTGGCCGTGCGCCAGAAGTCGTCGCTGCCGAACTCCGGCCAGGCGGCCGGGAACGCCGGGTCGTGCCAGCGCCGGGCGATCCAGCCGGTGTAGCGGATCATGCGCAGACCCCGCAACGGCTCGATCAGGGCGAGCGTCGAGCGATCGAGCTCGCGCAACTCCTCGTAGCCGGCCAGGAGCGCCTGCCGGAGACGCAGGCTCTCTTCGTCCCGGCCCGGCACCGCCAGCCACAGGTCCTGCACCGGCGGACCGAGACAGGCGTCGTCGAAGTCCACCAGCCAGAGGAGGCCGTCGCGCCGCAGGAGGTTGCCCAGGTGCAGGTCGCCGTGGAGGAGGTGGCGGCCGACCCCGTCCACCTGCTGTTCGTAGGCGTCGGCGATGGCGGCGGCCGCCGTCAGGTAGCGGTCGCGGATGGACGGCGGCAGCACCCCGCTTTCCGCCATCCAGGCGACCGGCTGGCGGGCGTAGCGGTCGGCGTCGAGATCGGGCCGATCGGAGTCCGCGAGGCGCGAGCCCACGGTATGCACGCGCGCGACGAGGCGTCCCAGGCGGGCGGCCGTCGCGGGATCGAGCTCGTCGGGGACGCGTCCTCCCTGCCGTCGCCAGAGGCTGTAGAGGATCCCGTCGATGGTCGCCACCGTCCCGCCGTCGGGGAACGGCAGGGCGGGACAGGCCGGGATCTCCTCCGCGGCCAGTGCCGCGAGGAACCGGTGCTCCGCCTCCACCTGCCCCCTGCGCCAACGGCCCGGTCGGTAGAACTTCGCCACCACCCGCGAACGGTCCGCGAGCTCGACCTCGTAGACGCGGTTCTCGAACGAGTTGAGGGGGTAGCAGAGGCCGGTGGTCTCCAGCCCGGCCGCATCCACCGCGGCCAGGACCCGGTCGGGCGTGAGACCCACGAACAGCCGGGTGACCTCGGCGGAGGCCCGCTCGGTGGTGGACAGGTCGGCGGCGGACACGTCGGGCGGGTGGGTCACGGAGGGAGTGTAGCTTCGGCCGTGACCGTGGTCGTGGGCGCTCGTTCCCTACTCGGCGCTCACTCTCCCGCGGGGAACGACGCCTCGAGCTCGGGGCTCCAGGTCCGTCCGCCGTCGCCGGTGGTCTCGATCCCGAGGTGGATGCCGTCGTCCCCCAGCGTCCAGCGGTGCCGACTCGTCGCCGGCTCGCCGCCGCCGCGGCCGGAGAGCTCCAGGACGATGGGGCCGGATCCCTCCGTGGGCTCGCCGTAGAACACCTCGAGGTCGCTCCCCGCGGTGTCGTCGAGAGCGCTCTCCTCGAAGACCTGAGCGTAGGTGTTCCAGGTCAGGAGATGGAGGCTGTGGGTCGTGCCGTCGGCGCCCTCGACCGCCAGGCGCGCCAGCACGGAGCAGCCGTCCAGGATCCGCCAGCCGTCGAGCCGGGCGGGCCACTCGACGGGCTCACCATCGCCCGGGGAGCGCACGGCGGTGCCGGAGCGCGAGCCGGCCACGGACTCGAAGACGCGGAACCGGGGGTCGGTGCAGCGGCCCTCGTCTCCACTCGAGGTGGGGAGCGGGGCGCCGCCCGCGGGAAGCTCGGGCGGCGGACCGGTGCGACGGAACTCCATGATCCAGTTGCTGCTCCAGGTCTTGCCGCCGTCGGTCGAGAAGGCGTCGTCCCAGCGCAGGCTGTCCGGCGTGATGTCCGAGAAGGTGTAGCGGGCGATCCGCTCGCCGCCGTCCGCCGTCGGCCGCCGCGAGAAGAACTCCCCGCGACCGTGATGGAAGGCCCCCTCGAGCCCGCTCGAACCGGAGCGGTCCTCGCCGGGCCAGTTGAGCCACAGGACCCACCGCTCCCACTCCGGGTCGAACCAGCGCAGCGAGAACCCCACGATCGGCTGGGAATCCCAGAGCTCGAGGACCGCCCGGCCGCCGAGCACGGGGTAGATGCTGGCCTCGGCCTGGACGCTCGACTCCGGCCAGCTCCCGTCTTCCTGCTGCATCCGCAGGTTGACACTCCAGATCCCGAGCCAGAAGTCGAACTGGTCGGATTCCGCCGACGGGTCGGGCTCCGGCGACAGGTCGGACGCCTCGAGGGTGTCGGGTGTCTCCGGGTCGTCGCCGGTCGCTTGCGCGGCGCTCGACGAGCCCGGCAGACCGAGCAGGATCAGGGCGGAACCGATGACGAACAGCGGCTGGCGAAGCGGTCGTCTCACGGAGTACTCCTTCGTGGCGGGGGCGCCGGCTGCGTCGGGTGGCGTCGGGTTGCCCTCCTGTTACGTCCCCTCGGACCTCGGGTTGCCCGCGCTCATCAGGCGGCACGCTCCTCGGGTAGGTCGGGGACCTCGGTGGCGCCCACCCCCGACTTGGGGGTGATGTAGGTGTACATCGCCGGCACCACCAGCAGGGTCAGCACCGTCCCGAACGCGAGGCCGCCGATCACCGCCACGCCCATGGGCACGCGGCTCGCGGAGCCGGCGCCGAGGGCCAGGGCGATCGGGAGGATGCCGAGAATCGTCGACAGGCTGGTCATGAGCACCGGGCGGAAGCGAGCGGCCGCGGCTTCGACCGTGGCCGTCAGGATGTCCTCGCCTCGCATGCGTCGTTGGTTGGCGAACTCGACGATCAGGATGCCGTTTTTGGTCACGAGCCCGATCAGCATGATCATCCCGATCTCGCTGAAGACGTTGAGCGTCAGCCCGAAGTACCACAGCGAGAAGAGCGCGCCGGCGAGGGCCAGCGGGACGGTGAACAGGATGGTCAGGGGGTCGCGGAAGCTCTCGAACTGCGCTGCGAGGACGAGGTAGATCAGCACCAGGGCCAGGCCGAAGACGAAGGCCAGCGTGTCGGAGCTCTCCTCGAAGTCGCGCGACTGGCCCGCGAGGGCGGTGGTGAAGCTCTCGTCCAGTACGCGGTCGGCGATGGCGCGCATGGCGTCGATCCCGTCGGCGATGGTTCGGCCTGGCGCGAGCCCCGCGGAGACCGTGGCCGAGAGGTAGCGATCGAAGTGATAGAGCTGGGGCGGGCTGGACTCCTCCCGCACGAGGACCAGCTTGTCCAGCAGCACCGGGGACCCGTCGGCCGCGGAGACGTAGAGGTTGCGCAGGTCCAGGGTCTCGTTCCGGTTCTCCTCCCCGACCTGACCGATGATCTCGTACTGGTTGCCGTCCATCACGAAGAAGCCCAGCCGCTGCTCCGAGAGCGCCAGCTGCAGGGTCTGGGCGATGTCGAGGACCGAGATGCCCAGATCCTGGGCGCGCAACCGGTCGATCTCCACCCGCAGCTCGGGCTTGTCGAACACGAGGTCGATGTCCACGACGGAGAAGGTCGGGTCCTGCCGCGCCTCCTCGAGGAAGCGCGGGATCGCCTCCTTGAGCTGGTCCATGTTGGCTGCCTGGAGGACGAACTGCACCGGCAGACCGCGGCGTCGTCCGACGGCGATCGTCGGGTCCTGGGTCGCGAACACCTGGGCTCCCGTGAGCTCGGAGAGGCGGGCCGAGAGCGCGTCCGCGATCTGCATCTGGCTCTGCTCCCGCTGGTCGGCGTCGACCAGCCGCACCCGCGCGAACCCCGAGTTCACCGAGCTCGAGGCACCGAATCCCGGCGAGGTGACCCACACGATCTGCCAACGCTCGTCCTCGGGCACGACCTCGGCGATCTCGGTGCCGAGATCGTCCATGAAGCGGTCCATGTAGGCGTAGGTGGCCCCTTCGGGCCCCTTGACCGAGATCCGCACCGAGCCCCGGTCCTCCAAAGGCGCCAGCTCCTCCGGGAGTGCGGAGAAGAAGAGCCAGATCAGTGCGGTGCACGCCGCAATCAGCGGGAAGGCGAGCCAGCGCCGGCGCAGGAAGGCCTCGAGGTTGCCGCGGTACCAGGCGTTCAGAGCGCGGAAGCCGGGCTCGGTCCACTCGTAGAGAGCGGAGTGCTTCTGGCGGCGCTTCAGGAGCCGCGTGGAGAGCATGGGGGTCAGGGTCAGAGCGATGAACGACGAGATCACGACGGCCCCGGCCAGGGTCGCCCCGAACTCCCGGAAGAGGCGCCCCGTCAGGCCGCTCAGGAAGAGGATCGGCATCAGCACCGAGACCAGGGCCAGGGTCGTGGCGATGACGGCGAAGAAGATCTCGCGGGTGCCGACGATCCCAGCCTGGAGCGGCTCCATTCCCCCTTCGATCTTGGCGTAGATGTTCTCCAGGACCACGATGGCGTCATCGACCACGAGCCCGATGGCGAGCACGATCCCGAGCAGCGTCAGCACGTTGATCGAGAACCCGAGGATGTACATCACGAAGAAGGCGCCGGTCAGCGAGACCGGGATGACGAGAACCGGGATCAGGGTCGTCCGCCAGTCGCGCAGGAACGCGAAGATGATCAGCACCACCAGGCCCATCGCCAGGAAGATCGTCTGCTGGACCTCGGAGATGGACTGGCGGATGTACTGCGTGGTGTCGAAGCCGTACTCCGCGGTCACGTCCGGGGGCAGGTCCTTGCGGATCTTCTCCGCGCGGGCGTAGAACTCGTCCACGATCTCGATGTAGTTGGCGCCCGGCTGGGGGCGCAAGACGACC
This sequence comes from uncultured bacterium, assembly GCA_905479655.1. GTDB lineage: Bacteria > Acidobacteriota > Thermoanaerobaculia > Multivoradales > JAHEKO01 > CAJQNK01. The sequence continues at coordinate 5,565 of CAJQNK010000079.1, read as the reverse complement.
GCCACCATGGGCACGCCGTCCTTCTTGAGGGCCGTGCGCAGGTTGCGGGGGCCGAGCTCGGCCGTGCCGATGTCGCGAAAGCGGACGACGCCGGTCGCGTCCTGTTTCAGGATCAGGTCGTTGAACTCCTCCGGGGTGTCGAGGCGGCTCATCGTGCGCACCGGCAGCTCCACCTGGGAGCCCTCGATGCGCCCAGCCGGCAGCTCGATGCTCTCGCGCTGCACGGCCCGCCGGACGTCCAGGGGAGAGAGGCGGTAGGCGGCGAGCTTCTGGGGATCGATCCACAGCCGCATGGCGTAGGTCTTGTCGCCCCAGATGTCGACCCGGGCGACCCCCGGGATGGTCTGCAGACGCTCGACGAACATCTCGTCGGCGATGCGGCTGAGCTCGAGCAGCGAGCGCTGGTCGCTACCGACGGTGATCTGGACGATGGGCGGCGAGTCGGCGTCGGCCTTGGAGACCTCCGGGGGCTCGACGTCGGGCGGTAGCGTGTCGAGTGCCCGGTAGACGGCGTCGCGCACGTCGTTGGCGGCGCGATCGAGGTCGGATCCGAGGTCGAACTCCACGCTGATCGTGCTGCGCCCCTCGCGGCTGGTGGAGGTCATGGTCCGGATGCCCGCCACCGCGTTGACGGACTCCTCGAGCGGCTCCGTGATCTGGGACTCGATCACGTCGGCCGACGCCCCGCGGTAGGAGGTCGCGACGGTGATCAGGGGCGGGTCGACGCTCGGGTACTCGCGGACACCCAGGGCCTCGAAGCCGAGGAGCCCGAAGAGGACGATGACGATGGACAGGACGATCGCCAGCACCGGCCGTCGGATGCTCAGCGAGTAGAGGCTCATGGCGCGGTGCCCTCCGCGCCGCCGGGCGCGATCGTCGTCGCGCGCACGGGCAGCCCGGCCCGCAGCCGTTGGATGGCGGAGACGATCACCCGCTCACCGGGTCGAAGGCCGGCGACGATCTCGACGTCGGTCTCGGTTCGGATGCCGGTCTCGACCGACCGCGGGCTGGCGACGCCGTCCTCCACCACGAACACCTTCTTGCCGCCCAGCTCGGGCACGACGGCCATGGCGGGAACGACGAGGGCGTCCTCGATCTCGGCGATCACCAGCTCGACGTCCGCGAAGGCCCCGGGCAGCAGAAGGCCCCCCGGGTTGGCGCTGCTCGCGCGCACCGTGAGGGAGCGGGTGGCGGGATCGACCGTGGGCTCCACGGCGACCACCGTGCCTTCGAACGCCTGGTCGAAGCCCTGGACGCGGAAGGCGATCCGGCCGCCGGACCGAATCCGGGCCGCGTAGCGCTCGGGGACGCCGAAGTCGATCCGGATCGGGTCGAGGTCCTGAAGTCGAGCGATGGTCGTCTGCGGCGTGAGGTAGGCGCCTTCGCTCACCCGTCGCAGACCCACCGTCCCCGCGAAGGGAGCCCGGATCTCGGTCTTCTCGAGCCGGGCTTCCACGAGCCGCAGCTCCGCCTGGAGCACCGCCAGCTCGCTGGCCGCGAAGTCGTACTCCTGCTGCGCGACGACCCCCAGCTGCAACAGCTCGGCCTGTCGGGCCTCGCGTTGGCGGGCGAGCTCGAGGCGGTGGAAGACGCGCTCGCGCTCGGCCTGGAGCTGAACGTCGTCGATCTTCACCAGCAGGGAGCCCGCGGCGACCGTGCGGCCCTCTTCGAACAGGATGCTCTCGACCTTGCCGGCGATCTCGGTGACCAGCTCGACGCTGTGGACCGCGCTCAGGGTGCCCGTCGTGGTGAGGCTCCGGGACAGGTGGCGCGGTGTCAGCTCTACGACCTGGACCTCCAGGGCCGGAGTCCCACCGGCGGGCTCCGGGAGGGTGTCGTCGGACCCGGCCGACCGCGGCAGGAGCTTCGGCACGGCGAAGGCCGCGACGATGGCGAGAAGGGCTAGAACGCCCCAGGGGAGGCGACGTCGGGTGGTCACGCGGGGTTCCTTTCGGCGAGGGGTCCGGAGCTGGGACCGACGGTTCCGGAGGCCTGTGTCAGGAATCTACCATCGAGTCGCGTGCATTCGGGTCGCCGTCGTCGAGAGACATCCGGACCGTCTTCAGGGCCTGGTCGAGAAAGGCGAGCTGCAAACGCATCTGGTCACGCAGTGGCATGCCACGGACCCCCGCCTCGGCGGCGCGACGCACGGCCTCCGAGCCCTCGGCCGGACCCAGCAGATCGCGGAGCCAGGCCTGGAAGCGGAGCCTGCCCTCCGTGCCGACGGGTGACGGCCGGGAGCCCCCGGTCGCCAGGAGGAAGAGCGGCATCTCCGAGACCAGCGTGAGGGGGTCGCCTCCCAGGGAGCGCACGTACTCCATGGAGCTGGGGCGGAAGAGCTCCGCGGTCTCGGGCTCGTCCCGCTCCAGGAAGTGTCGGCGCATCGCCTCGGAGTCCGGGCGGGTGGTGAAGCCGCGGTCGATGCGGACGAAGCCCTTCTCGCCGCGGCGGTCCGGGTCGGCCAGCGGGTAGCCCATGGCGGCCACCTTCTCTCTCAGGGAGTCTCGCAGAGCCCCGGTGCGATCGGCCCACGAGGGTTCGAGGAGAAACCAGGGACCCGGCGCGAAGCCCATGCCGTGGAAGCTGGCGTGGAGGTGGAACGGGGCGCCCGCCGCGGAGAGAAAGGCCGCGACGGCCCGCGCCTCGGGGCGCGCCCCATCGTCTCCGGGGGACCGCGGGAAGCCGAACTCCAGGTCGTCTCCCGGCGGCTCCCGATCGACGTGTCGCAGGTAGGCGCCGGGATCGTAGACCTCGTCGGTCTGGCCCCGGTGGTCCGCCGCGGGGCAGCGGCGCTCCGTCCATGGCGCGTTGGCCTCCTCTCCGTCCGGGTTGACGTGGGGGACGATCCACCACGAGATCTCCTCCAGAAGGGGATCCCGCGCGGCGGCGCCGGCGAGGCGGCCGACCAGGCGTCGGAGCATGGCGGGCCCCACCGGCTCGTCAGCGTGGCAACCGGCGATCAAGCTCACCCGCAGAGGGCCTCGGCCGAGGCGGTACCCGTGGAGGGTCCGCCCCCGCTGGGACCGCCCGATCTCCAGGCCCGGGGGCGGCGAGGAGAGGCCGACCGACCCGGCAAGCAGGCTCTCGACAGGAAGATCGTTCATGCTGGTGGCCTCCGTCCGGCCCGGTCCGCCGCGGGTTCGACCCCCTCAACCGGCCGTCGACCGGTACGACCGGTGGAGGGAGAGTCCCGGTGAGAAGGTCAGGCTAGACTACAGGGCCCCGGGGCCCTGGCGATCTCCGGGCCGTGAAGCCGATCCGATGACCGATCCTCCGCACACCCCCCGGCCCGTTCCCCTGGTGGTGATGGCCGGGCGAGACCGTCACGACCATTCGCTCCCGGAAGCCGGCAGGGACAAGAGGCCGCTCGAGGGCCTCAAGGGACTGGACGTCCAGGTCGGCGGTCGGCCCATCGTCGTGGAGCTCGTGGAACGCATGGCCCGTTCCGGGCACTTCTCGCCGGTCCTGGTGGCTGGACCGGCCGCCGCCTATCGGGCGGCCTCACCCGAGCTGCGGGTGATCGACACCGACGGCGAGCTGGGCGAGAATCTCAGGGCCGCCCTCGAAGGCGCGGAGGAGGCCACGGGGGCCGAGGTCCTGGCGTTCACGACCTGCGACATCCTGCCGGAGGCCGGGGACCTCGAGCGACTCGTGGCCGACTTCCTCCGGCGGAGCCCCTGCCCGTTCTGGATGCCGTTGATCCGGGTGCCGGACGACCCGGCCCTCCTCGGGGCCTCGGCCTGGAAGCCCCAGTACCGGTTCCGCCCCGACGCCGGCGAGGCGCCCGTCGCCACCCTTCCCGGGCACCTGATCATCGTCCGTCCGGCAACCCTGCGGCTGCCGCTGATCTACAAGCTGTTCGAGCTGGCCTACCGCACGCGGAACCGCTCCGTGACCTATCGGCTCGTCGTGATGACCGCGCGGGTCCTCTCGTCGTTGCTGTGGCGTGATCTTCGCTTCGTGGCCACGCTTCGTCCGCCCACGGCCACCCTCGAGGTGGTGGGCAACGGCGTCCGCATCGCTCGCGCGCTGAGAGCGGGGGACGCCGCCAGCGCGGAGGTCGCCGGCCTGGTGGGCAACATCTTCGTGCGCCACCGAGCGCGCCAGAGGCCGGGCGCGCGGCCGGGCGCGCTGCCCGTCCTCGAGGGGCTCTCGTTCGCCAAGGACGCGGACACCGAGGAGGAGGCGAGGGAGATCGAGGAGCGGGGGCGGAGGATCTCCGCGGACGAGTCGGCGGCTGCGGCTCCCGACCCGGGTGCCTGAGGGGGCGGGCGTGCGCCTCCCGCGAGCTCGGTGGCTCCTGCTGGCGACCGCCTCCGTGGCGTTGCTCGTCGTCGCCTCGTGCGGCCCGATCGCCTACTACGCCCACTCCATCCGCGGCGGGCTCGACGTTCTCGCCCGTCGCCGTCCGATCCAGGCGGTCCTGGATGATCCGCGGGCCCCCGAGGAGCTGAAGGCCCAGCTCCGCCAGGTGCTCGAGATCCGGCAGTTGGCGGTCACGGAGCTGGGCCTGCCGGACAACGGCAGCTACCGGACCTATGCGGATCTCGGCCGCCCCTACGTCGTGTGGAACGTCGTGGCGGCCCCGGAGCTCTCGGTCGAGCCGGTGGTCTGGTGCTTCCCCGTGGCAGGCTGCGTCTCCTACCGCGGTTACTTCTCGGAGGAGCGCGCCGAGCGTTTCGCCGAGAGGCTGCGACGCGAGCGTCGGGACGTGGACGTGGCCGGCGTCGCCGCCTACTCGACGCTGGGTTGGTTCCGGGACCCGGTGCTGAACACCTTCGTCTGGCGCCCACCCTCGGCGCTCGCCGGCCTGCTGATCCACGAGATGGCGCACCAACGCCTCTACCTTCCCGGAGACACGGAGCTCAACGAGTCCTTCGCCACGGTGGTCGAGATCGTCGGCGTGGAGCGCTGGCTCGAGACGACGGGCCGAGAGGACGAGATCCCGGGCTACCTTCTCGGACGGGAGCGCCAGGACCAGGTCGCCGAGCTGGTCCTGGCGACGAGGGGGAGTCTCGCGGAGCTCTACGCCTCCGAGAAGCCGGAGGACGTCAAGCGACGGGAGAAAGCGGACCGGTTCGCGGCCCTGCGGGCCGGCTACGAAGAGTTGAAGGCCGACTGGGGGGGCTGGGACGGCTGGGACGACTGGTTCGAGGGCGAGCTGAACAACGCCGACCTCGCCGCGTTCGGCGCCTACCACCGCCTCGTTCCGGCCCTGCAGGATCTCCTCGCCGATCTGGACGGCGACCTCGATGCGTTCTACGCCGAGGTCGAGGCCCTGGCTCCCCTCGACCCCGACGAGCGTCGACGGCGCCTGGGTGTCGAGCCCTAGCCTCCCCCTGGACCCTTTCGCGTCTTCGCGCGAGCTGCTCCTGCCAACCCGCGAGCGCCGAACAGGCCCGGGCGTCCCGCTTCTCCCCCTAACAGCCCGTGGTGAAAGGCGAGACACGCTACGAGCGGCCCTCTTCTCCGGACTCTTCGTTGGGAATCCTCCCCGATTCACCGAATCGAGTGCGGATTCCCGCCTTGATTCCGAAGAAGATTGCGCGCTCTCGCTCGCGCCCG
>CAJQNK010000078.1 GCA_905479655.1 uncultured bacterium | reverse complement strand
GGCTGCATTCGGCATCGTGCCCTCCGTTTGAGCATCATTTCGCAAGATCATCGGCCAATTCTCCCTGAAAGGCAACCCGTCTCGTGCGCTGTGACGCGAATTCCGTGCTCGCCCGGAGATGAAGTCCCGCAGGATCAGAGGTTTCCACGCAGCGACGGTGACGCAGCGCGGCAATCGGGTCCGGGCCCGGGTCCGGGTCCCGCCGAACCGGCGGCAGCCGGTCCGTGCCTCGGGGTCCGGGCGCGTGCTAGCGTGCCTCAGGCTCGGTTCGGCTCGGAGGGCCGCGGGGAAGCAGGGGGTTGAACCGTGCGCGAGCGGGCCCCGTAGAAACTCGGCGAGGGGGCAGCCCGCTCCTCGCTTCCGCGGCCGCCCGCTCCCGGGCGGCCCGCCACCAGCCCGCAGGAGACCCGCAATGAACGACTCGACGACATCCTCCGAGAACATGCCCGCGCGCCGGAGCGGCGGCGGGACCGGCCTCCTGCGTCTCGGAGTCGCCGCGGTGGTGGTGGTGGCCCTCGTCTTCGTCGGCCGGGAGGCCGGCGGCTACGTCGAGGGGTTCGCCCGCTGGGTCGACGGCCTCGGGATCTGGGCGCCGGTGGTCTACGCGCTCGGCTACGCCGTGGCCACCGTCGCCTTCGTTCCGGGCTCGATCCTCACCCTGGCCGCCGGGGCGCTCTTCGGCCTGTGGAAAGGCACCCTGGTCGTGATCGCGGGAGCCTCCGTGGGCGCGGTGCTGGCCTTCCTGGTGGGCCGTTACGGGGCCCGGGGCGCGGTGGAGAAGAAGATCTCCGGAAGCGACAAGTTCGCCGCCATCGACCGCGCCGTGGGCCGGCAGGGGATGAAGATCGTCTTCCTCCTCCGGCTGTCGCCGGTCTTCCCGTTCAACCTGCTGAACTACGCCCTGGGCCTCACCAGCGTGCGGCTCTGGGACTACACCGTGGCCTGTCTGGGCATGCTCCCGGGCACCTTCCTGTACGTCTACCTGGGCAAGGCGGCCGGCGACCTCGCCAGCGTGCTGGCCGACTCCGGCGGCGCCCCCGCCGACGAGGCCGGGGCCGGTCGCTGGGTCGTGCTGGGGATCGGCCTCGCCGCCACCGTGGCGGTGACCCTGGTGGTGACACGGATCGCCCGCCGCGCCCTCACCGAGCACGTGGGCGACGAGGTCGTCGAGGACGCGCCCGGCGACGACGCGGCCGACGACGAGGAGAATCGATGACCGACACCCGACCCACCGTGGACAGCGAGCTCCTGTCCCTGGTCCAGCCGTTCGACGAGCACAACCGGGAGCTCCTGGAACTCACCCACCCGCCCTCCTGGGTCAACCCGGAACCCGAGGGCCGCTACCACCTGGTAGTGATCGGCGGGGGGACGGCCGGCCTGGTGAGCGCCGCCGGCGCCGCGGGCCTCGGGGCCCGGGTGGCGATGATCGAGCGGCGCCTCCTGGGCGGCGACTGCCTGAACTACGGCTGCGTGCCCTCGAAGGGGATCATCCGCGCGGCACGCTCGTGGCACGAGGCCCGAACCTCCAGCGACCGCTTCGGGGGCCCGGCGGCCGAGGGCGACGGCCGCTTCGCCGCCGTCATGGAGCGCATGCGCAAGCTCCGCGCGAAGATCAGTCACCACGACTCGGCGAAGCGCTTCTCCGACCTGGGAGTCGATGTCTTCCTGGGGGACGGCCGCTTCACCGGCCCATCGACCGTCGAGGTGGCGGGCCGGGAGCTCCGTTTTCGACGAGCGATCGTGGCCACGGGCGCCCGCCCGGTCGCGCCCCCGATCCCGGGCCTCGAGGAGGCCGGCTTCTACACCAACGAGACCCTGTTCACCCTCACCGAGAGGCCGGAGCGCTTCGGCGTCATCGGCGGTGGACCCATCGGCTGCGAGATGGCCCAGAGCTTCGCCCGCCTGGGTAGCCGGGTCACCCTCTTCGACATGAGCCCCCACGTCCTGCCGCGGGAGGACCCGGACGCCGCCGCGGTCGTCCAGGAGGCCATGATCCAGGACGGCGTCGAGCTCGAGCTCGACCTCCAGGTGGCGGGCGTCCAGCGCACGGCCGACGGCGTCGAGGTCCGCTGGACCCGGGGTGGGAAGGAGGGCTCGACTACCGTCGACGCTCTCCTCGTGGCGGTCGGACGGGCCCCCAACGTAGCGGGAATGGGCCTGGAGGCGGCGGGCGTCGAGTTCGACGCCCGGACCGGCGTGAAGGTCGACGACCGGCTGCGCACCTCCAACCGCCGGGTGTTCGCCGTGGGCGACGTCGCCTCACGCTTCCAGTTCACCCACACCGCCGACGCCCTGGCCCGGATCGCCATCCAGAACGCGCTGTTCTTCGGCCGCGCCAAGGCCTCCGACCTCGTCGTACCCTGGTGCACCTACACCAGCCCGGAGATCGCTCACGTCGGGATGTACGAGAAGGACGCCCGCGAGCGAGGCCACGAGGTCAAGACGCTGACCCTGCCCCTCGCCGAGGTGGACCGGGCGCTCCTCGACGACGCTGCCGAGGGGTTCCTGCGGGTGCACCTCAAGGAGGGCACCGACAAGATCCTGGGCGCGACCGTGGTCGCCGAGAATGCCGGCGACATCCTCGGAGAGCTCGCTCTCGCGGTCACCCACGGCGTCGGCCTGTCGAAGATCGCCACGACGATCCACCCCTATCCGACCCAGGCGGAGGTGGTGAAGAAGGCGGGGGACACGTTCAACCGCGGGCGTCTGACCCCGCGGGTCAGAAAGCTATTCGACATCTGGTTTCGTATCATCGGCTAGCGGGTCAGGCGCCGAGGCCCCGGTTGTCCTTGCTCTGTGGCGCCGGGTGCGAAAGAATCGGTGGATCAGATGTTTCCACGAAGCGAAGACGTAGACCGCCTGGTGTCCCGAGGTCGCTTCGAAGAGGCGGCCAGCCGGCTCCGGGAGCACCTGGCCGAGAGGCCCGGGAGCGTACGCCTGCGCAAACGGCTGGCCCACGTGCTCGAGATGAGCGGACGCCAGCGAGAGGCCGGCGAGATCCTGGCCCGCCTGGCGGAGGATCTCGCGAGCGACGGTTTCGTCGCCCAGGCCATCGCGGCGTTCAAGAAGATGGAGCGACTCGACCCCGCGTCCGGCGGCGTCGATCAGAGGATCGCCCTTCTCATCACCGAGCGGGAGGAGGCCAGGGCGGCGGAGCAGGAAGCTCCCCGACCCGGTGAGGTCTCCAGGGCGAGGGCCGCCGACAGCCGGGTCGAGAGGGTCCCGAGGAGCGTGCTCCTCTCGCCTCTGTTCAGCGACTTCTCGAGCGACGAGCTGGTGGACCTGATCGAGGGTCTCAACCTCACCACCTACGAACCGGGCGAGATCGTGGTCACGGAGGGCGAGGTCGGCGACAGCCTCTTCCAGATCGTCAGTGGCCGGGTGCGGGTCTACGTCCGCAACTCCCTGGGCGGCAGCACCCAGGTTCGCAACCTGGGCCCGAGTGCCTTTTTCGGCGAGATCTCACTCCTGACCGGCCGTCGACGAACCGCCACGATCGTCGCCGCCGACACCTCGGAGCTCCTCGTGCTCGACCGCGAGACCGTGCTCGAGATCGGCCGGCGCAAGCCGAGGGTCCAGGAGGTGATCCGCCAGTTCTGCGTCGCCCGCACGCGGGCCGACGCCGAGCGCGCCGCCGAGGGCCGGCTCGAGCTCGTGATCTGAGCGGCTAGCCGGCGAAGAGCTGCAGGTCGGTCCCCACGCTGTCGGCCATCTCCAGCGCCGTTCCGAGGTCCGGGTGGCGGACGATGACCCAACCGTCCGAGAGCAACGTCTGCCGCCAGTCCCGGCGCGGCGAGCCGGGAGCCAGGAGCTCCACCGACACGATCCACCGGCCGAAGCGGGCCAGCAGGGTCTCCAGGCCCTCGATGCGTTGGATCCGCCCCTGCCCGCGAGCCCGCTTGAAGATCACCGCGGCGTTGTAGCGCCGCTCCCACGCCTGCTCGAGACTCCCGTGGGCGACCGCCTCGGCCCACCCGGTGAAGACGTCCAGGTCGCAGGCGTAGTTCATGATCTCCGTGGACCGGGCGCCGGGCGGCCGGGCCCCGATCTCGCCGAAGACCGCCTCGCCCGAGGGCGTCAGGAACCACTCCATGTGGGTGAAGCCGGTGCGGAATCCGAGCGTCTCGAGGACCCTCCGCCCCAGGTCGACCCCGACCTCGAGCTCCGGGGCGATCTCCTTGAGCGTCACGGTCTGCGGGCTGATCCACTCCACCGTCCGCCCGATGAGCGGCTTCGGCCGGTACCAGGAGACGTTGTGGTAGAGGATCTCGCCCCGCGCGCAGATCGTGTCGAAGGTGTATTCCTCTCCCTGGATGAACTCCTCGACGCTCACCTCGTCAACGTGGCGGATCCGGGGCAGGATCGCCTCCAGCTCCTCCGGTCCGTCGACCCGGTGGGTGTCCGCGGAGCCGGCGCCGGCGATGGGCTTCACCACCAGGGGGTAGCCCACCCTCTCCGCTCCCTCCCGCACCTCCTGGCCCGAGCGGGCGCGAACCGCCCTCGGCGTGCGGAGACCCGCCGCGTCGAGCACCTCCTTCATCCTGCCCTTGTCCCGGAACGGCACCGTCTGCTCGACGTTCAGACCCGGTACTCCCAGCGCCTCCCGCAGCCGGGCGGCGAGCAGCATCCCCGGCTCCCAGAGGCACTCGACCCGGTCGACCGTCCGCGGGCCCAGATGGCGTCGTACCTGGTCGACGACGGCCGCCTCGTCCCACAGGCTCCGCACCTCGACGTAGTCGGACAGCGACCGGCGGACCTCTTCCGGCAGCGCCCCGGCGGGCTGCTCGCCCACTCCGACGATCTCGGCGCCCACCCGGGCGAGGCCGCGCACGAAGAGCGGCATCTCGCCGGGAAAGCCGGGGGAAAGAAAGAGAAGACGCACGAGGCGGAGACTACTCCACCTTCACCAGTTCGACCACCCGACGCAACGCCTCCTCCACCACCGCCGTCTCCGGGTGGCGCAGGATGACCTGCCCGTCCCCCTCGTAGGTGCCGCTGGCGATCTGCCCCGGCCGGGGAAGCCGGACATCCACCACCAGGGAGCCCACGGCGCGCTGCGCCTCTTCGAGGCCGCGGACCCGGGTGATCGACCCGCCCGCCCCCTGGGCGCGCAGGTAGGCCGCGCCCACGGCCCACCGGCGGGTGGGCTGCTCGAAGCGATCGAACAGGGCCAGCTCGGCCCAGACGCGGTGGAAGTCGACCTCGTGGGCCCAGGAGATGAGGTCCACGAAGCGCGCCCCGGGCGGACGGGCTGCCGCCTCCGAGACGGCGACCCTCCCGTCTTCGCGGACGAACCACTCCAGATGTGAGAGCCCCGTCTCCAGGCCCAGGACCCCGAGCGCCCGCTCCGCGGCCTGACGCAGCGGATCGGCTGGATCCAGGACCTCGCGGGGCAGGAGGACGGTCCACTGGATCCAGGGGTTGCGCAGCACCTCCAGCGGCGTCGGCGAGTAGCGGCTCACCGAGTGCCACACACATCGCCCCTGGACGAAGACGGCGTCGAACGACCCCTCGCGGCCCTGGAGATGCTCCTCCGCCAGGACCGGCGCCGCGGCGCTCGGCTCGAGCCAGCGGAGAGCCTGCTCGAGCGCCTCCGAATCGTCCACCCGCACCGTGGCCTTCGCCGCCATGCCCGCGGGCGGCTTCAGGACGAGCGGGTAGCCGGTCCGGCGCGCGAAGGCGTGGCCGTCGTCGACCGAGCGCAGCAGCTCGTGGTGCGCGCAGGGCACCCCGGCCGCCCGCCACAGGTCTTTCATGCGACTCTTGTCGCGGAAGGCATGGGCGGCCTCCGGCCCGAGACCCTGCAGGCCGAGCCGTCGTCGCGCATCCGCCAGGGGCTCCTGCAGCGGCTCCAGCACGCCGAGGAGCCTCTCGACCCCGCCCATCCTGGTCTCGAGTCGGCGGACGGCCCGGGTGAGCGCCTCGGCGTCGAAGACGTCGCACGACTCGTGGCCGGCGAGGCGACTCCGCAGGCCGGGCGGCAGCCGTTCGGGTCCCTCCTGGCCGATCCAGCCCAGGGCGACTCCGGGGAGGGAGGCCGCGGCCTCGGCGAAGCGGAGGGTGGCCTCGAGGCCGAACGGGGCAACAAAGGCGGCGCGCAGCATGCCGGAGTCTATCGCCGCCTCGGGGTCCACCCCGGCCGACGGGCCGTCGAGCGCGAGTCGAGCCCTCCCCGACCGCGCTACACTCCCAACGCCCCACAGCGTTCCGCCCGTCGAGCCCACTCCGGAGATCGCCCGCCATGAGCCACGTCGTCTCAGCGGTGCTCGGCGGCGGCCAGGGCACCCGCCTCTGGCCGCTGACCCAGTACCGAGCCAAGCCCGCCGTGCCCGTCGGGGGGAAGTTCCGCCTCATCGACATCCCGATCTCGAACAGCCTGCACGCGGACGTCGACCGCATCTACGTCCTGACCCAGTTCAACTCGGCCAGCCTCCACCGGCACATCGCCCAGACCTACCGCTTCGACGTCTTCTCCTCGGGCTTCGTGAACATCCTGGCGGCGGAGCAGAACATCGACAACCGCGACTGGTACCAGGGCACGGCCGACGCCGTCCGCCAGAACCTCGAGCGCCTGACGGAGGGCAAGCCCAGCGAGGTGGTCATCCTCTCCGGCGACCAGCTCTACATGATGGACCTCTCGGCCATGCTGGAGCTCCATCGCCGGCGAGAGGCCGATCTCACCATCGCCGTGAAACCCGTCTCGCGCGCCGAGGCGCCCGGCCTGGGCATCCTGCGGATCGACACCACCGGTCGCCTGGTGGAGTTCGTCGAGAAGCCCACCTCGGACGAGCGGCTCGACTCCCTCACCCTCGACGAGGAGACCATCCGCCGCCTCGAGCTCGACGCCGAGCCGGGCCAGCTCCTGGCCAGCATGGGGATCTACGCCTTCCGTGGCGGTGTCCTCCGGGAGCTCCTCCGGGACGACGCGGTCGACTTCGGCCGCGAGGTGATCCCCGCGTCCATCGGCAAGAAGCGGGTGTTCGGCTACGTGCACAACGGCTACTGGCGCGACATCGGAACCATCGGCAGCTTCCACGAAGCCAATCTCGAGCTCACCCGTCCGCTTCCGGCGCTCAACCTGTACAGCCAGGACCAACCGATCTACACCCATGCCCGCTTCCTTCCCGGCAGCAAGATCGACCGCTGCTCCGTGACGCAGTCGATCCTCGCCGACGGCAGCATCCTCTCGGGATCCAGCCTCTCGAGCTCGATCGTCGGGCTGCGCGCGGTCGTCCGCTCCGGCTCCCGCATCGAGCGCTCCGTGATCATGGGCGCGACCCGCTACGAGATCGACGCGGCGTCGACCCCCCCTCTCGGCATCGGTCACGACTGCGAGATCGTGAACGCGATCGTGGATATCAACGCCCGCCTGGGCGATGGCTGCCGGCTGGTGAACGCGGAGGGGGTGCAGGAGGCCGACGGCGAGGGTTGGTGCATCCGCGACGGCATCGTGGTGATCCCCCGCGGAGCCGTCCTCCGTCCGGGCACGGTGATCTGAACGATGCGCCCCCTCCGAATCGCCTTCGTCGCGTCCGAGATCGCCCCTCTGGCCAAGACCGGAGGGCTGGCGGACGTGAGCGCCGCGCTGCCCCGCTTCCTCCTCCAGCGAGGCCACGATCTGCGGGTCTTCCTGCCCTTCTACTCGACGCTCCGGACGGCCGGGGCGGAGCCGTTGCCGGTGGAGTTTCTGCAGGATCTGACCCTGGAGATGGGGGGGCACGGCTTCCACTGGAGTGTGTGGACCCTCCAGTTGCCCGGCACCGGGGTATGGGTCCACCTGATCCGATGTCCGGAGCTGTACGACCGTCCGCGGCTCTACTCGGGCGACGAGGACGACGCCTTCCGCTTCGCCTTCCTCTCCCGCGCCACCCTGGAGGCGTGCCAGCGGATGGGCTTCGCCCCGGAGATCCTCCACTGCAACGACTGGCACACCAGCCTGACGCCACTCTACCTGCGCTCGGAGGTCGGCTGGGACGGGTTGTTCGCCGCCACGAAGACGGTTCTGACGCTCCACAACGTCGCCTACCAGGGGATCTTCGGAAGTCACCTGCTGCCCGCACTGGACCTGGAGGAACACTCCTCTCTCCTGCACCAGGAGCACCTGAGCCACGGTTACATCAACTTCCTGGAGACCGGACTCCTCTACGCCGACGCGCTGACCACCGTGAGCCCGACACACGCCTCCGAGATCCAGACAGACACCTACGGAATGGGGCTCCAGGGCCTCCTGCGGCAGAGGTCGAGCGACCTCGTGGGGATCCTCAACGGCGTGGACTACGAGATCTGGAGCCCGGAGACGGACGAGCTGATCCCGGCACGGTACTCCGCCGCCGATCTCTCGGGGAAGGACCTCTGCCGCAAGCAACTCCTGGAGGGGATGGGCCTACCGAGCGAACCGCTGGGGGGGGGACCCGGGCAACGCCCTCCCGTGCTCGGAATCGTCTCGCGCCTGGTCAGCCAGAAGGGGTTCGACCTCCTGATGGAGTCCCTGCCGTTCTTCCTGCGCGACCAGGGGGTTCGGCTCGTCGTCCTCGGGGAGGGTGAGAAGCGATTCGAGGTGTTCTTCTCCGACCTGTCCCGGCGCTTCTCCGACCGCGTCGCCTACTTCCGCGGCTACGAGGAGCGGCTGGCCCACTGGATCGAGGCGGGCGCCGACCTGTTCCTGATGCCGTCGCGCTATGAGCCGTGCGGCCTCAACCAGATGTACAGCCTGCGCTACGGCACCCCACCTGTCGTGCGACGCACCGGTGGCCTCGCCGACGCGGTCTCCGCGTTCGATCCGCGAACCGGCGAAGGCACCGGCTTCCTGTTCGACCATCTCACGTCGTACGGCTTCTCGTGGGCCCTGGATCAGGCGCTCGCGACGTGGCGACACCCCGACGCCTGGAGGAAGCTCCAGGCCAACGGGATGGCGGCCGACTTCTCGTGGGGGCGCCAGACCCGGCGCTACGAGGCGCTGTACCGACAGGTCGCCGGAGGGTAGTCCGGCGGATCATGGCGTAGAGGGCCGCGGCGGCCGCGGCGCCCGCCACGCTCGCCGCCAGGTCCCACGGATCGAAGACCTGCTCAGGATCGGCGCGCTGCGTCAGCTCCCACACCAGCATCCAGGCGACGGCCAGGAAGGTGGCGCGGGCGAACCAGCGATCCTGACGGGCGAGAGTCCAGGCGTCGGGGTGACGGTTGGCCGCGGGGAAGCGGAGGCCGAGGCCGAGGAAGGTGAAGGCCACGGTGCCCTGGAGATTCGGCAGAACGCCGCCGATGAAGGCGAGGGCGGGCCCGAGATGAACCGCCGCGCGGGCCCACTGCACGCCCTCCTTGCTGAGGACGGCTCCCACGGCGAGGGTCCACCAAACGGAGGGCAGGGGCAAGCGTCTCACGGCCGCCCCATGTTATTCCGCACCGCGTCTCGACGACCACCACCGGGTTGCTACGGCGCGATGGCGGCCAGCGGGCTCACCTCACAGGTCTTGAGATCCAGGGCCTGGAAGCTGGCGCCGCACGCGCCTCCCGGCACCGTGAGCTGGAGCGAGCCCGCACCGTCCGAGTTCACATCGACCTTGCCGAGGACCCGCGGTGCGATCAGCCCGAGCTCCGTGCCGGCGCACGGACCGTTCGGCACCACCGTCGCGCCGGTCTGAAGCGAGGCCAGCAGGCCTACCGGGGCCCCGGGGCTGGCGTCGGCGATCGACAGCGTCACGGCGCCCGGGCAGGCGCCGACGACCTCGAGAGCCAGGGGGGCCTTGAGCACGCCGATCGCCCCCCACTCCCCGGGAACCTCCAGCGTCAGAGAGCCCCCCTCGACCACCTGGAACCCGCCGTTGAGCTCGTCGATCACGACCGCCCCGTCGGCCAGGGAGTACGGCGGCTGGTCGAGGCCGGTCAGCTCGACGGCGTGGGCGGAGAACGAGTTGTTGAGAACCACCAGGGCCGCCTCCCCGTCGCGCGTCCGGCCGAAGCCGTACAGGTCCCGGGCATCGTCCACCACCAGGCCGTGGTGCACATCGCCATCCTGCAGCACCCGGTGCCCAGAGCGGATGGCGGCGAGCGCCACGACGTGGTCGCGCATCGAGTCGTCGGCCACGAAGGCTCCCGGAGTGTCGGGCCACGGGTAGGGCGCCCGGTTGTAGGGGTCGTCCTCCCAGGTGCCGTTGGCGAAGACACCGTCCTGCACCAGGGCGACCTCGTCGCCGTAGTAGATCGTGGGCGCACCGGGGTAGGTGAAGGCCAGCAGGTACCACTGCCGCAACCGCTGCAGGGCCCGGGGGTCGTCGTCGCCGTTGGACTTGCGGAGCAGGAAGCGTAGGCGGTTGGTGTCGTGGGAGCCCGTGAGGTTCATCATCCCGCGGAGGGCCTGGGGAGGGTAGTCCTCCCAGATCGAGAGCAGCCGGGCATGGAACAGGGACGGTGTCAGCGGTTCGATGGGCCCACTGACGCGCCCCGGCCGGCTGTCGTTGTCCTCGAAGGCGTTCTCGGCCAGCCAGCCCATGGCGGCGCTGCGGAAGCGGTAGTTCATCACCGCGTCCCATTCGTCGCCGAGGAGCCAGGCGGAGGCGTCACCCCACTCCTCGCCCAGGATGACGGCCTCCGGGCTCACCCCGCGCACCGCTGCACGGAACTCCTCCCAGAAGTCGTTGGACGGGTCGCACGTCGCGCCGCAGTCCACGTCGGCCCCCACGTCGAGCCGCCAGCCGTCGGCCCCGGAGAGCACCCAGTGCGGCCCGACGGCTCCGTCGCCGCCGGCGTACAGCAGGTCTCGCACCGCGGGCTCGCCGGAGCGCAGCTTCGGCAGGCTGCCGAAGCCGAACCACGCCTCGTAGGTCTGGGGCTCGTCGGCCGGCCCGTTGAAGCACAGGTCGACGCCGCCGCCACCCGGGTTGCCGATGTCGGGAAACCAGAACCAGCCGTAGTAGGGTGACGAGCCGGCCTCGCAGGCCCCCGAGTCGTCGTCAGCGCCGGGGCCGCCCGGGCTGGTCAGGACCCCGTTCTCGTCCCAGCGCGAGTAGAAGTCGAAGTACAGGCCGTCGGACGCCGTGTGGTTGAAGACGCCGTCGAGGATCAGTCGCATGCCGCGATTCGCGGTCGCTGCCGCCAGGGCGAGGAACTCCTGCTCCGTGCCGAGGATCGGGTCGATCTCGAGGTAGTTGGAGGTGTCGTACCGGTGGTTCGAGGGCGCCCGGAAGATCGGGTTGAGGTAGAGAGCCGTGACGCCCAGATCGTCGAAGTACCCCTCCTCCACCTTGTCGACCAGGCCCCTGAGGTCCCCACCGTAGAAGTTCGAGCTCCAGGTGTCGAGACAGGGGCCGAGCTCGTCACGCGGGTCGCAGACCGGAGTGTTCCAGAGGTCCGGCGTGTAGTACGGAGCCCCGTAGACGAAGCCCGTGCCGCCCACCGGGTCGTTGGCCGGCTCGCCGTTGCGGAAGCGGTCCGGGAAGACCTGGTAGATCGTCGCCCGCTGCAGCCACTCGGGGACGTCGAACGCGGCGTCGAAGACCGTCACCTGGTAGCTCTTCGAGTCGTCCAGTGTGTCGCTCATTCCGCCGAAACCGCCGCCCAGGAACTGTGGGTCGTCGTCGAGGTAGTAGTCCACGTCGGGGAAGCCCGGTGGGCAGCTCCCGCCCGTGCCGTCGTCGGTGAGCTCGAACAGGTAGTAGAGGATGGTCGGCGTCGACGGCAGCGGCAGGTCGACCACCCACCAGTCGTAGGTCACCGGGTCGTCGTCGAACGCGCCGTCCCAGGCCATGGGGATCCAGCTCTCGGTGTCGGCCACGTCGTCCCAGACGCGCACTCGGGCCGAGGTGAGATCGCTCTGGGCGACGCGGAGGCGGAGCTCGAGCGTGGGGGCCGCTCCGGCGGCCTGGGCGCCCGTGGAGCCGCGGTAGTCGATGTCGAACGAGTCATGGAGCACCTCGTTCCAGAAGATGTCGCAATCGGGGGCGGCGGCCCGGGCCATCGCGGCAGCAGCGAACGAGACGAGGGTGAGGAGCGCCGCAGCGAGGACGCAGCGCGCACCGAACGAGTGACGGCTCATGGTCAGGATTCTCCTGGAGGGGCGGGCCACCGGGGGGCACGGTACGGAGAAGGGCCTAGGCTATCGCATCGATCGATCGAACCGGTCTCGGCGGCGCGACCGAGCCGCTTGCACTATCCTGAACGGGCCTCCTCCACCCAACGTGGGCCTTCGCCCGCCCGAATCGTTTCGGAAGCCCCGAGGAAGACCTATTGGAGAACTCCGACCGACGCCTCCTGATTCTCGACGACGAGCCGGCGGTCGGCGAGCTCATCCGACGGATCGCCAAGGGCGCCGGCGTCGAAGCCCGCACGACGACCAGCGCGGCGACCTTCTTCCGGGAGCTCGAGACGTGGGATCCCACCCACATCGCCCTCGACCTCAACATGCCCGAGATGGACGGTGTGGAGGTCCTCGGTCGCCTGGCCGAGATGGGTTGCCGGGCCTCCCTCATCCTCACCAGCGGAGTGGGGAGCCGGGTCCTGGACGCCGCGGGACGGTCGGCGGCCGAACACGGACTCGATCTGGCCGGGATCCTGCCCAAGCCCTTCTCCGCCGCCGATCTGCGACGCCTGCTGGGAGTCGAGTCGGAGCGCAGAGCCCACCCGGCCGAGTCCGCCGGGGGACGGAGACCCGCGACGGCGGGCCGGGAGCCGGCGCTGAGCGCGGACGACCTCGCCGAGGCGCTACGGGAGCACCGCTTCTTCCTGGCTTTCCAGCCCAAGGTCGAATGCTCCGGAGGGCGGCTGGCGGGCTTCGAGGCGCTGGTGCGGTTGCGCTCCAAGAACCGACGCGCGATCCCCCCCGGGCGCTTCATCCCGCTTGCCGAGACGAGCGGTTTCATCGACGAGCTGACCGACGAGATCCTCGACCTGGCCCTGTCGTGGCTCGCCCGGGAGGGGGCCCGGGCGGCCGGAAAGGCGGATCGGCTGCCGCCGCTCACCCTGGCGGTGAACCTGTCCGCCCGGAGCCTCTCGGACGCCGGCTTCGTCGAACGCGTGATCGACCGCTGCCGACACCACGAGGTCGACCCCTCCCACGTGGTCTTCGAGCTGACCGAGACGAGCGCGATGGAGGACCCCCACGCCTCGCTCGACCGCCTCACGCGCCTCCGGGTCAAGGGCTTTCAGCTCGCCATCGACGATTTCGGTACCGGCTACTCCTCGATGCTGCAGCTCGTCCGGCTGCCGTTCTCGGAGATCAAGATCGATCGGTCCTTCGTGCTGACCCTTACCGAGTCTGCCGAATCGCGAGCCGTCTGTCGCTCGATCGTCGATCTCGGTCACAGCCTGGGCCTGCGGGCGGTGGCCGAGGGCGTCGAGGACCGGCCAACCCTCGAGCTGCTGCGAGAGATCGGCTGCGACCTGGCCCAGGGCTACTTCATCGCCCGGCCCATGGAGGCCGAAGCGGCGGCCCGATGGCTGGCCGAACGGCAAGCCTCCCCATCGACCTGAGGCGAGTCGGGATCAGGATGCCCGACCTCTCTCTTCCTCCGGCTCAGAAGCCCAACCGCCCCGCCCCGATGCGCCGTTCGAGCTCCGCGCGCGAGAGGCGCAGCCGCGGGGCGGCGGCTCGGAGCGCGTCGAGGTCCACCCGGTAGAGACGGCGCCGGTCCGGATGGCACAGACCGGCCACGTTGCGCTCCTCCACCCGTCTGGCGACCTGGGCGGCGAAGCCGGAGGGGTCGGACGGCGCGGCGTCCAGCCGGTCGCCGGCGGCGGCCAGGGCCGCGGTGAGGCGGTCGTCGTCCGCGCCCAGGAACCCCTGCCAGGCTGCGGGAAGCGGCATCTCGGCCGGATCGAGCAGCCGCTGGACCGTCTCGCACCAGCTCGCGGCCACGAAGTAGAGCTGGCTGTAGGCGGCGAAGACCTCGAAGTCGGCCATCGCCCGCCACGCGCCGCCCTGGAGCCGTCCCAGGTGGTCGGCCTCCATCTCGAGTCGCGCGCCGTAGCGCTCCAGACCCCGGGCCAGGGCTCCCCCGGCGGCGCCGTCGGCACGCCCGCTCTCGAACACGTCGGCCAGGCGCTCCACGCCGACGAGGCTCCACGCGATGCCCGTCGAGAACAGCGGGTCGAAGAAGGCCAGCGTGTGGGGCAGGAGCGCCCAGCCGGGCCCGGCGGCCCGGGGCCGCCGGTGGCCCAGGCGCGGGACGAGGGTCAGGGGCGTCCGCGGTGTCGCTCCGCCGAACAGTTCCGCCAGGGCCGGATAGCGATCCAGCAACGCCTCCCATGCCCTCACGGCGCCGCCGTCCAGGAGCTCCGACGCCCGCCGCGACTCCAGGACGGCGCCCGCGCTGACCCGCCCGTCGTCGAAGCGCAGCGAATAGACCCACCCCTCGTCGAGAAGGTGGTGGACCGCGGCCCGTTCCTCGGGGTACGGATCCCCCACCCCGGCACCCACCCCGCGCAGGGTCTCCGTCAGCGGGGCCACGCCGTCGAAGTGGGCGTAGACGAGGGAGGTCCCGAGCGGGGCGACCGTGGCCTTCCCCGCCGCGGGCAGGTGGCGCTCGAGGAACCCGCCGCCGCCGCTGGCGTCCAGGATCACGGCCGCCCGGATCTCGACGGTGCCGTCGGCTGTCGTGCCTTCGAGACGCCATCGCCCGGCGGCCCCGCCGAGCCCCGAGAGCTCGATGCCCTCCAGGACCTCCACGCCGTCCCGGCGCGCCCCCGCCACGAGAAAGGCGTCGACGTCCTCGCGCAGCCAGTGGGTGTCGGCCACGTCGTCGGTCGGGCTCGCCGCCACGAGGAGCCGGTCACGATTCTCGCGGTCGTCGTGGAACGGCTCGCCGGGACGGATCCGGTAGAAGGAGAACCCGCGCTTCAGACCCACTCCGAGATCGGGATGCCGACGGCGCCAGGTGCCCCAGCGGGCGAGCTCCGCGAGCTCCGGCAGATCCCAGCGCCGGGCCAGGCGCTCGAGGCAGAGGTTGCCCAGGGGGGTCGACGACTCTCCGAGGGCGAACCGCGGATGACGGCCCCTCTCGACGACGACGACGCTCCACCCCTGGCGCGCCAGGATGCGGGCCACCAGGGAGCCCGCGAAGCCGGAGCCGATGACGGCGACGTCCGTCCTCACGGCGCATCGCCGCCGGCGCAGCGGCCGCAGACGACAGCCGCTACCGGGCCGCCGTCGAGAGCCAGGCGGCGGAGCCTCTCGATCCGCGCTCCCGCGCATTCGGGGCAGGCGGCCAGCCGTTCCACGTCCCAGAGGTCGGCGGCCACCACGGCCCGTCCTCCCACCCTCGCCATCGCGCCGTCGACGGCCGCCTCCAGCTCCGCCAGGCCGGGCGCCCGCCACAGGCCCGCCGCCGCCAGCCGATCGAGGGCGCCGTTGCCGCTGCGCACCGGGATGAGGCTGACGGTCTCCACCCCCGCCGCGACCGCGTGCTCGGCGGAACTCACCGCCCACTCCACCGCCTCCGCCACGGGTTGGTAGGGGGCTCCGACCAGGACGAAGACGCGGATCGCGACGCCCGCGTCCCGCAACCGCGCCGCGGAGCGGTCGAAGTCGGCGACCGTCATCGCCTTGCCCAGTCGCGCCACCGCCTCGGGATGGACCGTCTCGAGCCCCATGGCGACCTCCAGGCGCCCCTCGAGGGAAGCCGCCAGCTCCAGGCAGGCCTCGCCCACCAGTCGCGGGTGGCACTCCACCACGACCCGCTCGAAGGGCCGGACCCGCGACGCGATCGCGGTCAGGTCCGCGGGCGGCACCGCTCGCGGCTCGAAGAAGTTCGAGGCGTTGTAGAGCTTGATCCGGGCTCCGGGTCCCTGCGGTCCGACCCTCGCGAGCACCCGGTCGAGCTGCGCGGGCAGGGCGCCGGGCGGCGTCGGTCCGTCCAGGGTGAAGCGCCAGAGATCGCAGAACACGCAGGTGAAGGGGCACTCGGCGCCGGTGAGGAAGACCGTGAGCGCGGGGACGCGCCGGCCGTCGAGTGTCCTCTCCTCCTCCACCTCGAACCCCTGGGGGCGCCACGGATCGAGGGCCGGGCGCGGCGGCCGCAACGCCCGGATGCGTCGCGGGCCCAGGGTCACCGCGGGGGGCGCGGCCCCCGGAGTCCTCACGCGTGGGTCGCGCCGTAGAGCTCCAGGAAGTGCTGGCGATAGCGCTCCGGCGAGCCACCGAAGCGCTGGGCGAACAACGACTCCGGCACCGCCCCCTCCTGGAATCGACGCTTGGGAAAGACGGGCAGGCCGAGACCGAGGACAGCGCGACAGCCGGCAGCCGCGATCTCCCCCTTGAGCTGGTAGAGACGCTCCGTCGAGCCTCGGGTGAGCTCGTCCCACGGCGCCGCCTCCGCCACCGCGACGACCGCCGGACGCATGTGCGGGCTGAAGCCGGCGAACCCGAACCGCCGCAGGGGCGCCGCGGTGCGGGCGCAGCCGCGGGACAGACCGCCGGAGTAGGTCAGCGAGTGCTTGATGCAGTCGACGCCCCAACCCTCCTGGTACAGCATCCGGTTCGAGACGACACTCCGGATGGTCAGCTCCGGGTTCTCCTCCACCGGATAGTCCTTGAAGTTCTCGTCGCCCCCGTCGCCGTCCGCCAGGTGGCGCCAATCCGGGTAGCGCTCCCGGAGGGCTCCGAGCAGGGCGATCTGCACCGCCGCGCACTCGACGTCCAGCGGCTTGTAGTCCTCGATCGTCTCCACGGCGGCCAGCGGGTCGACGGCGGCCTCCGGGACCTCGACCACCTCCAGGAGCATCTCGAGATCGAGGCGACGCAGGAACTCGCGCGCCTGCCCCAGGTCGTGTCCGCCACCGTCCACCGCCAGGACGAAGGCCTTGAGACGGGAGGGGCTGCGCCCCGACTCGACCAGCGACCGGTAGAGCGAGAGCAGGACCAGGCCGCTGTCCGAACCGCCCGAGAAGAGGACGCCCAGGGGCTCCTCCTCGGGCACCGTCTCGAGCCACGCCCGCACCTCTTCGTGCAGCGCCGCCACGTAGCTCTCGCCGATCGCCGCCGGATCGGCCGGCAGGACACCCCGCGGGGGGTCGAAGAAACGGTGGTAGGTGGGGTTCGGATCCGGGCAGCCGACGAGCCGCAGGTGCACCACGTGGTGGGCCGGCACCATGCGGGTGTACGAGGGGTGGAACTGGTGCTCGTACCCCTCGGCCGCCAGGAAGGAGGCGATCTCGTCGATCCGCTCCGCCACCACCAGCATCGGACCCTGGGGCTCCTTGGCCAGGAAGTAGCGCATCGGCCGGTCCAGGCTGCGGGCCAGACGAATCTGCTCGCCGCGCCGCGCCATCAGGGCGAAGGAGCCCCGGATCCCCAGCACCGCGTCGGGGTCGTCCTCGAAGAGACGCTCCCGCGCCGCCTCGGGAGCGAGGTCCAGGAGCGTCAGACGGCTCTCGTCGATCAGGTCGACGACTCGAAGGTCGGGGCTGTTCATCGTCGTTTCTCCGTCTCTCGTCAGCTCATGCCGGGCTCGGGACTGCCCGCCTCGATGCGTTCGCTCTCGGTGCGACGCCAGAACTGGATCAGGCCCCAGAAGTGCTCCGTGAACTCGTCCACCTCGTGGGCCGGGAACAGGGCGGTCACCTTCTGGCGCACCGCATCGCGGGCCACGTCCGTGCCGAAGAACTCCAGGGCGACCTCGTCCAGGTGGGCCAGGTGCTCGGCGCAGAACTCCCGGAAGCGCTCGGCCTCCATCCGCTCGCGCGCGATGGCGGCGTAGGCGGCCAGGCGTTCACGCAGCGGCAGGCCGCGCTCGGCGATCTCGTAGAAGGGAGCCCAGTCGAGGTTCGGGCGCATCGTCTTCTTCGTGGCCGCGCAGAAGATCGCCCAGCGCACCTTGGACTTGATCAGCCAGGGGAAGTAGTAGTGCAGCGAGGTCACCTGGGAGTCCGGGCAGGCGTTGGCGAAGTCGATGGGGTGGAAGACGCCGTCGCTGCGCAACGCCTCGCAGGAGTTGAAGTCCCACCCGAAGAAGGCGTTGATGGTGAGCGTCATGTCGGTCAGGAGCTGCCACTCCTCGTCGTCGACGAAGTGGAAGTCCACCTGGTAGCGCTGGTGCAGGGGGGCGGTGGGGTCGTAGCGCATGACGTTGACCTGGGGCCCGACGCCCAGGCAGCGGGCGAACAGGTCGAAGCCCTCGACCGCCCGCTGCAGGTGCATCACCCGGGTGCCGCTCTTCTCGTAGCCGGCCGCCAGCGCGGTGTGGTCCTCGATGCGGCTCACGCCCACCCACGCCCCGCCGTCGTACGGCTTCATGAACATGGGGTAGCCGAGCCGCCGCCCCACCTCCTCGAGATCGAAGAGACGGGCGTAGCGGTCGAGCGTCGACTGCAGGTCGGCCGAGGGCTCGTACTCCTTGGGAGGCACCATCCAGGTGTCGGGCACCGGCAGGCCGAGGTGCATCATGGCGCAGTAGGCCGTGTGCTTCTCCATGGACTGAACCGACCACGGGTTGTTCAGCACGTACAGGCCGTCCATGATGACGGACTTCTTGATCCACTCTCGACTCGTGTGGTACCAGTGTGACAGCCGGTCGAGGACGACGTCGAAGCGACACGGCTGCCGCAGGTCGAAAGGCTCGATGACGATCCTCTCGACCTCGAAGCGCAGTCGCTCGTCGCCCACCACCGCATCCAGGTCCAGCCGCCGCACCACCTCCTCGAAGCAGATGGGCCAGCAGATGTCGGCGCCGAGCGAGAGGCCGATGCGTCGGGTGGTCGGGGTCATGGGCGGATCTCCGGGAGTCCGTGGGTGGGGCCGGAGTATATGCCTTCTACCCCGCCGGCACCCACCGCTGTCGGGCAACGGGACGCGCGCCCTCAGCGCCCGGTAGGGTCTTGTAGGTGTTGCTGAGCCAGAGCCGCAACTGGTCGGCCAGGAAGGGGTCGCCCAACTCGCCGCTCTCCCCGCCCGGGAGGACCTCCTGGAGGAACTTGCCCGCCGGGTCGACGACGCCGACGAAGCGGCGGGCCGGACCCGAGGAGAACATGAAGTCGTCCAGGCTGTCGGCGCGGGCGTCGTGGGCCGAGGCGTCCACGGCCCCCAGACCCCCGGCCCGCGCCAGCCCCGCCAGCTCCGGCGAGAGGTCGGTGAGATCGCCCGCCGGCGGGATGGAGAACGGCGAACCCATGGGGTGCTCGAAGATCACCCGGTGGAGGTAGCCCCAACGGTACTCCTCCTGATTCGTCGAGTTGGCGAAGGCCGGGGCGAACTCGTCGCCGGCCAGCAGGTCCAGCCCGTTCGCCAGCGCCCGCAGCAGGACCACGTCGCGCTCGTCGGCCGGGTCGTCCGCCCCGCTCACGACGAAGAAGTCCACGCCCGAAGCGCCGATCCCCTGGGCCGTGTCGAACTGGTCGAGGAGGTTGCGCAGGGCGGTCAGGGACTGGTCACTGAACGGGGTGAACTCGGCCAGGCCGAGGCGGCCGAGGGTCCCATCGACCACCGCCTGGACGACCTGGCCACGCCAGACGGCGTAGACCGTCGCGGCGACGCTGGCGTCGATCTCTTCCTGCGTGGGCTCCGGCAGGGCGTCCGGATCGTCGCCCGGGTCCCAACCGGCCTGGATGCCCGTCGGGGTCGAGAAGTCCCAGGCCTCGAGCCGGCCCACGGCCTCCACGACCCGCGGATCGGCCGCCAGGTCCGCCAGCACCGGCGGCGCGTCGCCCGCCTGGGCGTTCGCCAGGGCCTGGCCGATGTAGGGGACGAACACCTCGGCGTCGAGGAGCTGGTTGTTGCCCTGGATCTCGGCCATGTCCAGCGTCGAGATCGTGCCGCCGCCGTCGAGTCGGGCGTCGAACTCGCGCTGGATGCGCCCCGCACGGAAACCGGTGGCGTAGCCGGGGTTGAGGTAGAAGATGCCACCGCCGGGGCGGGTCTCGTTCAGCACGTCGTTGTCCAGGGTGTTACCCACCGGGTCGTTGTTGGCGCTGACGAGGTAGCCCTGAGCCGGGTTCTCGACCTGGGGCATCTCGTCGAACGGCAGGATCTCGAACTCGAGGCTCTGGTCCGGTTGCGGGTTGGTGAGGGGGAACCACTCGTGGAGCAGGCCGCCGGTGCCGTCGCGCACGATGTAAGGCGGCACCCCGCCGTCGGCGAAGCCCCGCTGCAGGTCCTCGCGGATGGGCAACTCGCCACTGGCCCAGTAGGCGATGTTGCCGGCGGTGTCGACCCAGGCCCAGTTCTGGGAGCCGAAGTCGAAGGACTGGAGAGCGTCACGGAACTCCTCGAGACTCCCGGCGCGGGCGAACTCGCGGATGGCGTCCACCTCCCGGGTTCCCTTCCAGCCGGTGTAGGCCACCGAGAAGGCCTCGAACTCGATGATGCCCGTGAGCTCGCCGACCGAGATGATCGGCGCGTCGTTGTGTCGGGGCACCACGATCGAGGCGCCCCCCGCGAGCAGGCCCACCGGGGAGTCGGCCAGGTTGTCGGCGACCCCGTCGCCCAGGACGTTGTAGCGGTAGTCCTGGAAGGTGATCTCCACCCGCTCCAACTCGCCGTCGAAACGGGTGAAGATGCCGAACGGGATGAGCGCGATGACCAGCTCCTCCTGGTAGACGTCGGTGACGTCCATGGGGTGTACCGTGGCGGCCCAACAACCGGCCGGATTGCAGCCCAGGACCACGCCCGGGGTGCCGGGGAACGAAACGCCCACCACGTCCAGCGGCGCGCTTCCGTCGGTGGGATCGGTGGTGAGCCGGACCTCGTAGAAGACCGGCGCCTGGGTGAGGTCGAGGTGGGGATCGCTCGCCAGGAGACCGGAGCCCTCCGCCGACAGCGCGGGCGCGACGGCCCACCAGTTGCTTCCCTGCTCGGACCAGCTCGAGCGCAGGGCCTTCGACAGGAGGGGCACGACCTTCGCCTTCTCCCGATAGCGGCGGATCAGCTCGCGGGTGGTGTCGCCCAGATACCCGGGCCGCTCCCCGACCGACCGCGGCGCGGCGGCAGCCGGGCCGGAGGCCGGGGCGGGAGCACCCTCCCCGGGCGGCACGGTGATCGCGGGATCGAAGGGCGCGCTGCGGAACAGGTCCTCGGAGAACAGGAGCGTGCCGTCGAAGCCCTGCGCCTGCCCCGCGTCCTGGTAGGCGAGGAGGGCGTCGGTGAGCTCCAGGTCGATCAGGCTGAACGACAGCCCGAACGCCAGACCCTTGGCGATGGTGAGGCTGTCGATCACGGTCCAGGGCGCCACCTTGGTGATCTCCAGCGCCGGGTACTCCGGAGGCAGGACGAAGCCCGGCGACGAGAGGTAGGCGTTCACGCCTTCCGTGTACGCCACGAGCCATTCGCGGCTCGCGGGGTCGATGACCGCCGCGGCGTCCCGGGCTGCCCGCCGGAGCCCGAGAGTCCGCAGCTCGATGTCGCCCGCGACCGCGGCCTCGCCCAGGAGCTCCGCCAGCGTGCCGCTGAACAGACGGCGCAGCGTGTCCATCTGGAACAGGCGGTCCCGGGCGTGGAGGACACCGAGGGCGTAGAGCGCGTCGTGGTCGTTGGCCGCTTCGACCGAGGGGACGCCCCAGGCGTCGAACGTCACCGTCACCGGCTCGATGAGGCCTCCCAGAGCCTGCGTCGGCAGCTCCACGGGGGCCGGCCCCTCGGCTCCGGGAGTCGACCCGGCGACCCGAGCGGCTTCCAGCGCCGGCGACAAGAGCAGAAGGAGAACGAACGCGAACAGGGGGATCCGTCGAGAGACCATGGGGCAACCCTCCGCAAGGACGACCGCGTCAACGACCGCTATGTTGAGAATGAAGGAGTTCGCCTCAGTCTATCGCCCGGCGGATGGGCCGTCGACCGGCCTGGACAACCGCCGGCAACGGCGGGCGCCGGCCCGGACGAGCCCGCCCGTCCGCGCGGCGTTCTGGAGCCTGGAACGATGTAGCCTGTGGCTGCGGGTTCCGCGGGACCCATCACGATGATCGACCTCGCCGACGACGCCATGTACCGAGCCAAGGCCGAGGGGAAGAACCGGATCCGAACGGCCAGCGGGTCGTAGCCACGAGCTCGGGCGGCGTCAGTCGGTCCCGCTCCGGAACGCGACGCGCCGCCCCGCGAGCCTCCGCGCCACGAGCCCCAGGGCGATCCAAGCCAGACCCGACGCCCACACCCACACATCGACCTGGAACGCCAGGCCGCAGCACGCGGCTAGCCCCGCCCAGGCGATCCAGCGCGGGTAGAGACGCTCCGGCTTCGGCAGACGCAGGGCGGCGACGTGGTTGATGGCGTAGTAGACGAGCACCGCGAAGGCGGAGACGGACCAGGCGGTCGCGAGGTCTCCGGGCAGCGCCACCAGCACCACCAGGGCCCCCGTGGCCCAGACGGCGACCCGCGGGCTGCCGGCGGCGTCGATGCGGGCGGCGACGCGCGGCAGGTCGCCCCGCCGGCCCATGGCGAGCATCACCCGGGAGAGGCCCAGGACCAGGTTCAGGAGAACGCCGAGCATGGCCGTGACCGCGCCGACGGAGACCCAGAGGGCGACCGGACGGGGGGCGAAGCGGGCGGCCAGGATCTCGAGGGGCGCGCCCTCCTCGGCGGTGACCCGGGCGAGCTCGCCGGCGCCGGCGAAGCCCACCGCGACGAAGGCGACGGCCAGATACAGGACGGCGGTCACGATCATGGTGGCGACGATCGCCCGCGGGATGGTGCGTCGTGGCTCGCGCACCTCCTCGCCCAGGGTGGCGATGCGGCCGTAGCCGGTGTAGGCGACGAACAGGAGCGCGGTGGCGTGGGCCAGGCCCCGGAGCGGCGCCTCGCCCGAGGTGGGGCCCGAGGTGAAGAAGGGCGTCAGGGTCTCGCCCAGCCGGCCCCAGGCCGGCCCGGCGCCCACGACGACGAACGCGGCCAGCGCCAGGAGCGTGACGCCGACGATGGCCATGTTCGCGCGGTCCGAGCGCCGGATTCCCCCGGCGACCAGGGCGGTGACGGCCAGGACCGTCGCGGCCGCCACCGGAACCCGCCAGACGACCGGCGCCCCCACGGCATCGAGGAGATACGAGGCGAGGCCGAGGGCCGCCGTGGCGGCGGAGGCGCTCTTCGCCGTGAGGAAGACCCAACCCGCCGCGAAGCCCACGGCCGGCCGCACGTAGCGGTAGCCGTACTCGTAGGCGCCGCCGGAGACGGGGTGGCTGGCCGCGAGCTGGGCGCTCGAGAGGGCGTTGGAGGTCGCCAGGAGCGCCGCCAGGACGACGCCCAGGAGCAACGCCGGGCCGGCGTGGCCGGCCGCGAGCCCCAGGCTGACGAAGACGCCGGTGCCCACCATGGCCCCCAGGCCCATGAAGGTGGCGCCGACGACGCCCAGCTCGCGGGAGAGGGCGCGACTCATCGCGGCGGCTCGCCGCTCTCCAGCGGCCGCCCCCGATCGACGAGATAGCGGCTCCACAGCAGCCGCGCCGCCACGGAGCGCCAGGGCCGCCAACCCTCGGCGAGCTCGGCCAGCTCGTCCTGGGAGGGCTGCGGCTCCCGTCCCAGGACGTCGGCCGCGGCCCGGGTCAGTGCCAGGTCGCCGCGCGGCCAGACATCCGGTCGTAGCAGCACCATCAGCAGGTACACGTCCGCCGTCCAGGGGCCGATGCCCGGCAACGAGGTCAGCACGGCCCGCGCCGCGCCGTCCGGGAGCGCCGCCAGACCTTCCAGGTCCAGCGCGCCCGTGGCCACGGCCCGCGCGAGCGCGTGGACGTAGCGCGCCTTCTGCCGCGTGAGCCCCAGCTTCCGGAGCCCCTCCTCCCCCACCGCCAGGACGGCGTCGGGCGTCAGCGCGCCCCCCAGCTCCGCCTCGACCCGGGCCGCCAGCGTCGCCGCCGAGGCGAGCGACACCTGCTGCTCCAGGATGATCCGCGCCAGCGTCGAGAACCCGGGCGGCCGGTCCCACAGCGGTGGCGGGCCGAGATCGGCCAGCACCGAGGCGAGACCGGCGTCCCGGTCGGCGAGCTCCCGCGCGGCCGCCGCCAGGGTCTGCGGGTCGAGGGCCCGGGGGGCACTCGGGGAGACGGACCCGGGGCTCCGGGCGGATCGGAGGTCGGCCGTCACGGTGCGCCGAGATCGAGGACGAGGAGCGGCAGGACCCGCTCCGGACTCCCGGGCATCGGCGCCGGCACGGAGCCCACCCGCCGCGCGCCGAGGCGGAGGTAGAACGCCTCGGCGCCGGGGTCGGACGCGATCTCCAGGCTCGCCAGCCCGCGGCTCCGGGCCGTCTCCACGGCGGCCGCGACCATCCGCCGTCCCAGGCCCCGCCCCTGGGCGGAAGGCTCGACCCAGAGGTGCTCGAGGTTGCCGCTGCCCGTCGCACCAGGACTCTCCTCGATGGCCGCCACGGCCAGCGGTCGCCCGTCGCGCTCGCGTGCCACGAGCACGGTCGCCGCACCGAGGTACTCCTCGGAGAGCGTCAGCTCCTCCCGCCAGGAGTCCAGCCAGACCTCGGGGTAGCCCCAGGAGGCCTTGGCCCGCCGAGCGATTTCCGAGAGCTCGCCGGCCTCC
>CAJQNK010000077.1 GCA_905479655.1 uncultured bacterium | reverse complement strand
GGAGGAGATCCTCTCCGAGTACCCCTACCTGGAGCCCGAAGACATCGCCGCCAGCCTGCTCTACGCGGTCCGGCAGATCGACCACCCCGTCGTCGCCGCCTGAGCACCGATCGAAGGGGGGGAGTGGAGGCTCCGGGCAGTACCGGCTCGCCGTTCCTGATCTGGATCGACGCGCAGATGCCACCGGTCCTCGCCACGTGGCTCGAGCGTGAGGCAGGTTCTGGCCGGCGTGGGTATCGGAGGTCACGAGCTTCGCCACCTCCCCCCAGGCGCCGGGGCCTCCGGCGTCGCGCTCGAAGACGTAGAGAGCCCCCGAGCCGGCGCCGACTCCGTCAACGCTGCGCGCGCCGGCGACGACGGTGTCACGCCAGACAGCCACCGAGCTGCCGAGATGATCGCCGGCCCCGGCGTCGGAGGCCTGGAGCTTCTTCACCTCGCTCCACTGTCCGGACTCGTCCCGCTCGAAGACGTACGCCGCGCCGCCGAGGTTGACGGGGTTCCTGTCGTCCTCCGCACCGACGACGACGGTCGTGCCATCGGTCGCGACCGCGTCGCCGAAGCACACGTTGAAATCGGCGTCCGAGGCGAAGAGCTTGGCCACCTCGATCCACTCCCCCCCCGAGCTCCTCTCGAAGATGTGGGCCGCACCGGCCTGGAGAGCCTTGCCGCTGTCGAGTCGGGCCCCCACGACCAGCACTCCCCCCTGGACGGCGATGTCGTTGCCGAAGTAGGCCTGCGGCGTGGGCTCGGCCGCGGTCAGCTTGGCGACGGGCCCCCAGTTGCCGGGACCGCCGGCGTCCCGCTCGTAGACGTAGACGGCGCCGGCGTTGATGTCGGCGTCGTCGTCGAGGGCCGACCCGACGAAGACGACCGTGCCGTTGGTGGCGACTCCGCCTCCGAAGACGTCCGGCTGATCCGGCGGCAGGAGTCGCGTCCGTCTCCAGGAGCCGTCAACCTGGCGCTCGAAGACGTAGGCAGCGCCGTCGCCATCCCTCTCTCTGGGTGCCGAGGCCACGATCGTGTCACCCCGACGCCGGGTTCGCGGACGAGGTCGGGGACGAGCTGGCGATCGAAGGCGACACGCTGGTGGTCGCTGGCGACAACTTCGGTCCTGGTACGGTGTACGTCTACGAGCGCAACGCGGGAGGGAGCAACGCGTGGGGTCAGGTCACGGTCCTGCGGCCTCCCGACCCCGTCTTCGATTTCGGGGTCCGCCTCGACATGGACGGCGACTTGCTGGCCATCGGCAGCATCTGGACCAACGGCGACGACACGGTCTACACGTTCGAGCGGGAGGCCGGCCAGCCCGGCTCCTGGCACCTGACGGGCAAGCTGTTCGAGCCGGGTGGGCCCGACGGCAATTCGTTCGTCATTCCGGCCTTGCAGGAAACTACCCTTCTTGTGGGCGCGTCCGCGGATGACGAAGGCGGCGGTTTCGGAGCGGGTGCAGTCTTCGCCTTTGAGCGGGACGAGAGCCTTCCGACTGGCTGGCGGTTCCTTCAGAAGCTCATCGCTTCGGATTCCCAGGGCGGTTCGAGCTTTGGCCTCGCGGTCGATCTCGACGGCGACACCTTCGTGGCGGGGGCCCCGTCGGACGACGCGCTGTTCGCCAATGCCGGGGCTGCCTATGTCTTCGAGCGGGGCCCGGACGGCCTCTGGAGTGAGCAGGTGAAGCTGATCTCCTCGCAACCCGGCTTCGAAGACAGCTTCGGCTCGTCGGTGGCGATCGAGGGCGACACGATCGCCGTGGGGGCTCCGAGCGATCCCATCGGCCAGGGAGCCGTGTACATCTTCGGCCGAAACATCGGGGGGCCAGAAGCCTGGGGCTTCGAGGCCCGGATCGTGCCCGACGATCCGGATCCGACGAACTTCGGGCACGCGCTCGATCTGGTGGATGGAAAGCTCCTGGTGGGTGCGCTCGCGAGCGGACCTGGGGGACGGGTTCACCTTTCCGAGCGCGACGGCGCTGGGCAGTGGATCGAGACGTTCCGGGCCAGCGCCGAGGAGGAGAGCGTGAGGTTCGGTTCGGCGGTGGGCCTGAGCGGTTCCACGATGGCGGTCGGCTCGATGCTCGATGATGATGGTGGCTTCGACGCCGGAGCTGCCTACGTCTACGAGGCCGTAGCTCACCCCGAGATCGCGGTGGCCGGCGCCTGCCCGGGCGAGCTCACACTGGAGCTGACCGGCGCCACCCCGAGCGGACCCATCGTCGTGGCCCGCTCGGAGAGCGAGGGGGTCTCCGTCGTTCCGGGCGGGAAGTGCGCCGGGACCGAGCTGACCCTCGAGGAGGCGAAAGTCCTCGCCGCCTTCCTGACCGATTCCGACGGCTCGTTCCTCCAGACGGTGACGGTCCCGGAAGGCGCCTGCGGCCAGCTCCTCCAGGCCGTGGACCGGGTCACCTGTGGCGCCGGGGCGGTCACCCGGATCCCCTGAGAGCGATGGGAGCGGGAAGACCCCGCAGCCCCGACGGGCCCGTCCTCATCCTCCGTCCCCGCCGGGGCTACGAACCGCATCAGAGGGGGTTGACGCACGTCTTCGACGCGGCGCTGCAGATCAGGCCTGGGCAACAGTCGGTGTCGAAGGAGCACGGGTCGGTCAGCTCGCCGAGCCCGCAGGTCTCGTTGAAGAAGTTGCGGCAGGCCCGAAGCTCCCAGATTATCTGGTCTCCGAGAGCACCGCAACCGCTCTGATCGCAGAGATTGAACTGCTCCCACGGATCGATGCTGAGGTTGAACAGCGCCAGCGATGTGCCGCCGAGGACCTCCAGGACTTCATGACGTCCGGGGCGCTCGAAACCGTGACGCCGGCGATGGCCCGGTTGTACATGTCATAGGTCGTCGTGCCCCCAGGGCCGTTCGGCGCGAAGACCTCCGTGTAGACACAGCTCCTGACGACGAAGGGTACGGCTTCGGTCATGGAGGTCACGAAGCTCCGCGACTGCTGTTGCTCCCATGTCTCTGGCCTGGGGTTCGGCCGGTCGGCGAGATCGAGGATCGTGGCGTAGATATCACTGATGTTCACCACCCGGTCTCCCGGTACCGATCCACCCGAGGCGTCATCCACCACGTCGGGGCCGGCGACATACAGTGGCACCCGGACGCCGCCTTCGTAGACCGTTCCCTTGACCTGTCCGGGGCTGACCGGGTCCATCACCAGCTCCGGTTCGTCCGGCGTGCCATTGTCGCTCAAGAGAAAGACGTACGTGTCATCGTTGACGTCAACCTGGGCAATGTCCAGGAGGCGGTCGATCTGTTGGTCCACGACCTTTGTCATTCCGTAGAACTTGTCGAGCTTGGAGGGGTCGGGGAGGTCGCACGGGCCGTAGGTGTCGCCGCCAATGTACGCGTCGTTTGGCGGGCAGCTCCACGGCTTGTGCGGAGCCTGGAAGGCGACGTAGGCGAACCAGGGCTCGGTTCGGCTCGCGTCTTGGAGCCATGCGATCGCTTCGTCAACGGTCTGGTTCGTGAGGTAAGCTCCCGGGTCGACGATGTCGCAGTCCTCTCCCAGGTCCGGATTGACGCGGCAGATGCGGTCGTTATTGACGACCGGCGCCCCCTGCATGTCCTCCGTGATGGTGGTCCACAGGTAGTCGAGGTAGGGATCGACCTCCGCGCAGGGCTGGTACTCGTTGCGGCGGATGTAGGTGCCCGCGTAGTGCTGGAAGCCCGCCTCGTGCGGCGCCACGTCGGTCCTGTCTGCCTTGAGACCCAAGTGCCACTTCCCGAAGGCAGCCTCCTTGGGCAGCAGGAACGGATCGTCGATCACGATGAGGAGGATATTGGGCGGGGTCGTTTGGGCTCCGGCTGGACCTACGGCGAGGCAGATGAGGGCGAGGATGGACGCGAGGCAGGTTCTGGCGAGCATGGCTTATCTCCTGAATTCGAGATTGCTCCTTCCAGGCCAGCGTGAGCCTGTGTTCGGGCCGGCGCAACGTCCCGCAGGGCGGTATCGATGGCGGCCCGGATGGGTGGCAGGGAGCTACCCGACTGGGTGGCGGCTCGATCAGGATTGCGGGCTGGTGTTTGGATTTGACGGGCAGCCGGCGGGTCGCCGTTCCCAGTAGGCCAGGAGCGCCTGATGACCGACGGGGTCTGAGCTTCGAGCACCCGCCCACGCGGCCGCGGTTCGAGGAGTAACCGGAGTTCCTGAAGGAGCAACGCGAGCACGGCGGCCGGGGGGCGCTGATCCTCGGCTGGAGGCGAGCTGGCACCAGGCGAGCCTGTCGCCGGCGGAGATGGACTTCATCGAGTCGCGGCGATTCGCGAAGCACGAGACCTGCAACGCCTTCGGGATCGACCCATCGCTGATCGACCCGGGGACCAGCTTCCGCGACAGGGACGCGGCGGAGCGGGCTCTGAAGGAGCGGACCTTGATCCCGGACCTGGAGCGACTCCGGGGGACGTTCAACCGGTCGCTGACGCCCCACTTCTGGGATTCGGACGAGGTTCGGCTCGAGTTCGACGTGTCGAACGTGCCGGCGCTCAAGCGGCACTACGCCGAGAAGGTACGGGCCTTCGCGGTCCTGGTGGGGCCAGCTCTACGCCCCCGGGCTGTTCGAGGACGACTTCGAGGACGAGGAGATCGCCGCCGACTGGTCGCTACCCCGGGGAACCTGGAGCGAGGACCTGGGCGTGCTGGCCGGGGTGCCGGAGGCCGAGGGCCTTCCCGCGGGGGCCGTCGCGGCGGGCTTCGAGGGGTGCTCGGTCTGCACGGTGACCGCCGGCCTCGCGGCCCGCAACCTCACCGGCCCCCCCGAGGGGTCGCTGGTCTGGCTGATGGCCTTCGCCGAGGGATTGCCCACCAACGTCCTGGTGGCCCTGCGCCCGGAGCTCGACCGGGTGCTCTTCGCCCAGCGCGACGGCGGGCGGATCCTCGCCGGCGGCTCGGTGGTGGCGGCGATCGACCCGGGGGTGTCGTACCGGGTGGAAATTCGCTCGGACAGCGCGCGCTTCGTCGTCTCGCTCGACGGCGCAGTGCTGTTCGACGAGCCCAGTGCCTTCCCCGGCGAGCCGTTCGGCACGGTGGGCTTCGGCGCCCGCGGGGCAGAGGTGGAGGTGGCGGGGGTCTCGGTGGTGGAGGTGGCGGACGGGTCGCGGCCGTAGGACGGGGGGGATCGGCCAGGGTTGGCCTCAGCGCCCGCAGGCCGGCGTCGGCTCGCAGCCGAAGGCCGCCCCCGGGCAGGTGACGCACGCCTCGCTCCCGTCCTCGAGACCGCAGCAGTGGGTCGTCTGACCGGCGCCGGGGTCGTCCAGCGCCGAGAAGACGACGAAGTCGGCCCGTCCGACATCGGCCTCCGAGACCACCGCCTCCACCTCACCGCCCTCGCCGTCCGGGACCCAGGTCCAAAGCGCGAGCCGGGTGTCGTCCGCGGGCAGCTCGACCGGCTGCTCGAACCCGACCTCGGCGATGTCGCCGACGAGCACGAAGAGCTGCGGCTCCTCAACCCAGCCGGCTCGCCAGGCCTCACCCTCCGCGCTCTCGCTGAAGGCGACCTCGGAAGCGAAGGCCAGGGGCGTGTGGCTCGGCTCGGAGGTGAGCCGGAGGGAGCGGGACAGGGCCGGTCCGCCGGAGAGTGCGAGCAGGGTGCGGCCGTCCTCGAGGAGCTCACCCGAGAGGATGGCTGCGACCCGGCCCGGATCGCCGTTGAAGCCGTCCGCGTGGCTCGGGGCGGCGGCGCTCAGCACCATCGCGAGGCAGAAGGCTACGGCTCGCCTTTGACACCTCATTGCAGGTTTCCTCCACAAGGGTCGCTCAATCCGTGCGAACGGCCGCGATCCGGCCGGCCCGGACATTGGCCTGGAACGAGCCGACGCCCACCGTCCCGGGCACCGGCGGCACGCCCTGGCCGCAGGCTGCGAGGAAGGTCTCCTCCACAGCGGTCGGATTGAAGTAGACGCGATAGGCACCGGTCGTCGAGGGGCCGGCGTACTCGATGCGGACGTCGTAGTCGGTGTCGACCGAGACCGCAGCCTCGATCGTGCACTGGAAGCTCAGCGCACCGTTCGTCCTCCGCTCGATGACGACCTGCCCCGCGGCGCCGGCGTTGGGCTTCAGGCTCACGGCGTGAAAGGTGTCCACGCCGACCTTCCGCCATGCGAGAAGACGGGCGTTGGCCGCCGGGCCGCTGGCGTCGGTGACCCGGAGGGTGGCGCTGACGGAACAGTCCTCGTCGCAGTCTGCCAGCGTCCCGTCGAACTCCG
Organism: uncultured bacterium; assembly: GCA_905479655.1. Lineage (GTDB taxonomy): Bacteria > Acidobacteriota > Thermoanaerobaculia > Multivoradales > JAHEKO01 > CAJQNK01. The sequence goes on along the minus strand of CAJQNK010000077.1, from coordinate 2,303 downwards.
CCAGCGTGTCGTCGTCCAGCCGGGTCCCCACCAGGTAGCCTTCCCGCTCCTGCCAGTCGTCGGCGGAGAAGAGCCACGAGACGGGAGTCTTCCAATCCTCGAACTCGTCCGCGAAGACGACGGCCGCCTCCAGCGCGGCGGCACGGCCGTGGAGCCACTCTTCGAGGTCGGTCCATCCGTCGAGGTCACAGTCCTCGAGGGCGTCGTCCGTCTCGAAGCAGGTGATGTTGTCGACCTCCAGGCAGTAGCAAGAGGGGTTCTGGGCCTCCCAGGCGTCGTCGATCATGTCCCCGTCGTCGTCGACCCATGGTGTACCGGTAGCGGGGGGGTTGTTGATGATCGGGATGATGAGATCGTCGTGGAAGTCGCCGCACTCGTCCTTGGGCCCCACGCAATCGTCGCGGATTCCCGCGAGCTCGCCCTGGTAGGCCCGGTACTGCCTGCGGAACTGTCGATCCCAGTGGTCTGGCGGCAAGGCGCCCCCGCGGTTGAGGAGGTAGGTGAAGGCGTCCATTCCCGGATCCGGCCTCTCGGTGATGACCGGCGGTTCGGTGAACGGGTCGGGCCGGAATGTCACGCACTCGCCGCCGCCGCAGGAGATCATCCCCTTCCCTCCCACCAGCTCTTTCCGCATCGAGCCCAGGTCGCCGTCCACCCCCGGGCAGGCCTCGGCGTCGTTCCCGGGGCACCAGATCTCGTCGGGTCCGCCCGGGTCGCTTCGCAGGATCCGGCAGTTGCAGTCGAGGAAGATCTCGGTGTCGCGGGCGCAGGGGTCCACGGCTTCCATCGGCAACTCACCGGACGTGAAGGCCGTATCCGGCCCTTCGCGGATCCACGCACCCACGACGTTGGCGCGGATCCCCTGTCCGAACTGGACGCCTTCACCGATTCGCTGCTGGCAGTCCTGAAGCTCCGGGTCGCAGGCTGGCTCCGCGTCTCCCCAGTTGTAGGTGAGATTCCAGCGGGAGTCGGCGATCTCGCCGCCCGGTCCCGTGGGGTCGTCGGGGCAGTCCTCCGCCAGCTTCGAGCCCTGGAGGCTCGGGTTGCGCTGGTTGTTCGAGTGGAGGTAGTTGTGGTGCAGGCTGACGCGGTCGCTACCGTCGGAGGTGATCATCGCACGGCTGTGAACGCTCACTTCGGGATCGGGATGATCGCCGTTCCAGAGCGTCTCGGCGACGTAGCTGCTCTGGACCGTGATGTCGTGGTCATCGATCCCGAGCGGATCGATCGCGCCCTCGGCCCCGATCCCCTAGTCCGTGGCCCAGGAAACCGACACATGGTCGATCATGATCCGCTCCGACCCCTCGATCTCGATGCCGTCACCCACCGTCCCGGGAACGAAGCTCGGCTCCGGGATCTCCTGGAAGGAGCGGATGTTCCGGAAGCGTAGATGGCGGATGATGATGTCGTGCACGCCCTGAAGATGAAAACCGTAGCCCGTGATCACGATCCCGCCTCCCGGAGCGGTCTCGCCGGCGATCGTGATGTGGGAGTCGTCGTCCCCCTGGAAGGTGATCGGTCGTGAGAGGTTGATGATTCCGTCGACGTTGAAGACGACGGTGCGTGACAGTCCCCTGTTGTCTGCGTGCTGAATGGCCCAGCGTAGACTGTTGGGGGCCGGCGGGATCGTGTCGGTTGTCGTATCGACGACCAGCACGAGATCACCGCAACGTCCGCCCGGAGTGAAGCTCCCGTAGCCCTCGGCGAGAGGGAAGGACTCCCTGCAGTCGACGCCGAACACGCAGTCGGGCACTTCACAGCCCGGCGGCCGTGACCACTCGTGTGCGTCGGCGGAGGACAGGAAGACGAGTCCGAGACCGAGAGCGATAGTAGGGGTCCAGGTTGAGATCGCCTGTGACCGCATTGCGCCTCCTCCCCTCCGGAAAGCTGCCGTGCAGAAGTCGAGGAAATCATCGCAGTCACGAGGTTGGATGTCAAGGCGCTGCGGCCGCCTCTCGCCGTGGCTAGAAGTAGCTCGGCGCTACCCAGCTCAGTTGACTCGTCGACGGGCCGTTGGTTACTCTTGCAGCTCAGGCGGAATCCTCGGAGAGGTAGAGAGATGCCAAGACGGTCCCAGGCGACCCTGGTAGGCTACTGGATCGGAGTCGGGATGCTCGTAGCCGCGATCCCGCCGGCTCCTGCCAGCGTGAGCCAGCAGAGCGGGCAGCTCGAGCGGTTCACCGTCGCGGTCGGCGAGGAGGCCGACTCTGCCCTCGTCGGCGGCGCGGTGATGACCCGGAGGATCGGCCCGTCGGGGCTCCTCGTCCGCTTCGGCCCAGGCGGAATCGAGGTCGTGCCGCGGC
>CAJQNK010000076.1 GCA_905479655.1 uncultured bacterium | reverse complement strand
CCCGCCGAGGGTGCAGATCACCTACGACCTGGAAATCGGTGATGCGATCGAGATGCGGGAGCTGCCCTTCGTGGTCGGCATCCTCTCCGATCTGGCCGGCAAACCGGAGTCCGCGCCGCCACCCATCAAGGACCGAAAGCTGGTCGAGATCGACCGCGACAACTTCAACGAGGTCCTTGCCTCGATCGGTCCGCGGCTGGCGTTCCAGGTTCCGAACCGTCTCGCCGACGACGACAGCAAGCTCAACGTCGAGTTGAAGTTCCGGCATATCGACGAGTTCGAGCCGCAGAACCTGGTGCAGAAGGTCGAGCCACTGAAGAAGCTGTTCGAAGCGCGCCAGCGGCTGAACGACCTGATCGCCAAGCTGGACGGCAACGACAACCTCGACGGCCTCCTACAGGAGATCGCTGCTGACAGCGGCGACCTGAAGAAGATCCAGAAGGAGGCCGAGACCTCCGACGCCGACGACTAGGGAACGGAGATCGCAATGGCGAAAGAAAAGAAAGAGCAAGCGAAGGCATCGGCCGAGAAGACCGAGCAGGGGTCGATGCTGGATCAGATCGTGGCCAAGGGACGCATGGCCATCAACGAAGACCAGGTGCCGTACGCCAAGGATCTGGTCGGCGAGTTCGTCAATCAGATCCTCGACGAGGGCATGACGGTCGAGGCCGACACGGTCGCTACCATCGAGTCGCGAATCGCTCAGATCGACGAGCTGCTGAGTCGGCAGCTCAACGAGATCATGCATCACCCGGACTTCCAGCAGCTCGAGTCGTCCTGGAGAGGGCTCAACTACCTCGTGATGAACACGGAGACCGGCGAGATGCTGAAGCTGAGGCTCATGCCCGTGGCGAAGGCAGAGCTTCTCAAGGACCTGGAGAAGGCGCCGGAGTTCGATCAGAGCCAGCTCTTCAAGAAGGTCTACGAGGAGGAGTACGGGACCTTCGGTGGCAACCCGTTCGGCCTGCTCGTGAGCGACTTCGAGTTCGGTCGACATCCCCAGGACATGGCGCTGATGGAGAAGCTCTCCAACGTCGCGGCGGCGGCGCATGCGCCCCTCGTGGCGGGCGCCAGCCCTCTGCTCTTCGACATGGAGTCGTTCGCCCAGCTCGGCGATCCGCGCGATCTCGCGAAGATCTTCGAGAGTACCGAGCTCGTCAAGTGGCGATCGTTCCAGAAGAGCGACGACTCGCGTTACGTCTCCCTCGCGCTGCCTCGGATTCTGCTCCGTTTGCCCTACGGGCCAGCGACCAAGCCGGTCGAGGAGTTCGACTTCCTCGAGGACGTCGACGGGAGAGACCACAACAGGTACCTGTGGGGCAGTGCGGCGTGGGCCCTGGGACAGCGGATCACCAACGCCTTCGCGCTCTACGGCTGGTGCGCGGCGATTCGCGGAGTCGAGGGGGGTGGTCTGGTCGAGGGCCTCCCGACCCACACGTTCAAGACGGACGAGGGAGACATCGCGCTGAAGTGCCCCACGGAGATCGCGATCACGGACCGGCGCGAGAACGAGCTCAACAAGCTGGGGTTCATCTCCCTGTGCCACTGCAAGGGCACCGACTACGCGGCCTTCTTCGGTGGTCGGACGGTGCAGAAGCCGTCGGTGTATTCGACCGACGCCGCCAACGCGAACGCGCAGCTCTCCACCATGCTGCCGTACATGCTCGCGGCGTCACGCTTCGCCCACTTCCTGAAGGTGATCTGCCGCGACAAGATCGGCAGCTTCCAGACCGCGGAGACGATCGGCAGCTTCCTCAACAACTGGATCGCCAACTACGTGCTCGCGACGGACAACGCCGGACAGGAGCACAAGGCCCGGTATCCTCTGCGGGAGGCTCGCGTGGACGTCTCCGAGATCCCGGGGCGGCCGGGAGCCTTCAAGGCCGTGGCGTTCCTGAGGCCCCATTTCCAGCTCGAGGAGCTGACCACGTCGATCCGCCTCGTGGCGGAGCTGCCACCGCCGGCCGCCTAGGCCGAGACCGGTGGAGCCTGGAGCCTGAACAGAACAGCATCGAAAGGAGTATGAGGGATGTCACAGGCATTTTTCCTGAAGTTCGAAGGTCCCGACATCGAGGGCGGGAGTACCGCCAAGGGCTACGAGAACCAGATCGAGCTGATCAGCTTCAGCCACTCGGCGAGCCAGCCGACGGGCGGCTCCCGAAGCTCGGGGGGCAAGTCCACGATCGAGCAGGCGACCCATGATCCGGTGATGGTGGTCAAGGAGATCGACACGACGACGCCGGAGCTCCAACGCATCTGCTGGTCCGGCGACCACCTCGACAAGGCCACGCTGAGCTGTGTCGCGTCGACCGGCGGCAAGACCTCGGAGGAGAACCTCCCGTACTTCAAGATCGAGCTGGAGGACGTGGTGATCCAGAACCACAACATCAGCGGCTCGCCGGGTAGCGCCGGGACGGAGAGCTTCGCGATGTCCTACGGCAAGATCACGACGACCTATGGCAAGTCGGACTCTCAGGGGCAGAAGCAGGGAGACATCCCCGCGAGTCACGATCTGCGGACGAAGGACATCGCCTAGAACAGGGGCATGGCCAACGTACGCGTTCGGATGCCTCTGTTCGATCGGCTGACCGATCGCGAGCCCGGGGTCTCGCAGGAGCCCAGGCCGCAGCGGTCGCTGAGCCGCAGAGAGCTGAAGGAGTCGGTGCGTCGTGAGCTGGAGCGGCTGTTCAACACTCGCATCCCGCTCGCGGCGCACCGGATGGCCGACGACTACGAGTGGAGCGTCGTCGACTACGGTATCCCCGACTTCTTCGGCTTCTCGCCTGGGAATCCCCGGGACGAGAACCGCCTCGGCGCGATTCTCGCGCGGGCGATCGAGGCGTTCGAGCCGAGACTACGAGGCGTCAAGGTGACCGTCGAGGGCTTCCAGGGGCGTTACCGGCCCTTCCGAGCTCAGGTAGACGCGACGCTCGTGGTGGCTTCGATCGAGGAGCCCGTATCCTTCCCGGCACGGATCGGTAGCGAGCCGGGAGGATCGGAGGTCAATGCAACGACATGAACAGGAGGCCTTTCTCCGTTACTACTGGCGTGAGCTGACCTACCTGCGTCGCATGGGCGTCGAGTTCGCCCGGCGCTATCCCAAGGTCGCCGGTCGCCTGGAGCTGCAAGCGGACGAATCGCCCGACCCGCACGTCGAGCGGCTCATCGAGTCGTTCGCCTTCCTCACGGCGCGCCTCCAGAGGAACATCGACGGCGGCTTTCCGGAGATTGCCGCGGAGCTGCTGAACCTGCTCCATCCGCACTATCTGAATCCGGTGCCGTCCATGACCGTCGCTCGTTTCCAGGTCGATGCCCAGCGGGGCAAGTTGACGGAAGGACACGAGATCGATCGGGGGACCAGGCTCTACCTGCACTCCGGCCAGGGTCAGATCTGCCGCTTCCGGACCTGCTATCCGGTCACCCTGTGGCCGATCGAGGTCGTCGAGGCGGGATTCGTCTCGCCGGACCACTACGACTTTCTCGACGCCGCCACGGAGGTCGCCACCGTCCTGAGGATCCGGATCGAGACCCGGGCAGATCCCTTCACGGATCTCGACCTCCGACGGTTGCGCTTCTACATCTCCGGCGACAGGCTCCTGGTCGCGTCGCTGTACGAGCTCCTGTTCGCGCAGGTGTGGCGAGTGGCTCTCTTGGCGGATTCGGAGAAGAGGCCTCGCTTCCTGGATCCGGAGACGGGGGTCCGGCCGGTCGGCTTCGGCCTGGACGAGGAGGTCATCCCTTACCCGCGGCAATCGCAACCGGCCTATCGGCTGTTTCAGGAGTACTTCCACTTCCCGGAGAAGTTCTCGTTCTTCGACGTCGAAGGCCTGGACCGCAGTGGGGCCGAGCGGTCGATCGAGCTCCTCTTCCTCCTGAGCCGTGCGCCGGGGACGAGACTCAGCATCGACCGCAACACCTTCCCGCTGGGCTGTACACCCGCGATCAACCTCTTCACGAAGACAACCGAGCCGATCCGAGTCGACCAGAGATCGACCGAGTACCGGCTCGTTCCCGACCATCGCCGGGAACGGGTCACCGAGATCCACTCCATCCTGGAGGTGTCGGGGACCTCGGACTTCTCCGACGAGACGAAGCGGTACCGGCCGTTCTACTCCTACGACCACGCGATGGTCGAGCGGGGGCATCGCGCGTACTGGCACGGTCGCCGGGTTCCGAGCTTCCTGCCCGGCGTCGAGGGCACCGACATCCAGCTCTCGTTCCTCGATCTGGACATGACGCCGACGCGACCTCCGACCGACGTCGTCTACGCACGGACCCTGTGCCACAACCGGAGTCTCGCGCGACAGATCCCCGCGATGGGGCTACTCCGGACCGACGAGGCCCTCCCCGCATCGAGCATCGTCGCGCTGCACAAGCCCACGGCGGTGGCTCAGCCGCCGATCGAGGGCCAGACCCTGTGGCGTCTGCTGTCCCACCTCTCCCTCAATCACCTGTCTCTGACCGGTGGACCCGAGAGCCTGACGGCGCTGAAGGAGATCCTGAAGCTCTACAGCTTCTCGGAATCCGCGGCCGTGCACCAGCAGATCAACGGCATCCGGGAGATGTACCATCGGAGGGTCCTGAGGCAGTTGGGCGCGGAGGCCTGGCGCGGCTTCTGCCGTGGAGACGAGATCACGCTGGTCTTCGACGAGGAGTCCTACGTCGGCACCAACGCCTTCCTCCTGGGCTCCGTTCTCAGTCGTTTCTTTGCGCTCTACAGCTCCACGAACTCGTTCACCGAGGTGGCGATCCGGAGCTTTCAAAGGGAAGGTGAGTGGAAGCGTTGGCGACCTTCGGCTGGCGAGAAGATTCTTCTGTAGAGGAGGGCCTCTTCCAGGAGCCCCACCGCTTCGACTTCTTCCAGGCGGTGAAGATCCTGGAGATGCTCGACCCGGGGCGGCACGGCGTCGGTACGGGAGTGGAGCCGTCCAGGGAGGCGGTGCGCTTCCGTTCCCGCGTGGCCCTGGACTTTCCTCCGAGTGACATCGAGCGGCTCGACGAGCCTCGGAATCCCGGTGAGCCGCCGACGCTGACGGTCAACTTCCTGGGCCTCGCCAGCGTGCAGGGCCCGCTGCCCAGGAGCTTCGTCGAGGAGATCCAACGGAGGATCGCGGAACACGATACCGCGCCGCGCGATTTCCTCGACATCTTCAACCACCGGTTGGTCTCGATTCTGTTCGAGATCCGGCGCCGCCATCGGACGGCGATGGAGTGGCGTGCGCCCGACGAGGCGAGAGCCGCCCGAGCCGCCTTCGGGTTCTTCGGGCTCGGCACCGAGTCGGTCCGTCGGCGGCTGGCGTTTCCCGACCGGTCGCTCCTGCCCGCCGCCGGGCTGCTGTCCCGGGTCGCCCGGACCATGGTCGGGACGGAGCGGGTCGTGGAGGGTCACTTCGGTGTGCGCGCCGAGGTCGAACCCTACCAGGGGCGCTGGTACCGGCTGGAAGAGGATCAACTCACAGCGATCGGCGCTTCGGGTCGCAACCGGACCCTCGGGCGCGACGCGGTCCTCGCCCGTCGCGTGTGGGATCAGGAGGCTGGCTTCGAGTTACGCCTGGGGCCGATGGGATTCGACACCTTCCTGGACTTCCTGCCGATCGGTGAAGCCTGGGAGCCGTTGCGCTCGCTCGTCGGCTTCTACTCCGGGCACGAGCTCTTCTTTCGCGCCCGCCTGATCCTCGAGGCCGAGGAGGTTCCCGAGCTGAGATTGGGACGCGGTGACGGTCCCCGGCTGGGCTGGACGACCTGGCTCAAGACCAGGCCGACGCCGGAGGACGATCGCCAGGTCGCCATCCTGGCGCTCTTCGGGGAAGAAGGCGCGACATGACGATGGATCTCAAGGGGCTGATCGAGAAGCTCAATCCGGTCTGTCGTCGCGCGCTGGAGACCGCCGCGGGTCGATGCGTCGCTCAGACCCACTACAACGTGGAGGTCGAGCACTTCCTGCTGGAGCTCCTGGAAGCGGAGGGCACCGATCTCCGGGTCGTCCTGCGCTACTACGAGGTCGACCGCGACTCTCTGGCGAAGGAGCTCACCGGCGCCCTCGACGGCTTCCGGCGGGGGAGCAGCCGGACTCCCGCGATGTCACCGCAGTTGCCGAGGCTCCTCCAGCAGGCCTGGCTCGTGTCCTCCGTCGAGCTCGGGGCTCCGACCGTGCGCTCCGGCGCCGTCCTCAAGGCGCTGGTCGAGGGCGAGGAGTTCCGTCAGATCGTCGTCGACTCCTGCCCGGGGTTGACCGCCCTTTCACTGGACCGGCTCCAGGCCGACCTGCCCGACTTGCTGCCCCACTCGGACGAGGAGAGGGCCACCGTCGGCGGGTCTGGCCGGCCCCTCGGGACGCGCTCGTCGACGGCTGCTGCGGCTCGGGCCCCCGGTCGTGAAACGCCCTCCCAGACCCCGTCGCTCGGTGCCTACACGATCGACCTGACGGCCGAGGCGGCAGCGGGGAGAATCGATCCGATTCGGGGGCGATCTCGCGAGATCCGGCAGGTGATCGACATCCTGACCCGCCGTCGTCAGAACAACCCGATTCTGGTTGGTGACGCCGGGGTCGGGAAGACGGCCATCGTCGAGGGGTTTGCTCGGAGGGTTGCCGCCGAGGACGTGCCGTCGGCGCTTCGCGACATCTCGGTCCGGATCCTCGATCTGGGCCTTCTGCAGGCGGGCGCGGGAATCAAGGGCGAGTTCGAGGAGCGGCTGAAGAAGGTGATCGACGAAGTGCGGACGGCGCCGAGGCCGGTGATCCTGTTCGTCGACGAGGCCCACAACCTGATCGGCGCCGGCGGGGCGGCGGGTCAGGGCGACGCGGCGAATCTGCTCAAGCCGGCCCTGGCCCGAGGCGAGGTGCGGACGATCGCCGCGACGACCTGGGCCGAGTACAAGAAGTACTTCGAGAAGGACCCGGCGCTGACCCGGCGCTTCCAGTTGGTGCGGGTCGACGAACCGGAGGAGGAGGCGGCCGTCGACATGCTGCGGGCGGTGGCGGTCAATCTCGCCGATCACCACGGTGTCCGAATCCGCGACGAGGCGGTGCGGAGCGCCGTGCGACTCTCGGCTCGCTATCTCTCCGAGCGCCGACTCCCGGACAGCGCGATCAGCGTCCTCGATACCGCCTGCGCCCGCGTGGCTCTGGCTCTGGACGGGACACCGCCCGCGGTGGAGGAGCTGGATCGGAGGCTTCAGCCCGTGATTCTCGAGATCGAGGCGCTCGAGCGGGAGCGGGCCACCGGTGAGGATCACGGCGAGGCCGTTGAGCGCCTCCAGGTGCGGCGCCGCGAGTTGGAGGGCGAGCGCGCCGCGTTGTCTGAGCGGTGGGAGAGGGAGCTCGAGGTGGTGGGGGAGATCCTGGAGCTCGAGGCGGGCATCGCGAACGGGGAGGAGGGGACCGACTCCTCCGAAACCGACCCCGTTGCGCGGCTGGCCGGCCTCGTCGAGGAGTACGAGCGACTGGCGGGAGCGGAGCCGCTGGTGCCTCGACACGTCGACACCCGGGTGGTGACTTCGGTGATCTCCGGTTGGACCGGGATCCCGGTGGGCCGCATGCTGGCGGACGAGATTCAGGGCGTCCTGTCGCTCGAGGAGAGGATGGCGGAGCGCCTGGTCGGCCAACCCCAGGCGCTCTCCGTGATCGCCCGGCGAATCAGCACCACCCGGGCGGAGCTCGACGATCCGAGCAAGCCCCAGGGGGTGTTCCTCCTCGTGGGCCCGAGCGGCGTCGGCAAGACCGAGACCGCGATCGTCCTCTCCGATCTCCTCTATGGCGGCTCGCGGAACATGGTCTCCCTCAACATGTCCGAGTTCCAGGAGGGGCACTCGGTCGCCACTCTGAAGGGCTCGCCTCCCGGTTACGTCGGCTACGGGGAGGGGGGCGTGCTGACGGAGGCGGTCCGCCGACGCCCCTACAGCGTCGTCCTGCTGGACGAGGCGGAGAAGGCCCACGGAGACGTCATGCAGCTCTTCTACCAGGTGTTCGACAAGGGCACCCTGGAGGACGGAGAGGGCGTGCCCGTGGACTTCCGCAACACGATCCTGCTGCTGACCACCAACCTCGCATCGGAGGTGATCCTCGACGCCTGCTCCGCGGCAGCGGGAGGGGAGAGGCCGTCCCCAGGGGAGCTGACCGAGGCGGTGCGTTCAGCCCTCGTGGCACATTTCAGGCCGGCCCTCCTGGGCCGTCTCGTCGTGGTTCCCTACTACCCGCTCGAGGTCGGGCACATCCGGGCCATCGTGCGGTTGAAGCTCGAGGAGATCCGGCGGCGGATCCGCGAGCGGCACGTCGCCGAGCTCACCTGGGACGACGCGGTCGTGGAGGACATCGCGGCGAGAAGCGGCCATCGCGACACGGGAGCCCGCAACGTCGACTTCCTCCTCGGTCAGACCCTGCTGCCCGAGCTCTCGGCCGAGCTGCTCGGCCGGATGGCCGAGGGGGCGAGCTTCACCGAGGTCCACGTCTCGCTGGGCGAGAGCGGGGGCCTCGCCTACAGGGTGGAGGGCTGAGTCCATGGCCGATCCGAGCCTGCATTTCTTCGAGCTGACGACCCCCTTGGGGCCCGATGTCCTTCACCTGGAGCGGATTCGTGGGGAGGAGAGGATCTCTGGGATGTTCCATCTCGGGCTCGAGATGGTGTCGGAGAACCTGGCCCTGGACCTCGCCTCGCTGATCGGGCAGAGCGTGACCGTCGGGATTCGGCTGGCGGACGACGGGACCGATCACCGGTACCTCAACGGTGTGGTCGGCCGCGTGGCCCAGGGCGGGACCCGGGAAGGGTGGGCGATCTACTACGCGGACGTCTACCCGTGGCTCTGGTTGCTGGACTTCGACGCGGACTGTCGGATCTTCCAGGACCAGAGCGTTCCGGACATCGTGGAGGAGATCCTCGGCGACCCCGATCTCGACGCTCTGGTCAAGGACAAGGTCCGGATCGACCGTTCGGGGCTGACGGCGACCTACGAGCCAAGGGCTTACACCGTCCAGTACGACGAGACGACCCTCGCTTTCATCGATCGCCTCCTCGCCGGGGCTGGGATCGCCTACTACTTCCAGCATGCGGAGGATCAGCACACGCTGGTTCTGGTCGACGACCCGAGTTCTCTCGAGGTGGCTCCCGGCGGCGCGGAGATCGAGTATGGAAGCGCGGGCGAGTACGTCTTGCAGAATCGGCTCACGAGCTGCACCTGGGAAGACAAGGTGATCCCCGGCAAGGCCGCGATGGTGGACTTCGACTTCGAGAACGCGCCCAATGTCGTCACCGCCGAGGTAGCGAGCGTCGTGGCGGGTGACCTCGAGGTCTTCGAGTACCCAGGGGGGTTCCTGACGAGCGACGAGGGTGCGCTCCGGGCCGCGAATCGCATCGAGTCCTACGAGAGCCAACGGCAGATCTTGCGCGCCGACACACGAGCGCCAGCCCTGGTGCCGGGTTTCAAGTTCACGCTGAAGGGCCACTACCGAAGCGAGCTGAACCGCGAGTACTACGTCGGTCAGGTCTCCTACCAGGCTGCCGTCGGGGTCTACCAGAACCAGATCGTGGCCTACCCCTCCGACGTGCCGTATCGACCGTCGAGCACCTATCCCAGGCCGACGATCGCGGGGGCGCAGACCGCGCTGGTCGTCGGGCCGGCGGGCGAGGAGATCTACAACGACGCCTACGGCCGGGTCAAGGTGCAGTTCCACTGGGACCGGGTGGGGGTCAAGGATGAGAACAGCTCCTGCTGGATCCGTGTGGCCCACGGTTGGGCGGGCAAGTCCTGGGGTTGGGTCTCGACGCCGCGGATCGGCCAGGAGGTCGTGGTGACGTTCGAGAACGGCGATCCCGATCGGCCGCTGGTCACCGGATCCGTCTACAACGCTGAGCAGACGGTGCCCTACGTGGAGGAGGAGCCGACCAAGAGCGCTTGGAAGTCGGCCACTTCACCGGGGGGTCCGGCCGAGGGTTACAACGAGATCCGCTTCGAGGACAAGGCGGGGGAGGAGGAGGTCTTCGTCCAGGCCCAGAAGGACATGAAACGAGTGGTGAAGAACGACGACGTGCTCGAGGTCGGACTGGAGACGCAGGACCCCGGCGATCAGACCATCGACGTCTTCAACACCGAACCGTGACCCTGCAGCAGGGCGACGACACCCTGACGATCACCGCCGGCGACCGGACCGTCACGATCGACGCCGGAAAGAGCACCACCGAGGCGGGGACCTCCATCGAGCTCAAGGTGGGCGAGAACAGCATCCTCATCGATTCGAGCGGCGTCACGATCACCGGCGGCACGGTCAAGGTCGAGGGGACGACGTCGGCCGAGGTCACGGCGCCGGACACGACCGTCAACGGGGACACCACACTGACCGCCTCGGGCGGCCAGGTGAAGATCAACTAGGAGAGTCGGGTGGCCAAGCTCGTGGTCAGCACAGCGCAGTTGCAGTGCCCCTGCGGGGCGTCCACGGCCGCGCTCACCGTCCTGCCATCGCGCACCGTTCAGGCCGAGAGCCAACCCGCGGGTAACATCATGGATGCCGCGCCGACGACCAACATCGCGCCCTTCGGCAACTGCAAGATCCTGACCGCGGCCGCGCTCGGCGTGCCCACGCCGTGCGTTCCAGCGACCGTCTCCTGGTCCCCGGGCAGCCCGACGGTGATGATCGAGGACCAGCCCGCCTTGACGGACTCGTCGGTCTGCGTGTGCTCGATCGGCGGGGTGGTCAAGATCAACGACGCGGGCCAGCAGAGCGTCGAGGTCGCGGATGCCCCCCTTCCGGCCGCCATGCAGGCCGCGATGGACGCGGCCGACCAGGCCGCGGCGGCGGCCGACCAGGCCCTGGAGGCGGCACTGAAGGCGGCTGGCGTCGAGAGCTTCGAGGAGCTGCCCCTGGGCGAGCCCCTGTCGGAGGAAGAGATGGCGGAGCTCCTGGCTTCGATGGAGGAGTAGATGGGAGCCCTCGCGCCGGTTTGCATATAATGCCAGGAAGAGTGACGTCGTCGACAGAGAGCGCCGAGCTCGGCAGGCTCGATAAACCAGGAGCGTTGTCGCGGTCCGCGCAGGGGCCGGCGATGCGGGGTCTCTCGCTTCGAAGTGGCTAGCTATGGGACGCATCTTCCTGGATCTCGACCCGCACACCGAGCAGAAGCTGCAGATGACGGCCCGGATGGCCGGGATGTCCCCCCAGCAGTGGCTCATGAACCTGATCCGGGAGACGACGGCCGTGAGCTTCGCGCCCGAGGTCTCCTGGGCCCCGCCGACCCAGGCCCGCCCGTACCTGCCGACGCCTCGCGAGGCCGGCGAGGCCGCACCCGCGCCTCCGCCGCCCGAGGAGGAGCCGGCTCCGGAGGAGGAGGCCGTCGCCCAGGAGGTGGCGCCGAGCCAGGCGGAGGCCCTTCAACAGGCCTCGGAGGAGGGCGCCCCCCTTTGCGAGACGTGAGAGGACGAGGGTGCGGCCTCCCGTGTGGAGGTCACGGCGATGGGGGCGACGCAGGAGGCTCAGGAGACGGCCCTCCAGGCGGCGACCGTTGCGGAGGAGCCTGGCGAGGATCCGTTGATCGCGAATCCCGAGGCTCAGGCGGCGACCTTCGCCGACGCGTCGGCTTCGGGCGCTCCCTTCTGCGACACGTGAGAGGCCGAGGCCTGAGTCCCCCCGGGTGCGGGACGCGACGGATGGAAGCCAGGAGGGAGGCGACTTGCACGAGAGTCGGGAGTCGGTAGCCTCCCTGGTCCCCGAGGCGATGGTCGACAGGCTGGCCGCCTCGCTGTGGAGCCGGGACGCCATCCATCGAGCTCCCAGCGTGTTCATGCTCCTGGACGCCGCCCGCGACGAGCGGGTCCTTCCGTTGTTGCGACGGTCCCGGCTGGACTACCGCTGCCTGTTTCTGGGCGAGCTTGCTCCGGAGCTGGCCCGGGTGGCTCCGTACCTGGTCCACCTCGGCCGGCGGTCGCTGGCCACTCGGGAGATCCTGCGGCTGGGATGGGGTCAGAGCTGGGGCGTCTTCCTTCACTCCGACCGGATCCTCCAGGACCTGCGCCGCCACTTCCGCCGCTTCCTCCAGGTCAAGGACGAAAGCGGCAAGAGGTTCTTCTTTCGCTACTACGACCCCAGGGTCCTCCGGGCCTACCTTCCGACCTGTGAGAAGAACGAGCTGGACTACGTCTTCGGCCCCGTTCAGATGTACCTGGTCGAGGGTGAGTCCATCAACACGATCCTGGAGTTCCGGTTCCAGGACGAGGCGCTGCTGCGGCGTCGGATCCAGTGGGAGACCGTTTGAGCCCGTTCGCTCCCTCGGGGATCTCGCGGTGGTCCGAAGGAGGGCCGAACCGGTGTTCGTGATCAGGAAGGCCCAGCTCGAAGTGATGCGGGACGCCGTGGTGGTCGCGGGGTTCGAGGCGCGGATGCTCGCCCACGTCGAGCGCTTCTTTCCCGCCGCCGCGAGCCGGTTGGGTAGCGTCGGCATCCGGGCGCTGGTGTCGCTGGCGCGCGAACGCGCCCGGGGACATGGCGTCTCGACCACCGGGGCGGTGACGAACTACCTGAATCTCATGCTGACCTTCGGACGCGACTTCGAGCGCGACCCGTCGCTGCCCTGGGTCCGCGAGGCGCTGGCCGCGCCCGGCAGCCCCAGCCTCCGCCTGGATCGGCTGTACCGTCTGGCGGTTCGCAGGGAGGAGCAGGGCCGGGGCCTCGGCGCGCGGGAGATCCGGGAGCTACGCGCAGACGGCGGCCCGGTCGGTGACGTGGGAGGGCCCTGAGCATGCCCGAGACCTATCCACTGGCGCTCGCCGCAGGCCTCTTCGGGATCGGTGGCGACACCGGGTCCTCGGCACCGCGCGAGAGGTCGGAGTCCGAGAGCAGCAACCTGGAGACGTCGGAATCGTCCGGGCGGTCGAACCTCGACACCGGCACCCAGACCTGCAGGCGGTGTGCCGTCGTCAGCTTCAAGATGAAGACCGCGAACCAGACGTCGACCTCGTACCAGGACCCGGAACACGAGGCGGTGGCGAGCGACGGTACCCGGTTCTTCTACGCTCCGGTGCTCGAGACCCCGGATCTGATCTGGGAGCTGGAGCATGGCGACCTGGTGACTCGGGCGCGGCTGGAGCTCTTCGCGTACGATTCGGAGAGCGCGATCTGGAGCCGCGACCTGGACGGATCGGAGCTCACGACCCCGCCGGAGTCCGTGTGGGACGGCAAGCTGCCGTCGGAGGCCCAGCGTCACTACCCCGACCGCTTTCCGACCGTCGGACACTCTCCGTACGCGATGAAGCTGACGATCCTCGCGGTGACGTCGGACGCGCAGATCGACGAGGAGCGCAAGGAAGCCTGGACCTACTTCGACATCCTGGTCGACAAGATCGACCTCTACTGGGGCACCGAGCACCTCATCCCGACGGACCGCGACGACCCGGGGATGCCGGAGGAGCGGAAGGAGACGATCCGCGAGGACGAGATCGCCGTCCTCGAGGGCCTGGTGGGAGAGGTCTCCTCGGAGGAGCAGGTCTTGAACGCGCAGGTCGACGGCGAGCCGACCGACCTGCGCCTCTTCAACAGTGTGGGAGAGGAGGACCTGGACGTCCCTCTGCCGTGCAACCTGTTCAAGGCGGGGCACCTGGACCCGTACGAGAACGACTTTCAGGAGACCTCGAAGCACTGGGGCCTGGGGACCCGAATCCCCCTGCTCGCCGAGATCCTCGTCCGCCACTCCGACGGCGAGGGCAAGCTCGTTCCGGAGGCCGTGGGCGGCTCCTCCTTCGTCTGGGACTGGGAGGATCGGGAGGATCCCGCGGAGAGCCCGAAGTGGGAAGCCTGGACCGGTGATGAAGGCACCGAGAGGGACCAGGAGCTGCTGCGCGGGGTCTGGGAGGCCGGCGAGGGCGAGAAGGACGACGTGCCCTCCGACAACTGTCCGGCACGATTCGGCGGCAAGCGGGGTCAGGGTGGGGCGCCGGTCTTCCCCGAGCGGGAGGGCTACGAGGCCGGCGACGAGTTGAAGGACGGGGCCTTCCCGTTCCCCGTCTCCAGCTGTTCGGAGCGCGCCTGGGCGGCGCGCTCGAGCGCGTGGACAGAGGGTGTGCTCAAGGGTCGGACGGGCGCGATCTTCCAGCCCTCCCGCATGGGGGGAGACGCGTACAAGGTGACGGTGCGCCTCGAGTACCACGACTCGCTGGACACCCCGGAGGAGGCCGCCGCCGACCTCCGGACGGCTGCCGGCACGGCCGCGGCGGCGACCGGGACCTTCGAGGTTCTCCGGCGCGTCGACCTCACCTACGCTCACCTCCCGGGCGTCACTGCGCTCGACACCAACGGCCTGAAGGAGCAGTACCGGGACGAGCTGGGGATCCACCTGGAGCTCGACGACCACACGGTGGACATGGACCGCTGGTGGACGGCGCTCGATCAGGAAATCGACAGGATCAACCGGGACCAGATCCAGGTGCAGTCCCGTGAGGGTCTGCCGCTCTACGTTCGATTCGGCGTCCTGAACCCGACCGAGGAGGACGTTGACGTCGAAGACGGCTGTCCGGCCATCGTGATCAAGCCCCACGACGAGTTCGTAGAGGCTCTCGAGGCCAGCTTCAAGGAGCAGCTTCTCCGCCTGGAGCTCGACGCCGATCTCGGTGGGACGGCCAAGCCCCAGGAGATCGTCGGTGGTACTTCGAACGCCCGCGGAATTGTCGTCTACCGGACGCCTGCCGCCGCCGTGGTCATGCGCCTGAACGACGGAGTGTTCCAGGAGAACGAGACGGTGACGGCCCTGTCCAACGGGGGCACGGCCCAGGTGACCGGAGTCACCCGCGGTTGCTGGAACATCGTGGTCTACCCGCTACCGGGGCAGTCCGCCGCGAACGAGCGGCAGATCGTCCTCCGCGCCCAGGCGAACGCGGGTGGCACCATCCACGAGCTCGGTCCCGAGGACGCCGAGGCCATTCACCGGCTGAGCTTCGGGGCGTACTCGAACGAGCTCACCGAGGAGCTCGCGGCCGGAGTCCGCCGCTTCCTGGCGGGTGCGGCGCGTGCGACCTTCGACGTGGATCCCGAGGCGACGCTGGAGGTCGCGGTCATCGCCTGGCGGAAGACGAAGAACCGCACGCTGCAGTGGTCGAGCCGGTCGTTGACGAGGCTGACCATCGTGTCCGACTACCTGCAGCAGCTCAGTCAGGGCCACGAGCCACCGACGGGCAAGAGGGTGTTGGACCACATCGACAGGACCTGTGGCACGAAGTTGCGCCACGGGTTCAACCCGGACGAGTGGTTCGAGGGCGTCTCCGACTACAAGGCGGTGGCCCAGAATCTGTTCGAGGGCCTGCTGAAGCGGTACGTGGCGCTCTCGGGGTGGGAGGACTCGGCCCGGGCCGTTCTGTTCCACGCTCCCGGACGCGACAGCCACTGGAAGGTCCTCGTGTCGGGCGCCTTCCACACGGACGCCGGCAGCCGGACCCTGGCGCTGACCCAGATCGCGACCTGGGAGGGGGGCGGCCATTGGACCCAGAGGACGTGGTCCGACGACTCCGACATCCTCTACAAGGCGGCGGACCCGATCGCTTCCCACGAGCTGGCTCACGCCCTGTTCATCCCCCACGCGCTCGAGAAGACGGGCCGCCGGCCGCCCCCGCCGCTCGAGACGGGGCACCACACCGACAACTGCATCATGAACTACGACCAGGACTCGGAGCGCTTCTGCGGCCTGTGCGTCCTGCGAATCCGTGGCTGGGACTGGCCGAAGATCAAGGAAGACCTGACCTTCGCCGTCACCAAGCTCCAGTTGAAGAACGAAGGCGGCGATCTGGAGTCGACGAGCCACGTACCCGATCCCAAGGACAAGACACCCGACAAGGTCGACTTCCACTTCGCACCGTTGGAGGAGGTCGTGCACATCCTCTACTCCATCGAGGACGACCACGATCTCGTGACCGGTGGGCGGCTGGAGCTGCGCCGGGCTCGGGACGGCGAGCTCCTCTGGCGGCGCGATCTCGACGTGGAGGCGGGCGAGTGCGATCCGGGGGACCACGACCTTCGCTGGAACGGCGTCTCGGGCTACTACCAGCCCCTTCCCGGCCGGCCCCAGGCGGTGGGAGCGCGATCCGAGAACGGCGAGTTCTGGCTCCACGAGTACGGGCCCTACGACGAGGACGCCCCGTTGCCCCAGGAGGTGCTCTCGATCTCGGAGTCGCCCTACGTCCTCCAGCTCGTGCTCGAGGGAGACGGCTTCGGTGAGCCCGGCCTCGCCTGGACCAACTTCGAGGTCAAGCTGGCGCCCGTCGTCTTCGAATGGGGCCCGCTCGACGTGCTCGCCGCCTCACCCACTTTGGGCACCGGCAACGACGAGCGCGACCAGTGGGTCTGGAACTCACTCTCGGACCGCAGGAACCTCACGAACCTGGCGGGTCGCCCCCCCAAGAAGACCGAGGAAGAGGACCAGACGAAGCGGGTCTACCTTTGGAGCAACAGCTTCTCGGCGACGACGGCGCAACAGTGGAACAACCACCCCTACGACGCCCACCGCGCTGTCTGGGGCGACGGGCCCAACATCCCGCTGTTCGCCCGGCTCCGGATCCTGGCCTCGGGAGGGGCCCCCAACACGGTCCCGGAGACCCTGTCGAACCTGAAGTGTGTCTGGGACTGGGAGGATTGC
Organism: uncultured bacterium; assembly: GCA_905479655.1. GTDB lineage: Bacteria > Acidobacteriota > Thermoanaerobaculia > Multivoradales > JAHEKO01 > CAJQNK01. The sequence continues at coordinate 47,957 of CAJQNK010000076.1, read as the reverse complement.
TCCAAGGTCATCCGCGGCACGGTGGACGAAGCGCCGGGGGGGGAGGACGCCCTCCGCGACGCCGACGAGGAGTTCGAGAAGTGGTTGGCGAAGCCGCGTGCCACTCCACCGGACCTGGAGTGGCAGCAGGACCAGCAGGCACAGCTCCGCAAGCGGGCGATCGACCCGGTCTTCCTCGCGGACAAGGGCATGAGCTTCGATGCCTGGAAGGCTCTCGGGCTGGCGACCGAGTACGAGGTGGAGGAGACCCCGACGAGCCCGGCGGGGAGGAACTGCCATGCGGATCGTGGAGGCAAGCGCGGGACGCCTACGGATGGCAGCGGCTCCGCCCGGGCGGTGTTCCCGCCGCAGGCCGGGGTCACTCCGGCCTCGCCGAGACCCGGTCAGCAGTTCCCCTTCGCGGTCGCGCCCCTCACGGACCGCACTTGGAGCGTGTCCAGCGGCATCTGGTCCGAGGGCGCCGCCGACTGCGTCGGGCGGACCGGTGTGATCTTCCAACCGTCGATCCAGGGCGGGGATCGCTACCGGCTCCACCTCTACCTCACCCACGATGCCGACGACCTGGACGAGTCGGATCCGGACCTGTTCGCCGCCGCGGCCGAGGATCTGGGGCCGGAGCGGCACGCTGCGACCGGCGTCTTCGAGGTCTGGCGCGAGGTCCACATCGCCGGCTACTTCAAGAAGAGGATGGCGCCCCTCGGCCACTACGACAACCCCGCGCCGGGGGGAGTTCCGCGGATGGAGACGGTCGATCTGACGCAGATCCAGGCGGGCTACGACAACGCCTTCATCCGGGTCGTCGACGAGGCCGCGGGTCCCACCGCGGTGGTCCGGGCTCACTGGAACCAGGCGTTCGCGGCGGCTCTGACGAGCGGCAACCTACCGGACTACCTGGTGGCGGCCGTCGATCAGACTGGCGACCAGTGGGCCGACAGCGACGATGCCGTCAACTTCGTCGACTTCGACACCTGGAAGCAGAACATGATCGCCCTCTATGGTCCGACCGGCGATCCGGACGACCATTTCACGAGCGACACGACCTTCGCCCCGACCGAGGTCAACCCCTTCGGCGTCGTCCCGGTTCAAGACGACGGCAGCGTCCTCAACCAGTATCCGGATCAGAACGCCACCTCACTCCTCTGGAGGTCTTCGTACTGGGAGAGGAAGTCGGGCTACGAGGGGGCCTGCCAGACCAACTGGGCCCGGATGGTCTTCCTCGAGGTGGTCGAGCAGTACCTGGCGGCCCAGCACCCGGCGCGGGCGGACGGAGTCTACGTCTTCCAGGTCAACGAGCTCGACAACTTCGGCGGTCCCAACGGCTTCGGTGTGCCCCTGCAAGCCGCCACCAACGGCTTCATCGTCCTGTGTGGCAACAAGTACACGACCGAGGGCCGGAACTCCCGGGAGCAGACCCTGGGGCACGAGATCGGACACTGCCTGGGCCTCAACCACCCCCACGCGGGGGCGATCGGGGATCCCACCCGCTTGCACGAGCTCGTGTCGAAGAGCGGCTGCCTGATGTCGTACAACTTCAGCGTCCACAGGGTCTTCTGCACGGGCTGCATGCTTCGCCTCCGGGGGTGGAGCTTCTACCGGACCGACAATACCGGCGCGACCCAGGAGCCCCGCTACCGTTCGATCTGGCAGTGGCCCGAGGCGAATCGCCGACCGGCGCCGGCCGACATCGACGCCGGGGAGCTCGACAAGGCGAAGGCCTGGCACGACGAGACCGCACCGGCCCCGATCCCCCTGGCGGATCTCACCTACTAATGTCCGTTCCGGAACTGCCGTTGGGCTCTCCGGGGCGTCGGCACATGCGGCGACGGAGGAGAGCATGAAGATCGAACACGGATCCCTGGCCTGGTTCGAGCTCCAAGAGAGGGTGGGCCGATTCGGCGCCTACCGCAACGTACGGGAAATGGGTCACACGGCGCCGATGATCCGGACGGCGCCGGTCGTCCGGTCCGCTCGGGAGCTGGCGCCCGGCGAGATCACGCCGAGCCTTGCGCTCTTCTTGGACCTGGTGTGGACCCACCGCACGAGGATCCTCGGCTCGGCCCGTCCGGAGGATGCGGTGTATCGGCTCTACAGCCGCCAGCCGAACCAGCCCAGGCTGGAGCACCTACCCGGCGAGGTGAACGATCTGGAGGGTCGTCGGTTGACGCTCGGCTTCCTGGAGGGGTTGTCGACGCTCCCCAGGGTGGCGGAGCAGGTTGGAAACCAGATCTTTATGTACAACTACGCGCATACGAAGGAGCTCTGCTTCCAAGGCGACGCGACGAGAGACTCGTACGAGTGGATCGCGCTCAAGGGCAAGCAGTTCTACCATGTGAGCTCCGCGCACCCGTCGCCGGATGCAGGTTCCAAGTGGCGCCTCTATCTCAATGTCCGGGCTCGCTTCCGCCTCCAGTTGACGCTGTTTCTCCACGAGGAGTTTCTCGTCCGGGGCCGGGCGCGAATGGGGCAGTTCAAGACGGCTGGCCCGCTGGCCGACCGAGCTGACTCGGTCGTGATCTGGGTGGCGGATCAGGCCGCCGTGGTCGAGGTGCTCCGGCGCCTCGCCGAGTACCAGAACGCGGAGGGGAACGCGCCGTGCTTCGGCGACGAGCTTCCCCGGATGGTGTACCAGCCCGGGAGCGTGGGCGAGGCGGTCGATCGCTTCGGTCGCGAGGCGGTTTCCCTCCGAACCGCTCGGCGGGATCTCCGGGTTCTGGACGACGCCGACGGCTCGGGTGCCGGAGCCCTTCGGGGAGTGGGCGTGGCCAAGGAGCCCGAGGGTGGCAAAGCCGTCGTCACGGATCTCGCCCAGGGGCCACGGATCCAGCCGGGCCTCGGGGGGCAGGCCTCTTACGGTTCCTTCCGGGTGCCGGCCTTCGTCTACGCCCTGAAATCGGCGCGCAACGTGGACCCGGGCCTCACCCACGAGGGCAAGAGGGTCTTCGTCGAGATGGCGATCGAAGCGCTGAGGCTCCTCGGCTTGGATCCCCGGACGATCGCTGTGCTGCCGCCGGCCCGGTGATGGGCGGCGCCCGCGCAACGCCGACTCAGCTCGGCTCGACGGCCTCACCGTCTGCGGCGGTCAAAGCACGCCGCAGGTTGTGGTAGCTCTCCCCGGTCAAGTTGAAGCCCGTCCCGCACGCGCATTCGAGCATCACGTCGGCCCCGAGGCCCTCGACCGCGTGGCGGCTCGTCTCGCCGCACTCCGGGCAGAGCACGGCGAGGTAGCGGGTCCCGGAGGGATCGGTCTCGAGGTGAACCCGGGGAGCGGTCACGAGGGCATCCTACCACCCCGAACACCCTGAGAGAGGCCGATGCGCAGGCCTCCGCGCTCCATCCGGAGCCCCGAGGTCGTCGTTTGCTAGGATCCAGGCCTACCCGAGGAGGAAGTCATGCCCAGGTGCAGAGAGCGAACGAGCGTGCCGAGCAGGCAGCGTGCCCGGTCCGCTCCGGCGGGGCCCGGCCCGGCGCCTGAGGAGGCGCGGCGGTGCTGACGGTGCGCCAGCCGCAGCTCGAGGCCCTCGAGGCTGCGGTCGACCGCGCCGTTGGAGAGCGGGTGGCCCGCCATCTTCGCGTGCGCTGCCCCCGGCAGACGGAGGGGCTCGACGACGTCCGGCTGCGCGAGAGGGTGGAGGTCGGTCTGGGTCGAGCTCGGTTCTATGGCCTAACGGCCGAGATCGACCTGGCGACCTTCGTCGGGCTGATGTTGGTGATCGGTTCGACCTTCGACGAGCACCGTTGGATTCGCCGGGTGCTCCGAGACACCCGCAAGACGGCCGGCGTCCGTCTCGAGGAGGTCATTCGCTGCACGCCGAGGAGGATCTGGGACGAGGCCTCGCGGGCGGCCCGCGGGAAGCCATGGCGTGCCACGCCGGCGAGGGTCGGGATGGTGGGCTGAGGCCGCTGGGGCCCGAAGACCGGGAGCGATCATGTACGAGTGCGGCTTCTGCTACTTCGACGCGGAGAAGACCCATCGGTGGAACCACCGTGACCCCGAGAACGGCTACCGCCTTCGGCCGCGAGCTCCGGAGGGGAAGATCCCGAGCGACGAGATCGTGGGCTTCTTCAAGGGCGTGAGCTACCAGCTGACGCCACAGTCGCTCGAGGCGCTCGACGTCGCGTTGATCGACAAGCGCCTCCTGAAGGAGCTCGGCGAGAGCGCCAAGGGACGAGTCGAGAGCGCGAAGCGGGGAGTGGACATGGCGGCCCTTTTCCTGGACCTCGAGGGCCAGATGCTCACGGAGGCGACGGGTCTCAAGGGCCAGATCCTCCTGTCGCAGGATCTGCTCGACAGGGCGTTGATCCCGACTGCGGACGGCGGCTTCCTGGCGATCGTCGAGCAGACTCTCCCTTCGAAGTACAAGACCGACTTCCGGGAGACTTTCGGGGACACAGCCGACCGGCGGATGCGGTTCGTCCTGGCGCTCGTCCCCCTCGAATGGGAGAGCTACTCCAGCCGGCGCAGGCTGATCGAGGCCCTGGAGCAGGCCGCCCCCGACGAGGAGCTCGCGATCTACCGAGAGCTGGCGGTCGAGCTCGCCCAGCAGAGTGGGGACGTGATCGCGTGCCCCCACTGCCGCCTGGATCTCCTGGTGTGCGACGAGTGCGCCTACCGAGAGCGTCATCTGTGCACCGAGTGCGGCGAGTACTGCTGCGCCACCTGTCTGGAGTGGCCCGACTTCGGGGAGTTCTCCCTGTCCAAGGTCTGCCCGAGCTGCTCCGCCCCCGAGGAGGATCGGAACGAGGAGGTCTCGCAGCTCAGCCAGAGCACGCGGGAGCTCCTCCGGCAGGCCGATCGCCTACACGTGTTCTGCTCGAAGCCGCCCAAGGGCCCTCTGTTCGTTCTCGAGAGGACGACCCCGAGGATCCTCGTGGTGAGCGACGGAGTTCACTTCAACTACTCCACCCGGTTGATCAGTGAGAAGCTGAAGGAGGAGGACTGGTTCGTCGTCGGGACCCAGTTCGAGTACACCGGCTGGCCCGCGGATCGCACCCGTCCGTCGCCGAGCCGCTACGCGATCTGGGAGCGGTCCTTCGACGTCACGAACCCCGGGCACTGGGAGGACATCGGCTCGGCCTTCGGGCCCTTTCGGGCGATCCTGTTCAACAACCCGCTGATCGGCTACTACTTCCACAGGATCCACGCGAAGGGCACCAACTCCAAGCTCGAAACCTGGGAGTCGATCCACTCCCTGGCCGACGCGGAGCCTCCCTGGACGCCCGGTCGGACGGACAACTGCTTCTGGCCGCGCGAGCACGCGAGGGAGAAGGGAGCCGTCTTCGACTTTCGGGATGTGCCGACCGCCGAGGAGTGCATGGAGATCCCCTGGCAGAAGATGTTCGCGTCGGTCGCCGAGGCCGACGACTACCGGGACCTCTACCACAACCCGGGGGGGCTTTACCGCGGCCGCACCTTCCACTACAACGTCTGCTACGAGCGCACGGGCAAGGAGACCCTCGGGTACCAGCACTTCATCCTGGAGCGCTACCTGCTCGCGGGCCGCGAGACCCTCGACAAGGAGGGCACGATCGAGGTGAACGCCCCCAACGTGCTGAAGCCGACGCTGGTCGACGACCTCGGGTTCGAGAACCAGGGGAGCTTCCAGAGCGGACCCTACGGCCAGGAGTTCGCCGTCGAGCTCACGCACTACGGCTGGCACGGCTCGTGGCCCATGTTCGACCGGATGGACCCGGAGACGGGCCCCCAGGACGGCAGCATCTCGGACATGAAGCGCTACGTCTGGCGACGGGCATGACGGCCCTCCTGCGCCCTCCCGACGAGCGGGTCACCTGCGCCGCGTTGCGGCGCGACGGGCGCGCCCTCGCCGTCGCCTTCGCCGACGGAATCGTCGAGGCCGGTCCCCTCGATCCTCGTCCCGCCGTCCGTCCTCTGCGCGGGCTGGAGGCCGGAGCCGAGCTTCTGGTCTTCTCGGCCTCCGGAGACGAGCTGCTCGGCGCCGCCGGCTCCCAGGCGGTGGTCTGGAGTCTCGAGAGCGGACAGGTCGTCCACCGCCTTCCGCACTCCCGGCGAGTGGTCGGCGCGGCCGTCCTGGGTCGAGGCCGCATCGCGACCCTCGCCGGGGCCGGGGAGCTCCGGCTCTGGGAGGGAGAGCCCGACGGCGAGGAGCCGCCCCATCGGCTCCCGCCGGTCTCGCCGCCCCTCGACCGCTGCGTCGCCGCTCCGGGCGGAGGGCTCCTGCTCACCCGGGGGTTCGACTGGTGCCGCCTGGGGCCCGACGACCGCCGGTCCCGCTTCGTGAGCCCCGAGGGCTTCGACGACCGCGGGCTGATCCACGCGGTGGGCCGGGTCGTGCCGGCCGAGGGGGGGCGCTGGGTCCTCATCTACTGGGACGACGGCAGCCTGTACGAAGCGCACTCCGGCCGCTGCGTCGACCGCTTTGTTCGCACCGCGGCGCCCGGAGATGTCGCCCTCGCGGGCGACGGGCAGACGGTCGCCGTCGGATCGGTCTACGGTCGCCTGCTCGTGCACGGGCTGGACGGGGGCGTGCGGATCGACCGCGAGGTCACACCCGACGAGATCGTCCGGGTGGGGCTGTCGAACAGCGGCGAGCGGGTGGTCTTCGTCGACCTCAACGGCGGCTTCGGGGTACTGGAGGTGGCCTCGGGTACCGTGGCCCTGAGCCACACTCAGTTGATGGAGATCCGGGAGCCTCCGATCGGCGGCCTCGCCAGCGGTTGAGGCGCCGGTCGGGACGCTCGCACCCATTGGCGTCGCCGTGCCGTGCCGCGAGGCGCGGCGTTTTCGCTAGGATCGAGGTTCGATGGCGATCACGCGAGGGCGGCAGCATGCTGCGCAGCGCGGCTGGGAGGCGGAGTCGGCGACTTCGGTCTCTCGTCGGACCGCGACGCCGGGCTGGCAGCTGCGCGAAGTCCGCCCCGGGGCTTGGTGGCGGGGACTCGACCCGCCGAGTCTGGAGAGCTCGGGGGCGACCGCGGCACTACGTCGCCGTCTGAGCCGGGCGGTGCTCTTCTGCAGGGGGCCGGAGATCTCGTCGGGGGCCACCGATCCGGCCGCCAGGCTCCGCTGGTCCGCGGCGATGCGGCGGATCCTCCAGCGGGGCGAGATGGCGCCGGTCCCCACGGCGCTCCGGGAAGGTCTCGAGGCCCGGGCGGCGTCGGACGTCCGCCGCCTGGTGGCGGATGAAGCGGCGGGTGCTGCCGCAAGTTGGAGCGCTCCACGGTTCGAGCGGGACCCGGGTCTCGTCCTCGAGACGAGGGAACGGCGGGCCCTGTTCGACTGGGTCGAGGGCCGCTGCGGGGGAGCGGTCGCCCGCTGGTTGACGCCCGCGGTGAGCCTGGATGCCCTGGTCTGCGAGGGGCCTTCCGACCCGGGCGGCGGAGCCCGGGTCGTCGACCTGCTGTTCACTCCACCCTGGTCGCCCCCGGTCGCCTTCCTCATCGACAGCCCGACGCAGCTGCCGGCGAATCCGCTCACCGTCGGACGAGCCGCCGCCCTGAAGGGCGTGGGCTTCGAGGTCGAGCGGTTCGACGGGCAGGATCTGCTGACGTTTCCCCCGCAGCGGTTTGAGCCCCTGGCGGGTCGGCTCCGTGCGCCGGAGGGTCCGTCCGACCCCTCCGTCCTCAGCGCCGTCTTCCTGCCGGTCTTCTGGGCGACCGTCGGCCTGGCGCTGGTGGAGGGAGTGGAGCGTGGCTGGTTGCGGGGCGACTCTTGGCGGCTGGAGATGCGGCACGAGCTGGATCGAGGTCCCGAGCTCCTGACCTGCCTCCTCGACCTATTCCAATCCGTGGATCGGATTCTCGGAGGCGCCGTGTGCCCACGGGAGGTCGCCGCGGTCTCGGGCTCCGGAGAGGCCTTCGAGCTGCGGCGACCCCGCGTGGAGCGTCTCTCCGAGGTCGACGGACGGTACGAGAGCCGAGGCGCCAGGAGTACCCCATCCCCCCCGGACCTGCGGATCGGGGTCGAGCTGGAGAAGGGGCCGATCGACGCCCTCCCCCCCGACGACGGGCAGGCCACGATCGTCGTGCGGGGCTCGACGCCGCCGAGGGAGCCCGAGGTCGACGAGACGACCGATGGAGAAGGGCCACCGCCGACTCTCCCACAGACGAGCCGCGCGGGACTCCGCGACCTGGTGACTCTGCTGGCCGGAGTGGATCGAATCCCGGACGCCGAGATCGGCGCGGTGCTCGACCTGCTGGGCGGACGCGACGTCTGTGTGTGGGGGCGGGGAGCGGTCCCACCGTTGCGGGTAGCCCAACTGGCGACCCTGCTGCTGCCGGGGACGACCGTCCACCTCGGCGAGGATTCGCCCTCATGGCGGGCCCAGGAGTGGCGTAGCACCGGTCTCGGCTTGGATCCGCCCGTCGAGCGCCCTGCCGAGCACCCGGCCGAGGGGACCGCCGCCCTCCGCGAGGCGCCTCGGTCGATGAGCCTCTGGCGGTCCCTCGAGGTTCTGCGAAGCGGCCGAGTCACGCCGGGGTCCGCCCACTCGGAGGGCGCGGTCTCGCTGCTGGTGATCGACGAGGTGGAGGCGATCTGCCCCTGGTGCCCTGAGTTCGGGCACCCGCTCGGCGCCCACACCGAGGGCCTGCGGGGTCCTCCGGGCGAGCCTCGCCCGACGATCCTGGCCTGCGGCCGCTCCGACGACCCCCTCGTCCGGCGCGACGCGCGATGGATGCTGGACGACCCGGTCCAGGTCGAATCGACCGACCCCGAAGAGGGGCCGTCGCCGTCGATGGGGCTTCGTGTTCACCGGTCCCGTCCGCAGCGGGCCCTCGACGCCCTCGTGCCGATCGTCGGCGAGCTCGCCGACCGGGTCGAGCGGAGAGGCCCTGCGATCCGACCCGGCCTCGTCGTCTGCAGTCGAACGTCGGGGCTCGCTCCGGCCGCGGTCGCCGAGAGGATCCGCCGGGAGGGCCGATTCGACGAGGTGGCCTCGGTCGACGAGATGGACGATCCGCGTCCGGCGCTCGCTGCCTGGCGGCGGAACGAGGTCGACCTCCTGGTCGGACCCCTGGCGTTCCTGCGGCATCCGCCGTCTGGCGCCGCCTGGCGCCTGGTCGTCGGTTGGCCCGGGAGCGGTGTCGTCGCGGGGTGTCTCCGGTCCAACGGCGAGCCCTCGGCTGTCCTCGTCCTGGACGACGCCTCCACCCGGAGCTGGCTCCGCCTGGCGGAGAGCCGGGAACGGGGCGAACTGCCGCGGGCGGCGGGTCGTCGGCCGGTGGACCAGCCTGTTTCCGGTGACGTGGAGTGGGCGATTCGGCGGCACCTGGAGGAGTTCCCGGGTCTCGATCGGGAGCTGGCTCCGGCGGCTCGCCTGCTGGCGGCGCTCAGGCACGCGGCGCCGCCGTGGGGTCGGGTTCGCCGGTCCGAGGACGACGACCCGGAGGGCTTCGATCGAGCGGTCGATCGACTCGCGATGCTGGGATGGATCGTCCGCGTCGGACGCGACGCAGACGGTCGCTGGGTCGAAGGCCCCGGTTCTCCTCCCGCCGCCTTCCCGGCCCTGCGCTCGGTGGTGTGGCGCCACCGCCCCAGTGCCTGGTGGGAGGCGCGGCGCTGGTGGGCTGGACGCCCCGCAGGAGAAGACGACCAGCTGGACGTTCTCACTCGATCCCTGAAGCTGCTCTACGACGAGGTCGAGCCGCATCGAAGGAGGGCCATCGCCGAGGCCTGGATCCCCGTGACCTCGGCCCGCGCTGGTCATGCGACGGATCTACGGCCTCGGCCTCGGACGACCGCGGCCACGCGGCTCCGGTCACTCTCGGCCGAGAGCCGCTTCCGGGCCGCTCCCTGGATCGACCTCTACGAGGAGACGGTTCCCGGGGAGCTCCGCGCGCTGCGGCAGGCCCTCGAGGATCGCGGACCGACCGCGCACCCGGGAGTCGCCCTCGGAGTGGGCTACCTGGGGCTGGCGGAGGATCGGCGCGACCGGGCCTGGCGGGACGCGGTCGAGCTCCTGGTTCGCGGCTCGTTCCCGGAGATCGTGATCGAAGCCGTCGAGCGAGAGAAGGCGTTCGGTTGGCTCCTGGGCGAGGCCCGGTCCGCTCCCGGGTCCGGGCCGACGAGCCTGTGGGAGATATGGGAGGATCAGGAGGTCGAACCGACAGGCCTGGAAGACGAGGAGCTCGAGGTGTTGCTCATCGACCCGGGCGTGTCGGCGGGGGAGGCGGTCGTCGTCCTGGACCGCCGACTCCGCAGGATCGGCTCCAAGCTCCTGGACCTGGGTCTGGGGACGAGTCCGGAAAGGACGGCTCCATGACGACGGAATCTGACGGCACGCTGGCCCTCGCGCAGGTGAAGCGGCGGTTCGTGGAGGCGGAGCGGCAACTGCGCAAGCTCGGAGCGGCCTCCCGTGAGCTGCGGGACGCGACCGCCCGAATCGACGTCGCGCGCGACGGTGTGGTGGAGGGAAGCCACGGGCTGCGGGAAGCCGCCGGCTCGCTACGCGACTATGTCGAGGCGCTGGAGGAGACGACGACGCGCATGACGTCCGTGCTCTCGATTCTCGAGGCGATCGATCCGACCAGACTGCAGGCGGGTCTCGAGGCGACCGGTGGCCAGATCTCGGACCTGCGGGTCGAGGCCCTGCACGCCGTGGGAGAGGCCCGCCAGAGCCTGGAAGGGCGACTGACCGGGATCGAGGTCGACGTCGCCGAGGGGATCTCGGCGTTTCGGCAGGAGCATCAGGCGGCGACCTCCGAGACGTCGTCCCAGGTGGCCCGCGGCTTCGCCCTGGCGCGGCGGGCCCACGAGGAGGCCACGGCCGCGGCCCTGACTCGGGTTCGCGACGAGGTCGAGGGCGGGCGGATCGAGCTCCAGGCCAAGGTGGAGGAACGTAGCGGCGTGCTGCTCCGCGGCCTGGTCGACCTCCGACTCGGCCTTTCGAGAACCCTGGAGTCGAGTCGGGAGGAGCTGACTCGGAGGAGCCGCACCCTGGGCCGGGCGGTCTGGTGGCTCCTTGCGCTCCAGGCGGCAACCCTCGGCGCCGTGGTGTACCTGCTGTTGGCTTGAGGCCGACCTCCGATGTCGAATCAGCTCGAGGTTCTGCTCCACAAGCTCAATCCGATCTGCAGGCGGGCGCTCGAGATGGCGGCTGGCTCGTGTGTGGCCGAGACGCACTACTCGGTGGAGGTCGAGCACTTCCTGCGCTAGCTGGTCGACCTCCCCGGCATCGACCTGCCGCCGATCTTCGCCGCCTCCGGGGTCGACGTCGACGAGCTGTTGCGGGAGCTCGACGCCGCCCTCGGGCGTCTCGAGCGTGGCAACCGTCGAACGCCGTCGATGTCGCCGGAGGTCGTCCGCCTGCTGCGGGAGGCCTGGGTTCGCTCCTCGTTGCACCTGGAGTCCGAGGTCGTCCGCTCGGGCACGGTGCTGCTCGCCCTGCTCCAGGACGAGCAGCTCCGGGGGCGGGCCCTCGATTCGTGCCCGGTACTCGCCCACGTTTCGCGAGACCGTCTCGTGAAGGACCTGGCCGATCTGATCGCCGGCTCCGCCGAGGGCGCGGTGCCGGCCCACAGGAAGGCGCCGCCCGAGGAAGAGGGGGAGACGATCGAGGTCTCCCGCGCCCCGTCTCCTGCCCGCCGGGTGGTGGAGGGGGCCTCCACCGACTCGGCCTTGCGCCTCTACACCCTCGACCTCGTGACGCTGGCGCGCGAAGAGCGGATCGACCCGGTCCTCGAGCGGGAGCGCGAGATCCGGCAGGTCATCGACATCCTGACTCGGCGGCGGCAGAACAACCCGATCCTGGTCGGCGACGCCGGGGTCGGCAAGACCGCGATCGCCGAGGGGCTCGCTCTGCGGATCGTGTCGGGCGACCTGCCCGAGGCACTGCGCGAGATCTCGCTCCGCACCCTCGACCTCGGGCTTCTTCAGGCCGGCGCCGGCGTCAAGGGGGAGTTCGAGCGACGTCTCAAGAACGTGGTGGCGGAGGTCCGGGATGCGCCGCGGCCGGTGATCCTCTTCATCGACGAGGCGCACACCTTGATCGGTGCCGGCGGTCCGGAGGGCCTCGGAGACGCGGCGAACCTCCTGAAGCCCGCGCTGGCAGCCGGCGAGCTGCGCACCATCGCGGCGACCACGTGGTCGGAGTACAAGCGCTACTTCGAGAGGGATCCGGCCCTGGCTCGGCGATTCCAGCCGGTCAAGGTGGACGAGCCGAGCGAAGCGGAGGCCATCGAGATGGTCCTCGGGGCGGTGCCCGCGCTCGAGAGCCACCACGAGGTTCGGATCCTCGAGGAAGCCGTGCGAGACGCGGTGCGGATGTCGCAGCGCTACCTGCCGGAGAGGCGGCTCCCGGCCAAGGCGATCAGTGTTCTGGACACGGCCTGCTCCCGCGTCGCGCTGGCGCGGGATCTGCTTCCACAACCTCTGGCGGAGGTGGTCCAGAATCTCGAGCGTCTGGGATCCCGGAGATCGACGCTCCTGCGCGAGGGGCGCCGGGGCGAGATCGAGGACGAGGGCCTGGACGAGAGGATCGCCGAGCTCGCGGCGGAAAGGTCCCGGCTCGAGGCGAGGCTGGAGACGGAGAGGGCACTCGTTCGTGCGGCGCAGCAGCGCCTGGTCCTGGTGGAGGACGAGGGTCGAAACGCGACGGACGACGACGAGCTGCAAAGGCGCCTTCGGGATTGCCGCGAGTTCCAGGCGGGCCGGCCCCTGGTGCCCGTGGCGGTGGACGGCTCGGTCGTGGCCGAGGTTCTCTCCGCCTGGACGGGGATACCCGCCGGCAGTATGGAGTCCGACGACGTGGAAACGGTCCTCGGCCTTCGGAAGGCCCTCGGGCGAAGGATCGTAGGACAACCGATGGCGATGGAGGCCATCAGCCGCCGGATCGTCACCTCGAGGGCGGGGCTCGAGGACCCGGGCCGGCCCCTCGGGACCTTCCTTCTGGCGGGTCCGCCGGGAGTCGGCAAGACGGCGACCGCCGCGGCGCTCGCCGACGCGATGTTCGGGGGTGCCCGGAGCCTCGTGACGCTGAACATGTCCGAGTACCAGGAAGCCCACTCGGTGGCCACGCTCCGGGGATCGCCGCCGGGCTACGTCGGGTACGGCCGCGGTGGCCTCCTCACCGAGGCGGTGCGTCGGCGGCCCTACTGCATCGTGCTCCTCGACGAGGTGGAGAAGGCCCACCGGGACGTGCTCGAGATGTTCTATCCCGTCTTCGACCGGGGGGTTCTCGATGACGCGGAAGGCGTTCGGGTGGACTTCCGTCACACCGTGGTGCTCCTGACGACGGGCGTCGGGTCGGACGTGCTGCTCGAGGAGCCGGAGGGCTCCTCCGGGCAGCCGGGACTCGAGGACCTTCGCGACCTCCTGCGGCCGGTCCTCGGCGGTAGATTCCCAGGAGGCCTCGTCGGCAGGCTCGAGGTCGTTCCCTACCTCCCCCTCGGTGGCGCCGAGATCCGGAGGATCGTGGAGATGCGACTCGAGGAGGTCCGGGAGCGCATCCGGCGACGGCACGGAGCCGAGCTGACCTTCGAGCGGCAGCTAGTGGAGGTCTTGACCGATCGCTGCGGCCGCGCGGAGGACGGTGCGCGACGGATCGACCGGATGTTCCACGAGGCCCTCCTGCCGGAGCTCTCGGTGAGGATCCTGGGGAGGATGGCCCAGGGCCGGGGATTCTCTTCGATCCACGTGACGGTCGACGCCCTGGGGAGCTTCGTCTAGGCGAGGGGTGTCGAATGGTATGGTCGTTCCATCATCCGTCGCGCAGTGGGGCCGGTGTCGCGCGTCGAGCCGGCTCGCGAAGGAGGCTCTTGGACCCGTCGATCTTCAAGGACAGGAGAATCCTGGCCCTGGCCGTCGCGGCCGCGGTGGCGACCTCGGTGCTCCTGTTTCTGGCGGGCCTGCTCACCGGCGTGCGCTGGGTGGTTCCCGGCGAGGTCGAGCGACGCGTCGCGGCCGCGCTCGTCGAGCTCGAGCCAGCGTCGCCACCACCGCTTCCCGAGCCCGATCCGGCGGAGATCCGGCTCTTGGAGGAGCAGCGGATGGGCGCCGCGATCGTCCGCGGGGCTCGCGAGTCGATGGCACGGGCTCCCCGCTACGACACCAGTTACGTCCTTCTCGAGTACCCCGGGGGCGACCCGGGGTGGGAGCGGGGAACCACCGCCGACCTGGTCGTCCGCAGCCTGCGGGCGGTGGGCGTCGATCTCCAGCGGCGGATTCACGAGGCGATCCGCGCGAATTCTGCGGCCTACGGCGTCACGGAGCCCGATCCGAGCGTCGATCATCGGCGGGTTCGAAACGTCGTGACGTACCTGGACCGTCACTCCGGGGTCACCGGGCTCGACCGCTCCTGGCGCGCCGGCGACATTGTCGTCTGGAACGAATCCGACGGTTCTCGCGCCACGCATCTGGGCATCGTCTCGGATCGCCGGGGAGCCGGAGGTGCGCCCCTGGTCATCCACCACTCGAGCCGTGGCCGAGGCACGCCTCGGGAGGAGGATCTCCTGGGCGCGGTGCGGGTGCTCGGTCACTATCGATGGCCCCTGGAGGAGGCGATCTTGCCTCCGGCCCCGGCGGTCGAGCCGGCCCCGTCCGGCGGGTCGACGGCCGCGGCGACGACCGTGGCGGTGGACGAGACGGCGGCCAGCGGCGAATCGCCGAGCGAGCCTCGGGACCCCCTCGCGGGCGGCACCCGGCGAATGCGGGAGCTGCTCGAGGCCGCCGATCCGAGGTCAGGTGGCAGTCTGGCGCGATGGTCTGTCGTCGATCTAGACGCGGCCCACGCGGCACCCGCCCTCCGGCGCGCCGACCTCGTCTTCGGCGCGGCGCGCCCGATCCCGGAGACTCCGTTCGGCCGCCTGATCTTCGAGCAGGCCGAGGCGCACTCTGTGAACCCCCGGCTGGTCGCGGCCATGGTCTGGGTCGAGTCCAGATTCGACCCCCAGGCCGTCTCTCCGAAGGGGGCCCTCGGGCTGATGCAGGTCATGCCGGAGACGGGCGTCCGGTTCGGAGTGGGACCCGACTCCCTGTTCGACCCCCGCAGCAACCTCCGTGCGGGGGTGCGCTACCTCGATGCGCTGGTCGAGCGGTACGATGGCGATCCCCTGCTCGTTCTCGGCGCCTACAACGCGGGCGAGGGTGCCGTCGGCCGGTACGGCGACGTGCCGCCCTTCGCCGAGACACGAACCTACGTTCGACGGGTCGGCGCCGCGATGCGGGCCCTGGGGGCGACCGGGTTGGTGGGAGGGGTCCGGTGATCGATCGCCGGTGCCGCGAGGCGATGGCGGCGATGGCGGGGGACCGGCAGGAGTCCGGATCGTGAAACGGGCGCGGGCGCTCGGCCTCGGCTGCTTCGGGGTCCTCGTCGCCCTGCTGATCTTCCTTCTGGGAGTGTGGGCCGGGAGTCGCTGGAGCCGTCCTGTCGGGCCGCCTTCGGGGCCGGAGGCGGAGATCGGAGAGCTGCCGGGAGGGGGGGCCGGAGGTCCGCCGGACGGTACGCTCGTTCGGCCCGCGGGATCGGGCGCGGACGGCGGCTTGCGAGCCGTCCGGCTCTACGAGCTGGAGGTCGAGACCTTCGTCCGGGAGACCCCCGCGCAGGCGCTCGTCGAGCGGCTCGCCGCTTCCGGATACGAGGGGCGCATCTTCCGGGCCGCCCGCTCCGCGGGCTCGACCGTTCTCTCCGTCCGGGTGGGGCGGTACGGCTCGATGGCCGAGGCGGCGGCAGCGCGCGAGGCTTTCCTGGAGAGCAACGCCTTCGAGGACCTGCGCCCCGTGATCCGTCACCGGCTCGGGAGGATCGACGAGACGGTTGCTCGCAGCGCCTCTTGACCCGGCTCTACTCGTCGACCTCGACGCGGAACTTGCGCTCGCCCAGGTGCAACACGAAGTGCCGACGCGGGTCGAGCTTCTCGCGGTGGGCGCCGGGAGCCATGTAGTTGGCGAACAGGATCGCCTGCTTCGTGCCCGCCTTGATCTTGACCGTGAGCGGTTCGACCGACTGCCCCGGGACCCACTCCCACAGGTACGATCGGACACCCTTCTTGTTGTCGAGGAAGTACTGCTCCCTGGACTGGAACCATTCCCGGGCCTCCAGGCCCTCGACGGCGGGGATGAGCTTCTTGTCCTCGAACAGCAGGAGCTCCACCGCGAGCGGCGACTTCTGGTTCAGGTTCGGCGAGACCGTCACCTCGACCTGGAGGTCCCCGCCGAAGAGCTGGCGGGTCTTGGTGGAGAGCTTGTTCACCGTGGTGCACGAGCTGGCGACGAGCGCCAGCGTGAGGATCACGGAGGGGTGGAGGATCTTCGACGAGATCTTCATTGCGATATCCGTTCGAACCGGTCTGCTCACCAATGATCCGGAAGGGCCTCGGCTATAGTAGTTCGTCAATCAGCGGGAGGGAAGCTCATGGTGCAGCGTAGCGCTCTCATGTCGTCGCTCGTGGTGGCGTTTATCACCGCGATGCCGGTCCTCGCGGTGCCGCGAGCGCCCCTGACCTCGTCGCCCGGGTCCTCTCGCTTCGGCGCGGACGTGGGGACTCGGTGCCCGACCTTCAGCTGGGGCATCGTGCCCGACGCGGAGCGGTTCCACGTGGTGGTGTACGAGGTCGAATCGGAGGAGGGCCAGGCCGCTGTCTGGGCGGGTGAAGAGCTTCCGAAGCTGAGGCCGGTCCTCTGGAACGAGCTGCCCGGCGAGGTCACCTCCTGGACACCACCGCTCGACCGCTGCCTGCGAGCCGAGGAGACCTACGCCTGGGGCGTGCGCGCCGTGGCCGCCGACGGGGCGGCGGGCGAGTGGTCGCAGTCGCGGATCTTCCGGGTGCGCAGCGAGTTACGGATCGAGGACGTCGAGAGTGCCCTCGAGCGGGTGCTCGCGCGCTATCTCGAGGAGCGGGGCGGGGCGGTGCTGGCCGCGGAGGGTGCGGTCGGCGACCTGGCGGGAGCGATCCTGGGCGTGGGGCGGCGTACCGTCGATGCGACACCGGCTCCCGAGGTCTTCATCGAGGGCGACGCCGCTGTCTTCGGCGAACTCACGGCCACCGACGACGTCTACTTCGGATTGCGCGGGAAGACGAGTAGCCCGATCAACACCTCCTCCGGCGTCGTGGGGCAGGCGGTGGCGACGACTGGCGTCACCTACGGCGTCCACGGGCTGACCGAGAGCTCCGAGACCGGTGCGGCCGGCGTGTTCGGAGAGACGGAAGACGGCTGGACGTACGGCGTCTTCGGCAAGACCTTCAGCTCGGACCCGCGCTCGGTCGGGGTGCGTGGAGAGACCTCCGGCGCCGGCGCCGGGGTGGAAGGGGTGTCTCTCGGCGGCGGTGTCGGAGTGCGAGGCATGACGACCACCGACTCGGGGTTCGGCCTCGAGGGTCTGGCCGATTCGGGCAGCGGTCAGGCCTACGGCGTCCGTGGCGACAGCGCCTCGGTGGATGGCGCCGGGGTCTGGGGCACCGGGTCCTTCCGGGGGGTCCTCGGGTCGGCCACCGGTGCCGAGGCCTTCGGCGGCTACTTCGTCAACGACGTCGGCACCGGACTCTTCGCGTCCGGCGGAACGACAGGGAACGACATCCATCTCGGGGGAGAGGGTTCCATCGGGTCCGAGACCAATACGGTACGGATCCAGGGTGCGCTGCTGTCCGACAGCCTGCAGATCACCGAACTGACAGCCGAGAACCTGACCGTGAACGATACCGTCACCGCCGGCTTCTACATCGGAGACGGGTCGCAGTTGACGAACGTCACGATCACCGACCTGAACTGTGACGGTTGCATCAACACCCTCCAGATCCAGGATCTCGGCGTCGAGGGCTCGGACCTCGCGTCTCAGCTCTTGCGCTCGAGCACCCTCGACTTCCAGGTCGAGGATTCGTCCAACGATGCCGTGTCCGACATCCTGAGGGTCGACCACCTGTTGAGCAGTGGCAACGGCGCCGGTGGGATCGGCTCGGGCATCGAGTTCCGGTCGGTGGACGACGGGGGCAACCTGACCTCGGCCGGCCGCGTCTCGGCAGTGCTCGAGGATCCCGGCAACGCGATCGGGAGCATTCGGCTGGCCGCCGCCGACTCCGGGCCGCTGACGGACGTGCTGATCGCCACCCCCCTGGGGACGGCGGTCACGGGCGATCTCTCGGCCTCGACCCTCACGCTCGGCGCGACGACACTCGACGAGACGGCCCTCGGGACGCTGACGGGGGGAGCGGATGCCAGCGGCCTCCACGACCACTCGTCCCTCTACGTCCTGGGGACGGATCTCGGGTCGGTATCGGCGCCGACCGGCGCGAGCCTCATCGGCATCGACTCGGCGCTGACCTTCGGCGCCAGTGTCCAAGAGGCGCTGGACGAGCTGAGGTCCACCGTCGACGACGGCGGAGTCGGCATCGACCTGTCCGGAGCGCGGTTCGTCGGCTTCGACGAGTCGACGGCCTGCCCGGGCGGCCCTGTCGACGACGTTCAGGACGGGCTGGCCTGCGCCCTCGCAGCGGCGGGGACCGGAGTGACTCTGCAAGACGCCTACGACGGAGATCCCCTGGTGACCCTCAGCTCGGGAACCGGAGAGCTCACCCTGTCGGACACCGAGATGGGGACCTTCAGCTCCCTCCGGATCGAGAAGAGCGGCGCGAACGTCAACGGCCAGGCCGCGGGGGTGACCGTCGCGCTCGCCGGAAGCTCCAACAATCCCGGCACCGTGACGGGTCTCGACCTGGTCCTGTCGGGCACCCATGGGGGTGACGTCACGGGGTTGAGCGTGGACTACTCCGCGGGGACCTTCTCGGGCGCCTCGATCGGCCTGGACGTGACCATGCCCCTGGTGGGCGACCTGGCGCTGAACACGAACGGCAGCCTGATGGTGGGCGGCGGCGTGAGTGGGGGGGCGCTGACGGATGGCATCGCGACGCTGGCCTCGGGCGCGCTGTCGGGTGCGACTTCGGTGACGGCCTCGGGGACGGTGCAGGGCGGGACGCTGACGGACGGCACCGCTTCGCTGACCGGAGGCGCGCTGACCGGAGCGACGTCGGTGACGGCCTCGGCGGCGGTGCAGGGCGGGGCGTTGACGGACGGCACCGCTACGCTGAGCGGGGGAGACCTGTCGACGACGGGTTCGCTGGCGGCGGACACGGTGACGGCGCAAACCGTGTTGAAGGTCCCGGTGTTCGACACAGCCGGTGTCGCGACCTGTCTGACAGCGCAGGACACCGGAAAGATCCACGTCACGACGGTGGATCCTCTGGCGATTACCGTCTGCGTGTGCACGCAGAACATGGAGTACGTTACGCTTGTCGGCCTTCAGGCCGACTGCTGAGCCGAACCGCGAGAGTCAATCCTCGCGTGGTTTACCGCCGGTGTGGCGGCCGGCCTTGCGAGCCCTTGGCGCTCCGCCCAACGAGCACCGGAGCGGCGGCCCTTCCGGGACGCTCGGAGGAGGCACTCGGTACCCTCCCGAGAGGTCGGGCCTCGAACGGGAAGATCGTGATGGTCTTCGTGATCGAGTCCTCGCCCTGCCCGTCCTTCACCACGAGGGTCACGGTGTAGGGGCCGGTGTCCGGGTAGGTGTGACTCGGGTTCTGTTCGGTGCTCTCCGTGCAATCCGGCTGCGGCATGCAGACGTTGTCCCCGAAGTCCCAGCTCCACTCGGTCGGATCGCCCGTGGAGAGATCGGTGAAGATCGCCTCGAGGCCGTTCTGCTGGAAACTGAACTCCGCCACCAGTGGATCGAGATTGATCTGCTCGGTGCGGCTGGCCTGGCCTCCCCCGTTCGCCACCGTCAGAGTCACCGTGTAGCGGCCACCCTGGGCGTACGAGTGGACGGGGTTCGCGATGGTGTCCGAGCCGCCGTCGCCGAAGTCCCAGGTCCAGCGGGTCGGGTTGTTGGTGGACTCGTCGGTAAAACGGACCACGTTGCCGTCGAGCTCCTCGAAGGAGAACTCGGCGATCGGCGCGACCTCCCCCGAGTCAACCGAGACGCTCTGTGCCTTGGTCTCCGTGGCGCCCGTCGGGTCGGTCACGGTGAGGACCGTCACGTACTCGCCCGTGAAGTCGAACTCGTAGACGGGGTTCGCCATGGTACTGGTCGTGCAGTCGGGCTGGGGCGTGCAGAAGTCGTTGCCGAAGTCCCAGAGACGCTCGCTGATGACGCCGACCGAGAGATCCGTGAAGGTCACGACCAACGAGCCGGACGTGGTGACGAACTCGAAGTCCGCCATGATGTCCGGGATCTCCGTGCCCACCGTCACG
Source organism: uncultured bacterium (assembly GCA_905479655.1). Lineage (GTDB taxonomy): Bacteria > Acidobacteriota > Thermoanaerobaculia > Multivoradales > JAHEKO01 > CAJQNK01. The sequence continues at coordinate 27,805 of CAJQNK010000076.1, read as the reverse complement.
AACTGCGAGGTGGACGAAGTCGTGGCGCCGCGGCTCACCTCGAGGGTGACCGCGTAGCTGCCGCCGACCAGATAGTCGTGGATCGGGTCCTGCTCGACACTGGTCGATCCGTCGCTGAAGTCCCAGAGCCAGCCCGTCGGGTCACCGGTCGTCGTGTCCGTGAACAGCACCTGGAGGCCGGTTCCGTCCCCGGGGTCGGCCTCGAAGGCCGCCTCCAGGGGCTCGACCGGCGTGCCGACGCCGACGAACTGCCGGATCGTGTTGGTTCCCAGGACGTTGGCGGCGGTGAGGGTCACGACGTAGGTGTCCACCGCCGAGTACTGGTGCAGAGGGTTCTGCTCCGAGCTCTGGTTGCAGTCGGGGAGCGGAAGACAGGAGAGGTCGCCGAAGTCCCACTGCCAGCTCGTCGGTTCCCCCGTGGAGGCGTCCGAGAACAGGACCAGCAGCTCGTCCGACTCGAACGTGAAGGCGGCGGCCGGGGGTGCCGCTCCTCCTCCGCCCCCGGCGTCACCGACGACGGGTATGGAGACCGAGGTCGAGGTGTCTTCGAGCGTCGCTCGGATCTCGGCGCTGTCTCCATCGGCGAGGCCGACGGCGTTGAGCGTCGCCGAGGCCACGCCGCCGATCGTGGGCACCAGCACCAGGGGACCCGGGTCGGTGTTGGTGGCCTCGAGCTGACCCGCGCTCGTGGTGATGGTCACGCTGGTTCCGTCGACCGGAGGATCACCCGACTCGGCGTCCGTGATGTTGACCGACAGCCCCACCGTGCCGCCCGGTGCCACCTCGGCCACATCCGGCGTGATGATGATCACGAACGCGTCGGTCGGCTCCGAGACCTCCGGCAGCGCCGGTGCGGCCGGATTGCTCGCGTCGCAGCCCAGCAACGGCGAGACGATCGCGAGGACCAGCCACCGGTACGCTCTCATCGAGCCGCGAGTATACCGCGCCGGCAAGATCCTCACGCTGGCTCGCCTACTGGCTCACCGTAACGACGAAGAGCCAGGCATTACCGTTGTAGTTGCCATTGAAGTCGTCGCGGTTGTTGAGGATCTGCCGCTGGTCGAAGTCGATCCACTGGAAGGCGGTGTCGAGCCAGTCCTTGCCCCAGCCGAAGCTGAAGATTCGGCGGTCGGCGTCCGGGAGCAGGGGCCCGACCGACATGTTGGGCTGGGGGGACTCGTCCTGGGCCACGCCGGCACGGAACTCGGAGCCGCTGCGGGTCTTGAAGCTCGCGCCGATGCGCCAGGTCACGGTGTTGCCGAAGTCCTGCGGGTACTCCTCGTCGAGTTCCTCCTGGGTCGGGTAGCCGAAGTCGAGGTCCTCGAAGGTGCTCCAGCTGGTCTGCACGAGATCGATCTCCAGGCGGATCGCCTCGGTGACTCCGAAGGCGACGCCGACGACCGTCTGGTTCGGGAACTCGATCTCCGTCGTGGCGGCGATCTGCTGGTCGAACGGGATGTCACCGCCGATCACGCCGGGTGCCCGGCCGGTGGGGATCTCCCGGAAAATGGCGGTGCCGCTGAAGTCGATCTCGATCCCGCTCCGGAACGAGAACCCCGCGGAAAGCCGGTCGTTGAAGCGGAAGACGGCCCCCGCGTTGAGGCCGAAGCCGTCCTGTGTCGGGGAGTCGAACTCCCGCTGCGCGAAGGTGAGCGGCTCTCCCGTGAACGGGTCGATCTCCTGGAGGCGGCGGACGTGCTGCAGGTCCGCGATCCGATAGACGAAGGAGCCTCCGATCCCCAAACGGTCAGAGATCTTGATCGCAACCGCCGGCGCGATGTCGTAGACCTTGAGATCCGTGAGCAGGCTGATGCCGCTCCCGGAGAACGTGTCCGCGCTCTTCCACTGCGTCAGCCAAAGGTAGGGCGAGTAGGCGCCCACCCCCAGCTTGATCCGATTCCCCAGCACCTCCAGGCCCTTGACGACGTAGGCGTGGGGCAGAAGACCGATGTTCTGGTCCTGTTCCCCCGTCGTTCCGGCGCCGATTCCCGGGGGCAGGCCCTGGTAGAGGGACTGGTTGAGCCCGTAAGTTCCGAGCCCTGCCGTCAGAACGGGCTTCTCCTCCAGGAGCGCCATCGCTCCCAGGTTGTAGAAGATGGCCGACGGGTCGTTCACCTGGGCGACGAAGGCGTCCGCCATCGCGGCGGCCTTGGCTGCCTGGGTGGGCACCTCGAAGCCTCCGGCCCGGGCGTCCCCCGCTACCAGGAGGACGAGGCCGAGGCTCGCAAGCGGGGCAAGGGGGAGTGAGAGCCTCATTTTCGTTCGGGCGCGCGGTCCGCCAGCCGATCGAGGCCGCCGCGGCCACGTTGCGACTCTACCCAGATTGGCGTGTTGGTCCAACTGTATGAGACGGTGTCGGGGCCGTCAACCGCGGCTCGGCCGGGATCGTCCTCGGCGGGTGGGTCCACATCCGGATGGGCTATCCTTCGCCTCCTTCGGTCCCCGACCGGGTGCCGTCATCACCCGAGGAGCCCACGCGAATGGAAGCCGGAATCATCGGTCTGCCGAAAGTCGGCAAGACGACCCTGTTCAACACCCTGACTGCCGCGGCGGAGGAGACCGCGAAGCACGCCGTCTCCTCGTCGACCCACCTGGGCGTCGCCCGTGTGCCCGACCCGCGGCTGGAGGCGCTGCGGGAGCTGTTCGACCCGAAGAAGTACACCCCGGCCACGGTGCGCTACGTGGACATTCCGGGGATCGAGAAGGGCTCGGGTGCCGCGAGCCTGGACCTGGCTCGACTCCGGGAGGTCGACGCCCTGGTGCATGTCGTCCGTGCGTTCGAGGACCCGGAGATCCTGCACCCCGAGGGTTCGATCGATCCCGTGCGCGACGTCGGCCTCGTCGACCTGGAGCTGATCTTGGCGGACCTCGAGATCGTCGAGCGTCGCGTCGAGCGGCTGGAGAAGGCGAAGAAGCGGGGCCTGAAGCCGGAGGAAGTCCAGGAGCTGGAGCTCCTGAGGTCCCAGGTCGCGCCGGCGCTCGAGGGCGAGCGACCGCTGCGTGGGGTCGCCTTCGAGGCCGACGACGAGCGACGCCTGCGTGGCTTCCAGCTCCTGTCGGCCAAGCCGATGCTCGTGGCGGTGAACGTGAACGAGGCGGAGCTGGCGGAGGCGGAGCCGGAGAACTGGGGTCTCGAGGAGGCGATCGCCCTCCGCTCCGTCGTCATCAGCGCGCCCATCGAGCAGGAGATCTCGCGGCTCGAGGCCGCAGAGCAGGCCGAGTTCCTGGCGGAGGTCGGCCTGGAGGAGCCCTCGGTGGATCGCCTCGTGCGGGCCAGCTATGAGCTTCTCGGGCTGATCTCCTTCTTCACGGTCGGAACGGACGAGGTCCGGGCCTGGACCGTCCGCCGGGGTACGAAGGCCCGCGAGGCCGGAAGGGCCATCCACTCGGACATCGCGCGGGGGTTCATCCGGGCGGAGGTCGTGGGATGGCGGGACCTGCTGGACGTCGGCTCTCTCGCGGCCTGTCGGGAGCGCGCCCTGCTGCGACTCGAGGGCAAGGAGTACCCCGTGAGCGACGGCGAGGTCATCCACTTCCGCTTCAACGTCTGAGCGGTCCGTGGGGACCCCCGGGAAGCGGTGGGACGGAGCTGCGGGGAGGCCCGCGGTCGAGGGTCCGGAGGCAGGGCCCGAGATCCTCGAGGTGCTGGGCTTCTTCCATCTCGTGGTCGGAGCCCTGGCGTGCATGCTGGCTTCGATCCCGCTCCTCGCGCTCGCTCTTCCACAGTTCGAGTCGTGGGCCCTCGACGGGCCGGCGCAGCTCTCCACACCGCCCCAGGGGCTCGCGGTGACCGTGTACCTGGTTGGAGCGGTCGCCGGTCTCGTCTACGGGGGCGCGATGGCGCTGGCCGGAGCCTCCCTCCTCCAGCGGCGGCGACTCGCCCTGTGCCGGTTCATGGCGGCCGTCTCGCTGATCCTCTTCCCCGTGGGGACGGCGCTGGGCTGGGTCACGCGCCGAGCGCTCGTCCGTCCCGAGGTGGTCTCCGCTTTCCGGTCAGCGGCTCAGCGCGGTGCGACGTCCGAGGGCGCCGAGTCGTGAGGCGGACTGCCCGCCGCTGAAGATCCGGTGGCCGTCGCCAGACGGGTCACGGGGCGCCGCCAGCTTCCAGGAAGGGCCTCAGGGCGTCCAGGCTGGCGCCGATCTCGACCCGTACGACGGGGCGCTCGAGGACTCTCTGCAACGTGACCGGCACCTCCGGGGGGCGCCCGGTCGCGGCCGCCACGCGACGGGGGAACTTGGCCGGGTGGGCCGTCGCGAGAACCGCCCCTCCGCATGAGCTCGGGGCCTCGACGAGCGCTCGCTGGAGACCCACCCAGCCGACGGCCCCGTGGGGGTCGATCAGGTAGCCATGGCGGTCGGCCAGGTCGATCATGGCGGATCGTGTGGCACCGTCGTCGACGACCTCGTACCGGATCTCCTCGCGGAGGCCCGGCCATCGATCCGGACTCAGAGCGACGATTCGTTCGAAGTTGCTCGGCTCTCCCACATCCATCGCCGTGCTGAGGGTGGGCACGGTCGGATGGGGCTCGAAGGTGCCGCTCCGGAGGTAGCGGGGAAGCGAATCGTTGGCGTTCGTGGCGGCGATCGGAGTGGCCTCGAGGCCCAGGCGACGGGCCATCAGGCCCGCGGTCAGGCTGCCGAGGTTGCCGCTCGGGACTGCGATCCATGGCTGGCTGGTCCCTGTCACACCGGCGGCCGCGTAGAACCAGTAGGCCATCTGCGGGAGGAGCCGCCCGATGTTGATGGAGTTCGCCGAGATCAGCCGCGCTCGCCGCCGGAGGTCGTCCGCGGAGAAGGCCTCCTTTGCCAGCCTCTGACAGTCGTCGAAGGTGCCGTCCACCGCCAGCGCGGTGACGTTGCCGCCCAGCGTGGCGAACTGCCGCTCCTGCAGGTCACTTACGCGGCCGTGCGGATAGAGCACCACCACTCGGGTTCCCTCGACACCGTGGAACGCCTGGGCAACGGCTCCGCCGGTGTCTCCGGAAGTGGCCACGAGGACGGTCGATACCCCCTTCTCGGGTTCGGCGAAGAGCGCCAGGAGCCTTGCGAGGACGCGGGCCGCGATGTCCTTGAAGGCGAGGGTGGGACCGTGGAAGAGCTCGACGACCTGGGACCGGCCGTCGATCTGGACGCGGGGCACCGGAAAGTCCAGAGCGTCGGCGGCCAGGCGGCGGATCGCGTCGCCCGAGAGATCCGGCCCCAGGAACGGTGCCATCACCCGGGCCGCGATCGACGGGAGGTCGGCGTCGCGGAAGGAGTCGATCGTCGCCCCGGGCAACGGCTCGATCGATTCGGGCAGGTAGAGACCGCCGTCCGGCGCCGTGCCCGACTGTACCGCGACAGCGAGCGAGACGGGCGGGGACGCTCCTCGGGTGCTGATGTATCGCATTCTTCCGTTCCGACGGTCGCCCGGCGGGTCCGAAGGCAGCCGAGCTCGGTCATCGTACAAGGACCGAGCCGGGTTCTGGAGGGTGCCAGGCACGCTCCCGGGATTCCCGCCGGGTCGGCGAGCGCGGTCGAAAGGGCGTCTCAGAGGTTCATGTCCCGGCAGGGCTGGTAGCCTTGGGGGGCTCCACTTCGACCCCCAAGAGATCGTCCCGACCAGCCTCCCGGAAGAGGAGAACCTCGATGAGATCTACGTTCTTTGTTCCCGCCCTCGCCCTGCTCGCTTCGGCCCTTCCGGCCCAGACGCCGACCTACGTCGAGTCGATCGATGGGTTGGACGAGCCCAAGCTGGACGGGGGGGCGACCGAGGTGGAGATGGGTGATGTCAACGGAGACGGGTATGTGGACCTCGTTTCGATCGGGGACCACGGCAGCCCGTACATCAACACCGACCAGCATGGGGTCATGGTCTGGTTCGGCGACGGCACCGGCTCATGGCACGTCTTCCAGTCGGGGACCTTCGGCTACGGAGGCGTCGCCCTCGGTGACGTCAACGGCGACGGCCTGATGGACGTCGGCTACGGCATGCACCACAACTACTCGGGCAACGACCTCGGCGATCAGCTCCTCGAGGTCGCGCTCGGTGACGGCACGGGCACCTCGTGGACACCGTGGGACGACGGCCTGGCGACCGCGGGCGAGACCTGGGGGATGTTCGGCACCGACTTCGCCGACGTCGATGCCGACGGCGACCTGGATATCGCCTCCATCAGCTTCGGCTGCTGCAACGGCGTTCACGTCTACCTCAACCAGGGCGACGGGACCTGGGTCCACTCCTGGGGTGGCGAGGGCGGCAACTCGGGGGAGAAGCTCTATTTCGGCGAGATCGACGGTGACGGCCTCCCCGACCTGGTGACCTCGTGGGACGGGGGCACCGTATTTCTAGGGGACGGTGGCGGCGGGTTCACCCTCGCGGACACGGGCCTGCCGGGTGGCTCCTGGCGCCAGGGTGTCTCCGTCGGTGACGTCGATGGCGACGGGCGGGACGATGTCGCCTGGGCGACCTCCGCCGGCGCGCTCGAGGTATGGCGGCGAGACGAGGCCGGGGCGTGGGTCGATCTGGGCGCCGGCCTGCCCGACAGCGGCGGTTGGCAGGCGACCCAACTGTGGGACATGGACGGGGACGGGAACGTCGACCTGGTCGCCTACGGCGACGGCCGGTTCGCCCTCTGGCTCTCCGACGGCGCCGGGGGGTGGACGCCGGCGACCTCCTTCACGACCCCGGAGCCGGGGGACGTCGAGGCCTTCCGCGTCGGTGGTGACGCGGACCACAACGGCCGAGCCGACATCGTCGTCGTGGTCGACGAAGGCGGCTACTTCAACTCGAGGAACCAACTTCGGTTCTTCCGCGAGGCCTCGGTGCCGGACACCTTCACAGTGCGGGTCGACCGACCGACGCCGGGCGCGACGATCCTCCCGGGCTCCGTTCGTTTCATCGACTGGGCCACCGCGGTACCGGGCGGCGAGGCCGCGCTCGTGGCGCTGGCCTGGCGGGCCGACGGCGGTGCCTGGAACCCGATCGAGATCGGTGTTCCGAACAACGGTCGCTACCAGTGGCTCGTCCCGGACACTCTCGCGGGAGACGAGTTGGAGATCGCGGTGGCGGTGGCGCTCCCCTCGGACCGGTCCAGGGTGTTCGCGGTCGGGGGACCCTATCGGATCGTGCTCGCCGAGCCCGCCGTGGAGTGACGCTGCCTCACCCCGCCCCCCCGGGCTGTCTTGTCACCCGTGGGAGCGGGTGATAGAACCGGAGCCGCCGCTCTCCGCCTCGTCCCCATCATGCCATCCAGGAGGGACCCCATGCTTCACCCGAGCCGAACCGCACCGTGCCGCACCGCACTGTGCCTGGCACTCCTCGTCCTGTGCTCCGGCGTCGCCGGCGCCCAGAGGACCTTCACCATCGAGACGGTCGTCCTCGAGGGCGACGACGTACCGGGCGTCGGGCTGGTCACGTCCATCAACAACCTCGCCGTGAACGACGCCGGCAGCACCCTGGTCGAGGCCGATACCGACAACGCCGACATGGACGCCGACTCGGTCCTGCTGCTGGACGGTGCCCTCTACCTCCGGGAAGGCGATCCGCTGGCCGAGCCGGCGGGCGCGACCCTCGACAGCTTCGACACCGTCAACCTCAACAATGCGGGCGATAGCGGCTGGAACTTCTTCCTCGATGGGACCCAGGGCCTGAGCGACGACTCGGGCATCTACCGCAACACCTCCCTGCTGATCCAGGAGGGCGAGCTCTCGACTGCTCCCGAGCTCAGTCCGGGAACTCCCTACATCGGTTTCTTCGAGACCAAGATCAACGACGCCGGCTCGATCCTGATCATGGCTTCGGTCGACGACGTCGCCATCGACACGTCCGTAGACCGGGCCCTCGTGGTCCTGACGCTGGACGAGGCGGGGAATCTGGTCTCCGAATCCGTCGTCGCCAAGGAGTCCGATGTGCTGGCCGGCCAGACCGAGGCCGTCACGGACTTCGAGACGGGGCCGCACAGCTTCGACTTCAACGATGCCGGCCAGGTTCTCTACGTCGCCGAGCTGGCGGGGGACGTCGCGCGCGATCGGGCGGTGTACCTCGACGACACGATCCTGGCCCAGGAGGGCGACCCCTCGCCGGTGGCCGGCAGACTCTGGTCGAGCCTGTCGACGCCCGAGATCAGCCTCAACAACCTGGGTGACACGGTGATCAGCGGTTCGCTGGATGGCGACTCGGGCAGCAACCTGCTCATCGCGCTGAACGGCGCGAAGCTGATGCAGGAGGGGGACTCGCTGCCGGAGATCTCGCCGTTCGTCTTCAGCTCCTTCGGCAGCGGACCCGTGATCGTGAGCGACGCGGGCTCGGTCCTCTGGTACGGTGACTGGGACGACGCCGACACGGACTTCGACACGGGTCTCTTCCTGGACCAACAGTTGGTGGCGCAGGAGGGCGTCACGATGATCGGCGGCCTCCTCGTGGACACTCTGAGCGGCGTACAGGATGGCTATGCCATGAGCGACGACGGCGGGACGATCCTGTTCGAGGCCACCCTCGAAGGCGGGCTGAACGGCGTCTTCAGGGTCACCGTCGAAGAGGGCGGCTTTCAGCTCGCCGCTCCCGACCCGGGGATTGCCGGGCAGATCAACGACCTGGTCGCGACCGGCGCCACCTCGGGCGCCAACGTGGCCTTTCTGGCGGGCGTCGCGACCGGCGTCACGCAGATCCCGTGCGGCGGCGCCGTGGACCTCGCTGCGCCGAGGCTCCTCGGCGTGGCCCGGGCCGATTTGGACGGGACGGCCACCCTGTCGACCCTGATTCCGATGGGGGCGGAGGGCCGGACGCTGTTGTTCCAGTCCGTGGAGCCCGGTGTCTGCGGCGTCAGCAACCTCGTGAGCACCGACTTCTGATCGAAGGAGGAACCTTCCCGTGAGCGTCCTCATTCCTGAGCGAATCCTCCTCGGCCCGGGGCCGAGCCAGGTGCCGGCACGCGTGCTCGAAGCCCTGGGCCGTCCGACGGTCGGGCATCTGGACCCGGTCTTCCTGCGGCTGATGGACGGCGTGCGCGACAAGTTGCGGCGTCTCTTCCAGACGGAGAACCCGATGACGCTGGCGATCAGCGGCACGGGCTCCGCCGGGATGGAGACCCTGTTCGTCAACCTTCTGGAGCCCGGAGACCGGGCCCTCGTCGGAGTCAACGGAGTGTTCGGGGGCCGGATGGTCGACGTGGCCGAACGCTGCGGCGCCGATGTCTCCCGCATGGAGGTTCCGTGGGGGAGGGTCTTCGATCCGGAGGAGGTGGTACGCCGCATCCGGGAGGAGCGGCCGGACGTCGTCGCGCTCGTGCACGCGGAGACGTCGACGGGAGCGCATCAGCCCCTCGACGGCATCGGAGAGGCCGCTCGCGAGGTGGGCGCGCTCTTCCTCCTGGACTGCGTCACCAGTCTCGGCGGCGCGCCGGTGGAGGTGGACGCGTGGGGGGTTGATGCCGCCTACAGCGGAACCCAGAAGTGCCTCTCCTGCCCCCCCGGTCTGGCGCCCGTGACCCTGTCGTCGCGCGCGGTCGCGCGGCTCGATCGCAGAGAGCGGAAGGTGCAGAGCTGGTACCTCGATCTCACCCTGTTGCGCAGCTACTGGGGCCAGGATCGCGTGTATCACCACACGGCGCCCGTCAACATGCTCTACGCGCTCGACGAAGCCCTGGAGATCGTCTTCGAGGAGGGCTTGGAGGCGCGGTTCGAGCGCCATCGGCGCCACCACGTCCGCCTGCGGGAGGGTCTGGCCGAACTCGGAATCGGGTATGTCACCCAGAGTGGACACGAGCTCCCGATGCTCAATGCGGTCGAGGTGCCCGAAGGAGCGGACGACGCTGTGGTGAGGCGACGTCTGCTCGACGAGTACGGCATCGAGATCGGCGCCGGGCTCGGAGCATTCAAGGCGAAGGCCTGGCGTATCGGGCTCATGGGCCACGCCTCGAGCGAGAGGAACGTGGCGCTGGTGCTCGCCGCGCTCGAGCGCTTGCTGGACTAGGTCGTCCCTAGTTCTGGCATTCGCCTTGCAGTTCATCTTCGGTGAGTTGCGAGTGATCCCTACTGAAATCCGACGGCCCTCCGCGGAGGGTCCTTCGAGGAGAGGAGACCGAGAGATGAGAAAGCGGACTCAATGCCTGATCGCGCTGGCTCTACTGCTGGCGCTGAGCCTTCCCGCCGTTGCCCAGGACCGGGAGTACAGCCGTGAGGAGTGGGTGACGAGGTTCCGGGACGCCTACCCGACCTTCACCGAGCCCGAGGCGGAGCGCCTGTGGAACTTCTGGAAGGACCATCCCAGCTACACGACCGAGGAGCTGGGCCGAATCGGCAAGTTCCACAAGAACCACTCGGGCACGGAGCTCGAGGACATCGGGCAGATGTTCCAGTGGGTCAGCTCCCACCCGGGCTACAGCGAGGAGGAGATGGCCCAGCTCCTCGATTGGCATGCTCGCTACCCGGGCTACGAGCTGGAGGACCTGGGGCGTCTGGTGGCGTTCAACAAGGAGCACCCCGGCTTCGACCAGGACGAGCTCGTGCAGCTCATGGAGTGGCACGAGCGCTATCCGAACTACGCCCTCGAAGACCTCGGGCGTCTGGTCAAGTTCCAGTCGGAGAACCCGGGCTTCAGCCAGGACGATCTCGCCCAGCTCATGGCCTTCCACTCGATGTACCCCGGATTCCAGCAGGACCAGCTGGCCCGGTTGGTGAAGTTCGCCAATGCCCACCCGAACATCAAGAAGGAGCACGTCGGCGACATCTGGCAGTTCGCCCAGAAGCACCGCGACCTGACCGACGCCCAGCTCGATCGGGTGTACCAGAAGTACCTGGAGGATCCGCAGAGGTTCCGCGAGAAGAACGGCATCAAGCGGTAGCGGGGCGGCTGGCACGACTCGACGTCGCAGTGACGGCATCAGGAAGGGACCGGGGCTCACCCGGTCCCTTTTTCGTGGTCCCCGACGCCCGCGATCGTCACCAGGTTGTCCGCTCGTACGGTCTCTTCGTACGGTGCCTGGCACTCGAGGCGGCACTCGAGGCGATTCTCCGGAACGTGTCTGGCACCGACTCCGACCCCAACTCCGGGAACGTGCCCGGCACCCGGGAACAGCACCCGGGAACAGAACGGGAACGTGTCCGGCACCCGTCTGTCGACTTCGTTGGGTGGGCTTGCTCGCGGCCGGGAGGTTGTCGGCTAGACTCCGCTGGCCCCGGGGCGACCGGCCCGGGAGCGAGGGAGCTTTGACCGGATCCACCCACCCCCAGACTCCAGTTGCCCCGCAGGCCCTGGGAACGGCGCGCGGCGTGGTCCTGCCATGCCTGCTCCTCATGGGCTCGATGTTCAATCTGACCCTGGTGGTGGCGGGGCTCAAGGAGCTGATCCTCGACGAGCTGGGGGGGACGATCACGGACGCGACCCTCTTCTTCTCGGTGGAGACGGTCGCCTACATCCTGTTCGCGCCCCTATGGGGCCTGCTCTCGGATCGGTTGCAGGTCCGCAAGCCCTTCGTCGTCGTCGGCTTCCTCTGCTCGGCGGCTCTCTACGCGAGCTTCCTGCGGGTTCATTCGGTCGACCTGCTGCTGGGGCTGCGTTTTGTCCAGGGGGCCTTCTCGGTCATGGGCTGGTCGACGGTGATGGCCATCATCCTCGACGACCCGCAGCAAGGTCGACGCGGGCGCACGATGGGGATGATGGGCGCCGCCCTGATCTTTGGCGTGGCCCTCGGCGCGCCGGTGGGTGGCTACCTCACCCGCTGGTTCGGCGCCCGGGCGCCGTTGGTGGCCGGGGCCGTCCTGTTCTTCGTGCTGGCCCTGGGAGCCCTGGCGTTGCGCGGTGGGCGGGTCTCGAGCCATCACGTCCGCATCTCGGAGATCGTGACGGCTCTGCGCTCCCGGCCCCGCCTGGCGCTGCCCATGGTCTTCCACTTCGTGGACCGGCTCGCCGTCGGTCTCTTCGTCGTCGTCTTCCCCCTCTACATCGACTCGCTCGGCGCCGACGACCCGGCGATCCGGGGGCGTTACCTGTCGCTCTTCCTCGTGCCGTTCGCGCTGCTCCAGATGTTCACGGGACGCCTGGCGGAGCGGGTCGGACCCTACCGCCCCCTGATTCTGGGGTCGCTGGTCTACGGTCTCCTGCTCATGGCTGTCGGCTACTCGGATCTCTACCTGCTGTGGCCGGTGATGATCGGGTTGGGCGTGTTCGCCGCGGTCATGTTCCCGCCGGCGATCCTCCTGACCGCGCAGCTGGCCGACCCGCGCACCCGTGGCAGCGCCATCGGCGGCTTCAACCTGGCGGGATCCCTCGGCTTCGCGGTGGGCCCCCTGTTGGGGGGCTGGGCCTACGAGACGTGGGGATTCGGTGTCGCGTTCGCGGGTTGTGGCCTGCTGGAGGTCGCTCTGGCGGTGGCCGCCGGCATCCTGGTGCCCCGCTGGCGCCGGAACGGCTATCCGCCGCGGGTCGAGTCGGTTCCGGAGCGGGGCTCGACCACCCGGGCTCCGGGCGCGTCCGCCGTCGACAGGTAGTGATCGCTCTCCACGCCGTTTCGGTGGAGAGCGCTCGTCATGGCCCGGACGACGCGGCGGGCCGTGTCCCGGTCGGCGCAGAGAGCGAACAGCGACGGCCCCGAACCCGAGAGGCTGGCCGCCAGCGCTCCGGCCTCGCGGGCGGCGTTTACAGCCGCGGCCCCGCCACGGATCCTCGGTAGGCGGACCGGCTCGGCCACCCGGTCGACGATCGAGCGCCCGACCAGGGCCAGGTCGCTCCGGAAGAGCGCGACGACGAGGGCGGCGAGGTCCGCGCTCCAGGCCACCGCCCGGTCCAGCGGCACCGTGCGGGGCAGGATGGAGCGCGACTCGCCGGTGAGGATCTCCAGGTGCGGCCGTGCCACCGCCACGGTGAGGCCCGCCGGGACGGGAAGCCGGATCGCCTCGGGCGGACCGGGACCGAGCTGGCCGCGGACCAGCACGAGGCCACCCAGGAGCGACGGCGCAACGTTGTCGGCGTGGGCACTGCCGCAGGCGGCCCGCTCGCCTTCCATGGCGCAGGCGAGGAGCGCCTCCGGTGCCAGGCACGTTCCCAGAACCCGGTCGGCGGCCACGGCTCCGGCCACGGCGCTGGCGCCGCTCGAGCCCAGTCCGCTGGCGAGGGGCAGGCCCTTGTCGAGGGTCAGGACAAGACCCGCCGAGCCGCCGAGCCGCGCGACGACGGCTCGCGCGGCCACCGACGCCGAGTTCTCCCCGGTCGCCCTGGGCAGCCGACCCTGGTCTCCGGTCACCCGCTCCAGCCGTACTCCCGGCTCGTCGACGCGGCGGGCGGTCACCCGATCGCCGGGCGCCTCGAGAGCCAGGCCCAGCGAGTCGAAGCCCACGGCGACGTTGCCGACGCTGGCGGGGGCGAAGACCGTCACTTCGTCCGACACGACGGCGAGTATAGGGTGCGCCGGGCCTGACCCGGCCCTCTCACCGACCGTCTTCTTCGTCGTCCAGGAACCGGCGCGAGAGCTCGGCGTCGGGTAGGAAGCATTGGTCGAGACGGCCGAACCAGCGGAGTCGGCGGCGCGCGACGAAGTCGTAGAGCGCGTCTCGCAGAGGCGGAGGGATCAAGAGGAGGAGCGACAGCAGCGGCCACGGGAAGCGCAGGCCGCGACAGATCCTGAGCGCGGCGGTGGAGCGGAGCGAGCAGCGGCCGGGCTCGACCAGGACCACACTGTCCGTCGTCTCGGGGACCACCCCGCAGCGGGCCAGCAGGCGTCGCCCGACCTCCGAGTCGAGCGCAGCGAAGCGGAAGCGGCCCTCGGGGTCGCGCCGGAAGACGAAGCGCACGCTGCCGCTGCACAGACGACAAAAGCCGTCGAACAGGATGACTCCGCGCGCGCCGTCCTCGCCGCCTGCTTCGTCTCCTGGACCCACGAGGCCTGCAACCCGGGTGCGGATTGGTTTATTCTCGGAGAGGGTGCCGAGAGGAGGGAGGAGACCATGGAAGAGTACGAGGTGCAGTGTCCGTGGTGCGGCGAGTGGGTGGAGATCGCCATGCCGGTCGACATGGTGGGCGAGATGGTCCAGGACTGCGAGGTCTGCTGCCACCCCTGGAAGCTCGTGATCGAACGTCGAGACGAGTGGGGTGACCCCCAGGTCCGCGTGGACCGGTCGGACTGAGCGCAGAGCTGGGCGGAGCGAGACCGGTGAGGGCCTCAGGCGCTGGGGATCTCAGGCGCCGGGCTTGTAGAGTGCCAGCCAGGCAGCCAGCCCTGCGATCACCGGCAGCAGCCAGAAGATCCAACCGGCGGCGCCCCGTGCCTTGCGGATCACGAACGGCGCGGCGCCCAGGAGGAACCAGATCACCAGCTTGCCCAGCACCCACGTGTCGACCCAGGCGCCGATCTTCGCCAGCAGGCCGAAGCCGGCGAAGAGGATGACGAAGAGGCCGATCCCGTGGCCGGCGAGGACCAGCTTCCGGACCTTCTGCTCGGCGCCGGCGAACGTCGCGGCGGCGAGCCCGGCCAGCGAGGAGAGCAGGAGGAAGATCCCGAAGAGATGGATCAGCTTGTAGGCCTGGTAGGTGAGCATCGTCGCACTCCCTTGGGGTTGCCCTTCGCGCCGCGTTCGTCGCGTCGTCGCGCATCCTACACGAGCTCCGCCGGGTCCGCCGACCCGTCCCCAACGATCCCGTCCATGCCGTCCACGCCGCCCATGTCGTCCATGCCGTCGACCCCGACCCCGAGTCCCTCCCGGTGACGTCGCCCGCGACCCCGGTCCCCGGCGCCGCCCTCGTGACGGGCGGTGCCGTCCGCATCGGTCGCGCCGTCGCGCTGGCGCTCGCCGGCGAGGGCCACGCGGTCGCCATCCACTATCGGAGCTCCGGCGAGGAGGCCCGGCGGACCCGCGCCCGGGCCGTGTCGTCGGGCGTCGACGCGGTCACCGTGCGCGCCGACCTGGCCGACGAGGGCGAGACCCGCAGCCTGGTGGCGGCCGCCGCCTCCGCTCTCGGGCAGCCGATCTCCATCCTCGTCAACAGCGCCGGCGTGTTCCTCCCCGGCGGTCTCACCACGACGGACCCCGAGAGCTGGGAACTGCAGTTCGCGGTCAACCTGCGGGCGCCCTACCTTCTGAGCCGCGCCTTCGTGGAGGCTCTGCCCGCGAGCGCCGAGGGGCAGATCGTCAACCTCCTCGACGCGCGTCTGGCTCGCCACGGCGCCGACCACCTGGCCTACCGGATGACGAAGGCCGCGCTCGCCTCGATGACGGGCTCTCTCGCCCTGGAGCTCGCGCCGAGCATCCGGGTCAACGCGATCGCCCCGGGCGCCATCCTGCCGCCCCCCGGAGGGAGCGACGAGGAGCTGCGCGAGTTCGCCGCCGAGCACGTGCCGCTCGGGCGGCCCGGAGGGCCCGAGGCGATCGCCGAGGCGACCCTCCACCTGCTGTCGAATCGATTCCTGACCGGGGTCGTCCTGCCGGTCGACGGCGGCGAGTTCCTCTGACGGCGGGACGAGCGAGGTAGTGTCGAGTAGAGTTCGTCGTCGTGCTGGCGCGGCTCGTCCCGTCTGGGTTCCCGGCCGGCAGTCAGGCGCTAGACTCCGCTCCGACCATGAAAACAGAGAATTCTCCCCGTACGCGCGTTTGTCGAGGCGTTCGCAACGTCTCGTGCCTCCTCCTGCTCCTGGCTGTCGCTCCTTGGTTCACGACCGGGGCCCGTGCCGCGGTCCTCGAGCCCGACGCCATCCGATTCCGCTACCTCGGCGTCCTGAACCTGGTGGCTGAGGGGCAGGGCGAGGCGGCGCTGCAGGAGCTCGCGGAGATCGAGCGGGCGGCGGTGGACCCGGAGCATCCGACCCGCTCGCTCGAGATCCTCTGGCGGGCGAAGCTCGGGGTCATCCGCGACCTGCTCGGAAGCCAGCAGTGGGGCGCCGTCGTCCCCATCCTCTCCCTCCACCACGACGCCTACCGCTACTACCGCGAGCTCGGCGAACCGCTGCTCGCCCGGCACTCGGTCGACATGACGGCGGAGCTCGCCCGGTTCACCGCCGCGAAGTCGCCGGATCCGGGCGCTCCGCAGATGGCCGGCCGCTACCTCTCGAGTCTCGGAGGGCACCTGCAGGACGGCTGGTCGCTGAGCTCCAGCGCCCGCCTGTTCGCTGACGCTCTCGAGCTCGACCCGTCCAACGAGGCGGCCCACCTCGGGCTCGCGAGCCTGTTCGAGAAGAGGGGCGAGTACGAGAACGCCGAGGAGCACCTCCAGAGGGCGTGGGCCCGACGCCCCGACGCGCCGGAGGTGGCGCTGCGTCTGGCGCTGTGCCGACTGCGGGCGGGCGAGCTGGCGCGGGCCGAGGCGGATCTGCGCAAGCTCGCGGACGAGGACCAGGTCGACTGGGTCGCCGTGCTCGCCTACCAGGAGCTCGCGAAGCTCGAAGTGGCCAAGGGGCACCCGGAGGCCGCGGAGGTCCTGTTGATGGCGGCGCGCGAGCGCCACCCGTACAACCAGCGCCTCACCGTCCTGGTGGCCTGGGTGCGCGACCTCCAGGGTCTGTCGGCGCTGGCGCTGACGGAGCTCGACCAGGTGGAGGAGGAGAGCGCGCAGGAGTCTCCGCGCTACCGCTACACGGTCTGGCCCCACGGGTTCCTCGACGAGATCCGGGGCAACCTCTCGGTCTCCCGGGACCAGCAGCTCGTCGTCCTGGCCGGCGCTCTGCAGAGCGCGGCCCCGGAGGCGGGACCTTGAGGTGGCTGCGGCGTAGGCTGCCGGGGGTCCTCCTGCCGGCCCTCCTCCTCGTCTCGGGCACGGCCTTCGCGGCGGACCTGGCCGTCCGGATCATCGAGCCGGCGCCCGGCCTGCCGGTCCACGGGCGGGTGACGGTGGCCGCGGAGGTCACGGGCGACGCGCCCGTCGAGAAGGTCCTCTTCTTCGTCGACGGCAGTCTCGCGGCGGAGGCCCTGGTGCCCCCCTGGGAACGGGTCGTGGAAGTGGGCCAGGAGAACGCGGACCACGAGTTCCGCGTCGTGGCCTACGCCGCGTCCGGGGATCGGGCCGGCGCCACGATCAGCACCGCCGCGATCGCCGTCGACGATGCCATCGACATCGAGCTGCAGCAGCTCTACGTCACGGCCACCCGCGGCGGCCGCCGCGTCCTCGAGCTGAACGCCGAAGACTTCGAGGTCCTCGACGACGGGGTCTCCCAGAAGCTGGTCACGTTCGCTCGGGGTGAGGTGCCCATCACCGCGGTGCTCCTGCTCGACGTGAGCGAGAGCATGGTGGGGGGGCGACTCGACTCGGCCCTGGGCGGCGCGCGGGCGTTCATCGAAGGGATGCGCGGCCTCGACGAGGCCAAGGTCGTCCTGTTCTCGGACCGACTCCGCCGTTCGGTACCCTTCACCGCGGAGAAGGACGTGCTCGTCGCGGCCCTCGACGGCGTCACGGCGGATGGTGGCACCGCGGTCAACGACTTCCTCTACATGAGCCTCGACCTCCTGGACGAGCGCCAGGGTCGCAAGGTCGTCGTTCTGTTCTCGGACGGCGCCGACGTCCACAGCGCGCTGTCCATGGACACCGTCGTGAAGAAGGCTCGCACGAGCTCCGCGCTGGTCTACTGGATCCACCTCCAGGAGGCCGGCGGGGACGAGCCCCCCTCCTTTTCCTCGTCGTGGCGCGATCGCGATGCCAACGCGGACGAGTTCAAGATGCTGGAGCAGGCGGTGAATCGCAGTGGCGGCCGGGCGGAGATCCTGAGCTCACCGGAGCAGATCGGTCCGGCGTTCCGCGAGATCATCGCCGAGCTGCGTGAGCAGTACGTGCTGGGGTTCTACCCGTCGCGGTCGCGCAACGACGGCTCCTGGCACGATGTCGACGTGCGGGTGCGCGGCATGGGCGTCCGGGTGCGCCACCGCGGCGGCTACCTCGACAACTGACCGAGCCGGTGGGGCCGAGCCTCCGGAAGCCCACAGCTCCGGAGGCCCTCGCCCGGCCCGGCCTCCTCAGGCGCTCGCGCCCGTCGCCGGCTCGGCGCTCGCCGGGACCTCCGACTCCGCCGTCTTCCCGCTCGACGCGGCCCACAGCGTGCGGCACCAGGTCGCCACGCCCTCGACGCCCAGGTTGATGTAGGGCAGCACCAGCAGCGTGAAGACCGCCGAGGAGATGAGGCCGCCCATGACCGTGCGCGCCAACGGGTAGTAGAAGAGCCCGGAGACGGCGGATCCGCGGATCGCCAGCGGAAGCAGGCCGATGATCGTGGTGGCGGCCGTCATGAGGATAGGCCGCAGGCGGTCGCGGCCGGCCTGCAGGATCGCGTCCTCGGTGGAGAGGCCCCTCTGGCGGAGCTGGTTCATGTGGTCCAGGAGCACGATGCCGTTGTTGACCACGATGCCCATGAGGATCAGGAGGCCGATCTGGGCCATGAGGTTGAACTTGGTGCCGGTCGCGGCGAGCATCCAGGCCGCGCCCGGCAGCGCGAACGGAATCGAGAACAGGATGGCGAAGGGCTGGGCGAGGGACTCGAACAGCGAGGCCATCACCAGGTAGACGAGCATCAGGGCGAGAAGGAAGTTGATCATCATCTGCTGGCTCTGCCCCTCCTGCTCGAGGATGCGGTCGCTCCAGCCCCAGGAGTAGCCCGGGGGCAGGTCGAAGGCGTCCATCAGGCCCTCGATCTCCTCCTTCGTCTCGTCCCAGCTCTCGCCCTCGTAGGTGGCCTCCACCGACACCCGGACCTTGCGGTTCTCCCGTCGGATCTGGGCGGCCTTGGGGATGATCTCGAAGGTGGCGATGTCGCCCAGCAGCACGGAGCGGCCGCTCGCCGAGAGGAAGGTGAGGTTCTTCAGGTCCTCGAGGTCCTGGCGGTCCTCCAGGCGCAGTGCGAGCCAGGTCTCGACCTCCCGGTCGCCGGCGTTGAAGCGCTGGAGACGCATGCCGCCCAGGGTGAACGAGAAGACGTCGGCCACGTCCTGCGCCGAGAGACCCGAGCGGAGCGCTTTCTGCCGGTCGATGCGCACGCGGATCTCGCGCTGCGGGCCGCGCAGGGAGGTGGTGACGTCCTGCACCCCCTCGACGGTCTCGAGGCGGCGGGCGGCCTCCTCCGAGTAGCCCTCCAGGACGCCGGTGTCCTGGCCGAAGAACTTGACCTGGAAGTAGGTGGAGCTCCCTCCGGAGTCCGCGTCGTCGGAGAACAGGAGGCGCACGCCCGGGATCTCGGGGAGGACCTCGCGGACCTGCGAGCGAAGCTCCTTGATGTCGTCGTCGGTGAAGTCCTGGCGCGCCAGGACCAGCGTGCTCTCGGCCCGGTTCTCGCCGAAGTAGCTGTAGATCGAGTCGATCCCCAGCTCCTCGCGGTGGGAGTCGAGCGTCGTCTCCACCCGGTCGACGAACTTCTCCGCCTGGGACTTGTAGGTGAACTCGGAGAACTCGTAGCGTAGGAAGAGGCGCTTGTTGACCGTGCCCGAGAAGATGGCCGACTCCACCATCCCGGTGAAGAAGGGCAGGAGACCCACCGCCAGGGCGGCGACCAGGAGCCCGAAGGTCTTGACCCGGTGGCGCAGGGTCCAAGCCAGGGCGCCGACGTACCGGTTCTCGAGCCAGACGAGGACGCGGCTGGGCCGGACCTCCTTCCTGCGCAGGAAGTGGGCCGACATGAGCGGGATCAGGGTGAGCGAGGAGAAGAGCGAGCAGACCAGGGCGATGGAGATCGGGATCCCCACCTCCTTGAGCCAGGTCGTGAGATCGCTCTTCGCGCCCACGATGAGGGGCAGGAAGACGATGAGGGTCGTGAGCGTCGAGGCCGCGACGGCCACGGCGACGCCCTTGGCGCCCAGCCGCGAGGCCTCCGCGGGGTCGTGGACGTCGCGCTGGACCCGGTCGATGGACTCGAGCACCACGACCGCGTTGTCGACCAGCATCCCGACCGCGAGCATCAGCCCCATCATCGACAGCACGTTGAGACTCTTGCCCATGAAGAACAGGATGCCGCAGGCGGCGATGAGCGAGAACGGGATCGAGAAGGCGACGATCAGCGTCGAGTCCAGCCGCCGGAGGAAGAAGAACAGCGTCAGGACGGCCAGCAGCGCGCCGATCAGCCCCGCCTTCGTGAGCCCGTCGATGGAGGCCGTGATCTCTTCGGCCTGGTTCTCCCAGACGAACAGCTCGACCCCCTGGAGCAGCGGGTCCTCGTTGATGTCCTCGCGGATGATCTGCATCACGTTGTTGACGACGTCGACGGTGTTCGCCGTGGACTCCTTGTAGACCTCCAGCGCGACGGCGTAGGAGCCGTCGAGGTGGCGGCCGTAGGCGATGGGCGGCTCCTCGTAGTGGAGCTCGGCGATGTCCGACAGCTTGAGCCCCTGCGGGTTGACCAGGAGGTTCCCGATCTCCTCCACCGACTCGAAGCCCGCGACGGCCCGCGCGCTGAAGCGCAGCCCGTCCTGCTCGATCTGGCCCAGCACCACGTTGGACGAGGCGCCCTCGAGCTGCTGGATGAGCGCGCCGACGTCGACCCGGTGCTCCCGGATCTTGTCCAGGATGAGATCGATGTCGATCTCCTTGGGCTCGACCCCCTCGAGCGTCACCCGGGCGACGCCGGGGATCCGCCGCAGGCGGTTCGCCACGCGCGCTTCCAGGAGGTCGTAGTTGGCGGAGAGGTCGACCCCCCGGGCGGAGAGCCGCGCCTGGACGACGGGGATGTCGGAGGTGTTGAAGGAGAAGATGAGGATCTCGCCGGTCCCCGCGGGCAGGTCGGGCTTGATCTGCTCGACCTTCTCGCCGACCTGCATGCGGACGATGTCGAGCTCCTGTCCCCATTCGAACTCGAGGAAGAAGTCGGCGCCGTCGGCGTTGGCCTCCGAGTTCAGCTTCTTCACGCCGGAGAGCGTGGAGAGGATCTCCTCGATGGGCTTGGTGATCTCCTTCTCGACCTGGCTCGGGTTGGAGTTGGGGTAGGGCACCTGCACCATGATGAACGGCACGTCCACCTCGGGCAGGTAGGCCCGGGGCAGCTTCGCCATGGCGATGCCGCCGAGCACGAGGATGCTGACCAGGATCATGCCGGTCGTGACCGGCCGGTTGACGGCGAGGCGGGGCAGGTTCATCAGCCCACCTCCCGCATGGGGGTGGCGTCGAGGTGGGGGAGCTCGTCCTCTCTCTCCCCGTCCGCGGCCGCCGCGGCGACGTCCCGGACGACACCGCGGTCGAGGAGCGAGTAGACGACCGGGATGACGAACAGCGTCAGGAAGGTGGCGACCGCCAGGCCGCCGATCACCGTGATCGCCAGCGGCGCCCGCAACTCGGCGCCCTCACCGAGGCCCATGGCCATCGGCAGGAGCCCGAGGATCGTGGTGGCCGAGGTCATGAGGATCGGCCGCATGCGGTCGCTCCCGGCGTCGCGCAGCGCCTCGTCCCGGTCCTGGCCCGCCCGGCGTCGCTGGTTGACCGCGTCGATCAGGACGATGGCGTTGTTCACCACGATGCCGGCGAGCATCACGGCGCCGATCATCGCGACGATGTTGATGGAGCGGCCGGTCAGGGTCAGGGCCGCGACGACGCCCACCGCGCCCAGGGGCAGCGTGAAGATGATGACGAACGGGTGGAGGAACGACTCGAACTGCGAGGCCATCACCAGGTAGACGAGGAAGATCGCCAGCGCCATGGCCATGAGCAGCGAGTTGAGCGAGCGGGTCCGCTCCTCCTCCTGCCCCGAGAGCGAGGCCGTGGCCGTCGTCGGCAGGGGCGTGCCCGCGATGACCTCCCGCACCTCGGCCGCCACCGTCCCCATGTCGCGGCCCTCGATGTTGGCGGAGAGGACCGCGGCCCGCTTCTGGCCGATCCGGCGGATCTCGGTGGGGCCCTCGGTCCTGCGCACCTCGGCCACCGACTTGAGGTAGATGGGGACGCCGTCACGCTGCGCGACGATCATGTTCTGGACGTCGGCGAGGCTGGCCCGGCCGAGATCGACCGAGCGGACCACGATGTCGATCTCCCGATCGTCCTCCAGGAAGCGGGTGGCCACCTCGCCCTGGACCTTGTTGCGCACCGTCTGGGCCGCGTCTCCCAGGTTGAGCCCCAGGAGCGCCAGCTGGTCGCGGTCGAAGCGCACCTGGAGCTCCGGGTTGCCGAGCTCCATCGAGCTCTTCAGCTCGACCAGCCCCGGCACCTCGGCGAGACGCGGGCGCAGGGCCGCCATGGCGTCGGTCAGCCCGACCAGGTCGTCGCTGTAGACCTCGACCTCGATCGGCGTACGGAACGAGAAGAAGGTCGGGCGTTCGAACTTGACCCGCGCGTCCCCGTCGGTCTCCAGCGCGGCACGCAGCCGGTCGGCCACCGTGGTCTCGTCCGCCGGCGTCGTGCCGGGCGTCATCCGCACCTGGATCCGGCCCGTGTTCTCGCCCTCGGTCCCGGTGGCCGTGAGCGACAGGCCCTTGCCGCCGCTCACCGAGGAGAAGGAGGCCACCCGCTCGTCTCCCTCCAGCACCTTCTGGCCCTCGGCCAGGTAGCTGTCCGTGACCTCGATGGGCGTGCCCTCGGGCAGCTGCACCTGGAAGGCGAACTCGCCCTGGGAGAAGGTCGGCATGAGGTCGAGGCCGAGGCGGGGCACCGCCGCGAGGGCGCCGGCGAACGCCCCGACAGCGAGCAGCACGACCACGAGACGGTGGCGCAGACACCAGCCCAGCGTGCCGGGGTAGGCGCGCTGCACGGCCGCCATCGCGCCGTCGAAGACGATCGCCACCGGCCGGAGGAGGACGGTCAGCATCCTGAGGACCCAGCGCAGGACGAACCGGATGCCGCGCAGGGCGAGGCTCGGGACGCGCACGAGGGTGAAGCGCAGGCCGCGACGCAGGCGCCCGCCGGCCGGCGGGGCGGTCTCCGCCGCCTTCCTCTCGCCGCCCATCAGGCCCGCCATCATGGGGATCAGGGTCAGCGAGACGGCCAGCGAGGCGAGGAGAGCGAACGAGACCGTCAGGGCCATGTCGCGGAAGAGCTGGGCGGCGATCCCCTCGAGGAAGACGACCGGCAGGAAGACCGCGACGGTCGTGAGGGTGGAGGCGACCACGGCGGTGCCCACCTCCGACGCGCCCTCGCGCGCCGCCTCGAAGGCTCCCATCCCCTGCTCGCGGCGCTTGAAGATCGCCTCCAGAACCACGATGGCGTTGTCCACCAGCATGCCGACGCCCAGGGCCAGGCCGCCCATGGAGATGATGTTGAGCGTCGTCCCCGTGCGGTACATGAGGAAGAAGGTCGCGACCACCGAGATCGGGATCGACACGCCGATGATGAGCGTGGAGCGGAGGTCCTTGAGGAAGAGGAGGAGCACGGCGATGGCGATGAGGCCGCCGAGGAGGGCGTTGGAGAGGACCTCCCGGATCGAGGCCTGGATGAACCGCGACTGGTCGATTCCCGTGACGACCTCGATGCCCTCGGGCAGCTCCTTGGAGATCGTGCCGAGGCGGGCGGCCAGCGCCTTCGAGACGGAGACCGTGTTGGCGTCGCCCTCCTTGTAGACGGCGAGCTCCACCGCCTCCTGGCCGGCGTAGCGGGTGACGACCTCCCGCGGCTTGTGGCCGCGCTGGACCTGGGCGATGTCGGCGACCGTCACCTGTCGCCCACCGCGCGAGACGAGCACCGTCTCCATGATGTCGTCGAGATTCTCGAACTCGTTCTTCGCCCGCACCAGGTAGCGGGCCTCGGACTCGTAGAGGCTGCCGCCCGCCTGGTTGACGTTCTCGCGTCCCAGCACGGCGTTGACCTCGTCGATGCCCACGCCGAGGAGCGCCAGCTTGCGCTCGTCGACCCGGACCTGGATCTCCTCCTCGAAGCCGCCGTTGACCTTGATGGCGGCCACGCCTTCGGTCGACTCGAGGTCCTTCTTGAGCACCTCCTCCGCCACGTAGCGGAGCTGGTAGAGGTCGGCGCCGCCGGTGAGGAACAGGCGGACCACCGGCTCGTTCGCCGGGTCGAAGCGGAGCAGCACCGGGCGCTCGGCCTCCCGGGGCAGCCGGATCAGGTCGAGCTTCTGACGCACGTCCAGGCCCGCGAAGTCCATGTTGCGGCCCCAGTCGAACTCCAGGGTCACCTGCGAGAGGCCCGGCCGTGCCACCGAGGTCAGCCTCTGGACGCCGGCGACCACGCCCACGACCTCCTCGATCGGCCGGCTGACGAGGGACTCCACCTCCTCCGGGGCGGCCCCGGTGAGGCGCGTCTCGATCGTCAGGCTCGGGTAGGAGAGCTCGGGGAAGAGGTTGATCGGCAGCCGGGTGAAGGCGACGATGCCGAAGAGGATCAAGGCGACCGCGACCATGGAGATGGTCACTCGGCGGCGCAGCGAGAATTCGATGATGCCCATGGAAAAGCTCCGGTTTCTGCCTTGGGGGGTTTCGATCCCGTCCGGTGGACACACGTCGAGCGCTCACCCCTCGTCGGGGCTGTCGATCGGGTCCGTCCTCCGAGCCGAGCGGAGGGACGGCGGCGTCCGGGGTTCCGCGCGGGCGACCCGGTGACCGGGAGCCCGCGCGGCGCATTCGGAGGGTCTAGCCCTGGGCCGCCTCCTCGGCGGTCTCCAGGACCTTGATGGCGGCGCCCTCCTTCAGGCCGCCCTGGCCCGCGACGACGACCTCCTCGCCGGCCTCGACGCCGGAGAGCACCTCGACGAACTCCGACTCCTCGAGCCCGAGCTCGACCTCGCGCCGCACCGCGGTCTCGTCGCTGGCCACGAACACGTGGGCCTTCTTGAGCTCCCGCACCACGGCCTCGCGGGGCAGCAGGACGGCGCCCGCCCGCTGATTGCGGACGATGTCCACGGTGACGAAGCTGCCCGACCGGACCTTGGAGGGAACGGAGCTGGCCTCGATCGTCACCTTGACGGTCCCCGTCTCGGTGTCGACGACCGGGCTGATGTGGCGGATGGCCGCGTCGAACTTGACGTCGGGGTCGGCGTTCAGCGAGATGCGCACGGGCCGCGAGTTGTCGAGCCCGATGACGTCCTTCTCCGGCAGGTAGATACGGGCGACGAGCGGGTCGGTGTCGGTGATCTGGAACAGCTCGTCACCGACCTGCATGTGCTGGCCGACCTGGATCATGCGTTCGCTGATCTGGCCGGCGAACGGAGAGCGGATCGTGGCCTTGTCGAGCTTCCAGCGGGCCTCCGCCAACTCCTGCTCGGCGATCTCGAAGTCGCGCTTGGCGTTGTCGAACTCCTCGCGGCTGATGAGCTCCTTCGCCGCGAGATCCTCGATCCGCTGGAAAGCCAGCCGCGCGTTCTCGTAGTTCAGCTCCGCCTTGCGGAATGCGATCTCCTCGTCGTCCTTGACCAGCGTGGCGAGGACCTGGCCGCGCTCGACCCGATCGTTCTCGTCCACCAACAGCCGCGCGACCCGACCCTCCGCCTCGGCGAGCACCAGGACCTGGTTCTCTGCGACCAGGTTGGCCGTGGCCGAGATGTAGTCCGAGACGGTGCCGGTGCCGATGCGGGCGACCCGAACCGGGATCGCCGCCTTCTCTTCAGCCTCGTCTCCAGACTCCTCGGCCTCGGCGGCCTGCGAGTCGGCGTCCGCGGCCTCGGCGCGAGCCGTGCCGTCGCGCAGGAAGAACAGACCTGATCCCACCAGAACCACGAGGCCCGCGACCATGAGGAACACCCGCAGCCAGCGTCGCTTGCCTCGGCCACCATCCGTCGTCTTCGTCTCGCCGTATGCCATCGATCGACCCTCCGTGGTCTCTTCGCTTCCGATCTCGTCGTCCCGTTGCACTCAGAACTACGCCCGGGCTCTTCCTTTGTTTCAGACGCAGCGGAGAGCCGAAGGGTTCGCGGCGGAGGTAAGGTGGTCTCTCCATGGACCTCTTCCAGATCCTCTCCGACCCCACCCGCCGGGAGATCATCGAGTTGCTGGTGGCCTCCGAGCGGACCGTGGGCGAGATCGCCGAGCGCTTCCCCATCAGCCGGCCGGCGGTCGCGAAGCACCTGGCCGCACTGGAGCAGGCGGGGCTCCTCGTCTCCGAGAAGCGGGGGCGGGAGAAGTGGTGCCGGGTGGAGCCGGGCCCGCTGGCGGAGGTGGCGGAGTGGCTGCGGCGGATCGGAGGGGCGGCGGTCCACGCCGGAGGCGAGCCCGGCGAAGGCGACGCCGCGGACACCAGGCCCCGGCGGAGGGGGGGTTCCGGCGAGCCGTGGAAGGTGTGGTGAGCGCGGCGCCGGGGAGGTCGCGAGGATAGGAGGCGGCGCGCCGAGACCTTCTCTCCTGTCCAAGAAGCTCTGCGATCCTGTCCAACACGAGGGAGTGGCTCACGAGCGAGGCGAAGCAGCGGTTCTCCGAGGTCGTTCGAAAGAGCTCGGAGGAGCCCCAGGTGATTCTCCGGAGGGACCGCCCGGTGGCGGCCGTCATCTCGGCCGCCGACTTCGAGGAGTTCGCGGCGTGGCGCGAACAGAGACGGCGCCGGTCCCTGGGCCAGACCTTCGACGAGGTTCGCGAGCTCGCGGCCCGATACGACTACGAGCTCGAGACCGGGAAGCGGCGGGATCGCGACGGCTGGGGCGGTGAGTCGACCTGACCGTGGCGATCCTGGTCGATACCAACGTCCTGAGCGAGCTCGCGCGGCCCTCGCCCGATCCACGGGTCAGCCGATGGGCGGCGGCAGGCGCCATGAGACGCTGGTGGGCCCCGGACCGGCCGAGGTCGTCGAGCGGGCCGGCTCGGGGCGCACCGAAACGAAGAACCGACCCATGAAGCAGCGACTCGAGCTCAACCCTGGACGGCGCCGCGTCTCCTCCACGGTGGCGATCGCCGTGGCGGCGGCCCTGGTGGCGGCCGCCCCCCCCCGATCGGGTCGGTGGAGAGCCGCCGATGCTCGCCTCGTCGGGCCTCGTGAGGCTCGCGCCGCGGGCCGGCGCGGACGGCTTCGCGCCTGCCCCCTTCACCGCCGAGCTGGGACCCGGTGGAGTCTCCGTCCGTCTCCCGGACGGCAGCGTCGCGTGGTCCTGGCGTCTGCTGGCGGTCGAGGCCGGTGGCGATCGGGTTCCCGGGGTGGAGCCTGGAGCGGTGCAGCCGGTCGAGGGCGCGGCGGGGGTCGTCGACTACCGTCGCGGTGCGGTCGTCGAGCGGTACGTCGCCCGCGAGTCGAGCGTCGAACAGCAGTTCGTGATCCCGGAGCCGCTGCGACCCGCGGGAGAGGATCTGGTGATCACCGGTCGGGTCGAGAGCGCGGGCGGGTTCCGGGAGGCGGCCGGCGGCTGGCAGTGGGGCGAAGGGCGCCGGGCGGTGCGGTTGGGCGACGTCTCGGTCTTCGACGCCCGGGGACGCGAGCTCCCCGCCGACCTCGAAGTGAGCGCCGCGGAGACCCGGCTCCGGGTAGGTGCGGACGGGCTGGCGGCGGCGGTCTACCCGGTAACCGTCGATCCGGAGATCGGGGTCAACGACTTCCGCATCAGCGACATGGGGCCGGAGGGTAGCCCGCTTTACTCCACCGCCTGGGTTCAGGTGGCCTACAACTCGATCCGGGACGAGTATCTGGTGGTCTGGGACGGCAACGACGTGATGGCGGATGGGGACGAGATCTACGGACAGCGGCTGGACGGGAGCGGCAAGGAGCTGGGCGAGAACGACTTCCGGATCAGCGACATGGGGCCGCCGTCGGACGCCCGGCTCCAGGCCGACGTCCCGGCCGTGGCCTACAACTCGGTCGACGACGAGTACCTGGTGGTCTGGGAGGGGGACGACGAGGTCGACGGGGAGCTCGAGGTCTACGGCCAGCGGGACCCGCTTCGTCGTCTCGCTCGACGGCGCGGTGCTCTTCGACCAGCCCTCCGCCTTCCCCGGGCTGCCGTTCGGCACGGTCGGCTTCGGCGCCCGCGGGGCCGAGGTGGAGGTGGCGGGGGTCTCCGTGGTGGAGGGGGCGGGCGCG
>CAJQNK010000075.1 GCA_905479655.1 uncultured bacterium | reverse complement strand
GGGTGACGTTGTTGCCCCCCATGTAGCCGCCGAGCTGGTTGCGCGGCGCGACGACCGCCGACTCGGGCATGGACTCGAGCGCGGCGATGTCCTCGTTGTTCATCCGGAAGCGGCGGCCCGGAGGCAGGCCCGCGTAGGGCTTGCTGGTGCGCTGCGCCCAGACGAAGAAGCTGTTGGTCGCGCCGCTGCCGAAGCCCGAGGAGACCCCGTTCTCGAGACCCGAACCCGAGCCGAGCATGACCACCAGCATGAAGATGCCCCAGAAGACGCCGAAGGCCGTGAGTAGTGTGCGCAGCTTGTTCTTGCGCAGCGACTCCCAGATCTCCTGCCAGCTATCGAGGTCGAACATGGGTCTCCTCTCGGCCTACGGTCGGCTACTCGTCACGCAGCGCCTCGACCGGCCGGATGCCGGCGGCCTTGCGCGCGGGGAAGAACCCGGCGATGGCGCCCGCCGTCACCAGGAGCACCGTGGCGACGATGGCGAGCTGCAGGTTCACGTTGGGGTTGACAAAGAAGTCGGACGCCGGCAGGTTCTCCGACACGAGCTCCAGCAGAAACACGCCCAGCACCAGGCCGAAGTAGCCGGCGATGGCCGTGATGAAGATCGACTCCTGGAGCACCAGGCTGACGATGGACCAGGGGGTCGCTCCGAGCGCCTTGCGCACGCCGATCTCCCGCGTCCGCTCCTGGACCACGATCATCATGATGTTGCTCACCCCCACCACCCCGGCCAGGATCGTGCCGATGCCGATCACCCAGATGAAGACGCGGATCCCCGCCATCAGGCTGACGAAGCGCTGGAACTCCTCGACGTTGTTGCGCACGAACACCGCCCGCTCGTCGTCCTCCGAGAAGCGCATGCGTTGCGCCAGCACGGCGCGGGTGTCCTGGGCGATCCCCTGGCTCTCGACGAGGCCGGCGTCGCCGACCGTGAACATGATGTTGCGGTAGCGCTTGTCGCCGGCGAAGATCCGCTCCGAGGTGGAGATGGGCAGGTAGATCTTCTCGTTCTCCGACTCCGAGCCCGCGTCCTCGAAGGTGCCCACCACCTTGAACGGGATGCCGTTGATGTTGATGTACTCGCCGATCGAGGAGCGGCCCTTGAACAGACCCTGCTCCACCTTCTGCCCGATGGCCGCCACCTTGCGGAACTGCTCCTGGTCGACCTCGTTGAGGAATCGACCGTTCTTGACGATCGTCTTCTCGAGGTACTGGTGGTCGGGGTGGACCGAACGGATGTCGTAGGTGCCGTACTCGCTGCCGTAGGAGACGGTGAGGCTGCCTTGGGGGTAGTAGCGCGCCGTGATGTGCTCCACCCCGTCGACGCCGTCCCGCACCGCCGCGAAGTCCCCGGCCTTGAAGCGGATCTGCCGCCCCGGGGCGAGCCCGCGATGCGGCAGGCTGGTCTGGCCGCCGAACACCCAGATGCTGTTCACGGCGTCGTCGCGGAACTGGTACTCGATGCCGTTGGCCAGGCCGTTGCCCGAGCCCAGAAGGATGATGAGCATGAAGATGCCCCACGCCACGCTGAAGCCGGTGAGCAGCGTGCGCAGCTTGTTCGCCCGGATCGTGTCCAGGATCTCCTGCCACTTGTCGAGATCGAACATCGTCGTCAGGCGCTCTCGGCCACGCCGGGGGCGGCCGCGGCGACCGACCGGGGGTCGACCGGGGAGGGCACCGGCTCGTCGCTCTCGATCCGCCCGTCGGTGAGGTGGATCAGACGATCGGTCATGTGGGAGATGTCGTGCTCGTGGGTGACGATGACGATCGAGGTGCCCTCGCGGTTGATGTCGCGGAGCACTGCCATCACCTCGTACGAGGTCGTGGTGTCGAGGGCCCCGGTGGGCTCGTCGGCGAGGATGACCTTGGGCTCGGAGATGAGAGCCCGCGCGATGGCCACCCGCTGCTGCTGACCGCCGGACAGCTCGCTGGGCCGATGCTCCGCCCAGTCGACCAGGCCGACCTTCTCTAGGTAGGTCAACGCGATCTCGTTGCGCTTACGGCGCGGAACGCCCTGGTAGTACAGCGGCAGCGCCACGTTCTCCATGGCGTTCTTGAACGGGATGAGGTTGAACGACTGGAAGACGAAGCCCAGGAGCTTGTTGCGGTACCCGGCCGCCTTGCGCTCCGAGAGGTTGCGGATCCGGTGACGGTCGAGGAGATACTCCCCCTCGTCGTAGTCGTCGAGGATCCCCATGACGTTCATGAGGGTCGACTTCCCGGAGCCGGAGGAGCCCATGATCGAGACCATCTCGCCCGCGCCGATATGGAGATCGATCCCCTTCAGCACGTGCAGCTTCCCCTTGCCGACGGGGTAGGACTTGTGGATGCCTTGCAGATCGATCATGGGGGGGCGGTGTTCTCCGGAGCTCCTTCGACAGGATCGTAGCCCAGTCGCGACGACTCCGGGCGTTTCCTGGGACGACGGAGTGCCGGTACCCGTGACGGTTACCTGGTGACGCGGGCGAGTTTCACCCGGGGGGCGAGCCGCGACCCGGCTCTATATACGGTAGGAGCGCTCCGGGGTTTTGTTGCTAGGCTCCCCGCCTGCCCCATGCCTGCCACCGACTCCCGCGTCGTCCTCCTCGCCCTCTGCGGCGCGCTCCTCGCTGCCTGCGCCGAGCCGCCGCCCCCTGTCGTGCGCACCTCGACGCCCGAGGAGCTCGACCCCGCCGTGCGCCGGCTCGTGGGCCGGCTGGCCGACGAAGCGGAGGCCGCGCCACGCTCCGCCGAGGCCCGCGGCCGCCTGGGCCTGGGCTACGAGGCCAATCTGCTGTGGCGGGAGGCCCAGGCCTCCTTCGAGCAGGCCATCCCTCTCGAGGAGGGCGACCCCTGGGTCTGGGAGCTCCATCGCGCCATCGTCCTCCGCGAGGCGGGCGAGACCCGGCAGGCGCTGGAACAGCTGCGACAGGTCGTGGACGAACGCCCGGAGTCGTCGGCGGCGCGCCAGCGCCTCGGACTGGCCCTGCTCGAGCTGGGCGACGCGGCGGGCGCCGTCGAGGCCTTCGAGGCCGTAATGGAGCTCGAGCCCGGGGAGGCGGCGGGCTACCTCGGCGCCGGGGAGGCGCGTCTCCTCCTCGGGGAGCCCCGGGTCGCGGCCGACCTCCTGGAGAAGGCCGTCGAGCTGAGCGCCGACCCGGCGCAGGCCCGCTACCGCCTCGGCCTCGCCTACCGAGCCCTCGGACGCGAGGAGGAGGCGGCGAGCGCCCTCGCGCTGGGCCTCGAGGGGGAGCCGGAGCTGCTGCGGGATCCCCGGAGCTCCGCGCTGCGCGAGTACACCGTCTACCTGGCCGCCCGCCTCGAGCGGGCCGCCAAGCTCCTCGAGAGCGAGCGGCTCGACAAAGCCTCCACACTGCTGGAGATCTGCCTCGACGACCATCCCGAGCGACCGACGGTGCTCAACACCCTGGCTCTGACCCGGCTGGCGCAGGATCGCCCGGACGAGGCTCGCGAGCTGCTCGACCGCTCGCTGGCGGCCGACCCCGAGTACTTCGAGACCCACCTGATCCTCGCCTCCTGGGCCACGCGCACCGGACGGATCGCCCTGGCGCTCGAGGAGACGGGACGGGCCGTCGAGGCCGCCCCGGGCAATGCGGCGCCCCACACCGCTCGATCGCAGGCCCTGGTGGCCGCCGGGAGGTACGGGGAGGCCGCGGCCAGCCTCGAGCGGGCGCTCGAGCTCGAGGTCCGGGATCCACGCATCTACCTGGCCCTGGGCGTCCTGTACGAGGGGACGGAGCGCTGGAGCGACGCCCTGGCACTCTACCGCCGGTCGCTGGAGCGCTGGCCGGCCCTGGTCCCGGCCTGGCTGGGCGTCGCCCGGACGAGTCTGGCTCTCGGCGACACGGAGAAGGCCCGAGAGGCCGTCGACGCGGCCCTTCGTCTCGACTCCGGGCACCCGGAGGCCCACCTGCTGGCGCTGCGGCTGGAGGAGGAAGAGGGATGAGATCGAGATGGCTGTGGGTTCGCGGCCCGGTCGCCGCCGTCCTCGCCGCTGCCCTGTGGCTCGGCTGCTCGGGAGAGGAGGCGGGACGATCCGCGGGCGACCCGGCCGCCACCGCCGCCGAGACGACCGCCCCCGAGTGGTTCGAGGACGCCGCCGCGCCCCTGGGCATCGACTTCCGCCACGTCCGCGCCACCGGCGACCAGCTGTGGTTCCCCGAGATGAGCTCCGGCGGCGGCGGCTGGATCGACTACGACGGCGACGGCGACCAGGATCTCTACCTGGTCCAGGGCGGCGACCTGCCCACCGGCCCGGACCCCCGTTTCCACAACGCCCTCTACCGCAACGACGGCGAGCGCTTCGTGGACGTCACCGCGAGCGCCGGCGTGGGAGACACCGGCTTCGGCATGGGCCTGGCCGTCCTGGACTACGACGGCGACGGCGACGAGGACCTGTACGTCGCCAACTACGGGCCCAACGTTCTCTACCGCAACGAGGGCGACGGGACCTTCTCCGACGTGACCGCCGCGGCCGGTGTCGGGGAGAGCGCCTGGACCACCAGCGTCGCGCCGTTCGACATCGAGCCCGACGGCGACATCGACCTCTTCCTCGCCAACTACGTCGCCTGGTCGCCGAGCACCGAGGTGGAGTGCACCGGGGTGGGCGGCATCCGCGACTACTGCGGCCCGAATCGCTACCAGGCCCCGGCCCCCGACACCCTGTACCGGAACGACGGCAACGGGGTCTTCACCGACGTGAGCGCCGAGTCCGGCATCGGGGAGAGCTTCGGCAACGGCCTGGGCGTCACGGCCCTCGACTTCGACGGCGACAGCTCGACCGAGCTCTACGTGGCGAACGACCTCATGGCCAACCAGCTCTGGTTCCGCTCCGCCGACGGGCGCTGGGTCGACGAGGCCATCGAGCGGGGCTGCGCCGTCAACATGGCGGGCGCGGCCGAGGCCGGGATGGGCGTGGCGGTGGGCGACGTCGACCTCAACGGCCTGCCCGATCTGCTGGTCACCCATCTGGCGCAGGAGACGAACACCCTCTATCTCAACCACGATGGCCTGTGCGCGGACTCGACCACGACCTCGGGCCTGGCGATGGACAGCCTGTCCCGGACCGGCTTCGGCACCGTCTTCGCGGACTTCGACCACGACGGTTGGCTCGACCTCTGGGTGAGCAACGGCCGGGTCGCCCGCGCCCGCCTCGGCGGCGACGGGGCCAGCCTCGACGAGCCCAACCTGCTCTACCGCGGAACCGGCCCGGCGCGCTTCGAGATCGTCGCCCCGTCCCGGCCCGACGGCCCGCTAGGCAGGGCCGAGACCGGCCGCGCCACCGCCGTGGCGGACTTCGACCTCGACGGCGACCCGGACATCCTGGAGGTCAACAACCAGGGTCCGGCGAGACTCCTGCGCAACCGGGCCGCGGACGGCCGGCCGTGGATGGCCGTGCTGCCCGTCGAGGCGAACGGCACGCGCACGCCGCTCGCGCGGGTGCGGTTCGACACCGTCGCCGGCGAGCGGTGGACCGCCGCCCGCCGCGCTGCGAGCTACTGCTCCAGTCACGAGCCCATCGGCCATCTCGGCCTCTCCGGCCTCGACGAGGCCCCCGCCGAGCTGCGCGTCGTCTGGCCCGGCGGCGCCACCGTCGTGCTCCGCTCGCCGCCCGCCAACCGTCGCCTCGTCGTGCGACGTCCGGGCGGCTGAGCCCGAACCGGGCTGGGGCGGGCCCGGGGCTCCGCCCGAGAGACCCATCCGGGAAACGGGCGCCCCGCCGGCTGGATCGGCCCATGCCCCGAGGGGACGGCCCGAGGTGACAATCGTCATGCCGACGAGGTGAGCCCCGTCCCTGGCGGGGCGGCGGTCCGCACGGGAGACTCATCTCGAACCTGGAAGGAGATTCGAGATGATCCCGAACCCGAGCCCCACACCCCCGCCGGCCGCCCGCCTCTCGGGCGTCCGCAAGACCTACGGCGACGTGGTCGCCCTCGACGGCCTCGATCTCGAGGTCCGACCGGGCGAGGTCCTGGGCCTCCTCGGCCCCAACGGCGCCGGCAAGACGACCACCATCGGCCTACTCCTGGGCCTTCTGCGCCCCGACCGCGGACGGGCGGAGCTCTTCGGGCGCGACTCTTCGTCCCGCGGCGCCCGGGCGCGGGTCGGAGCCATGCTGCAGGTCGGCCGCCTGCCCGACACATTGCGGGTGCGCGAGCTGGTCGACCTCTTCTCCTCCTACTACCCCCGGCCCCTGCCGCGCGCCGAGGTCCTGGCGGTGGCGGGTCTCGAGGAGGTCCGGAACCGGCTGTTCGGCCGGCTCTCCGGCGGTCAGCAACGCCGCGTCCTGTTCGCGCTGGCGATCTGCGGCGACCCCTCGCTGATCTTCCTCGACGAGCCGACGGCCGGGCTCGACGTGGAGGCGCGCCGCGCTCTCTGGCGGCGCATCGGCTGTCTGGCCGAGCGCGGCTCCTCGGTGGTGCTCACGACTCACCACCTCGAGGAGGCCGACGCCCTCTCGGACCGCATCGTCGTCCTCCATCGCGGAGCGACCCTGGCGGAGGGGACGCCGGACGAGATCAAGGCCCGGGTGCACCGGAAGCGGATCCGCTGCCGGACGAGCCTCGACCGGGACACGCTGCGGCGGCTTCCCGGCGTCCTGGGCGTCGAGCCCCTCGTGGGCCGGTTCGAGATCTTGACCGCACGTCCCGAGCCGTTGCTGCGCGAGCTGTTGAGCCGGGACCCGGACCTGACGGACCTCGAGGTCGTGGGTGCCGGCCTCGAGGAGGCGTTTCTCTCCATCACCCGTGAACCCGAGGCCGACACGGTCGGCGAGGAGGCAGCATGAACGACACGACAACCACGCTCGCCGCGACCGGCGGCTTCTCCCGCACGCTCCGCATCCTGGGCCTGCAGACCCGGGCGGAGCTCCTCAAGACGGCACGGCTTCCCGCCTACGCCCTGCCCACCCTGGCCTTCCCGTGGCTCTTCTACCTGTTCTTCGGGATCGTCTTCGGCGATCGGCCGTCGGTGGGCTCGGTGACGGCGCCCGCCTACCTGCTGGCGACCTACGGCGTCTTCGGCGTGATCGGCGCCTCGCTGTTCGGCTTCGGCGTTGGTCTCGCCGTGGAACGGGCCCAGGGCTGGCTGCTGGTCCAGCGGGCGACCCCCATGCCGCCCATGGCGGCGCTGTTCGGCCGCCTGGTGACCGCCCTCGTGTTCTCCGGCCTGGTCGTGGCGGGCCTGTTCGCCATCGCGGCCGCGCTGGGCGGAGTGCATCTCGGGCCGCTCGCGTGGCTTTCCCTGGCGGGCATCCTCCTGGCGGGCTCGCTGCCGTTCTGCGCCTTCGGGCTGGCCCTGGGCCTCCTCTGCGGACCCAACTCCGCGCCGGCGGTCGTGAACCTGATCTACCTGCCCATGTCCTTCCTCTCGGGCCTGTGGCTGCCGGTGGAGATGCTGCCCTCCTACCTGCGCGCGGTCGCACCGTTCCTGCCGCCCTACCACCTGGCCCGGTTGGCGCTGGCTCGGATCGGCGTGCCCTCCCCGGTCACCGCCGGGGTCAGCTTCGCCGCGCTGGCGGGCTTCACCGCGCTGAGCCTCGTCGTCGCGTTGTGGGCCTGGCGCCGGGACGAGGGCCGGACCTGGGGTTGAGACGGACCCCACGACCCACGACCCACGAACCACGAACCACGAACCACGAACCACGACCCACGACCCACGACCCACGACCCACGACCCACGACCGGAGATACTCTCCCCACGGAGCCCTCCATGACCGACGCGACCCATCGGCAGAAGCTCGGCTGGACACCCTACGCCTGGCTCGTCTACCTCGGGATCTTCCT
This sequence comes from uncultured bacterium, assembly GCA_905479655.1. Lineage (GTDB taxonomy): Bacteria > Acidobacteriota > Thermoanaerobaculia > Multivoradales > JAHEKO01 > CAJQNK01. The sequence continues at coordinate 4,162 of CAJQNK010000075.1, read as the reverse complement.
CTCCGCGCCGTTCCTCGGCGACAGCTCGCCCGCACTGCGGATCGCGACGGTCGCGGGGGCCGCCGTCTTCGTCCCGATCTACCTCTCGGGATTTCGGGGCCCGGCCCACCGGGTGCCCTGGGTCATCGGCGCCATCCTCCTCCTGGGGCTCGGCTTCGCCCCGTTCAACTGGGGCGCCGGCGTCTTCTTCGTCTACGGCGCCGGCTTCCTCGGCTACGGCGTACCCTGGAACCGGTCGCTGGCCGCGCTCGGCGGAATCGCGCTGCTGCCGCTCCTGGAAGCCTGGATCCTCGGGCTGCACCCGGCCTTCTGGATCCCGGCCACCGTCTTCAGTCTCCTGATCGGCGGGGTGAACATCCACTTCGGTCGCGTCGCCCGGCTGAACGCGGCGCTGCGTCGCTCCGACGAGGAGATCCGGAGGTTGGCCCGGTTGGCCGAGCGCGAGCGCATCGCCCGGGACCTCCACGACCTGCTCGGCCACACGCTCACCGTCGTCCTGCGCAAGGCCGAGCTGGCGCGCCGCCTGGCCGAGCGGGACCCGCCGGCCGCCGCGCGCGAGATGGCGGACGTCGAGGAGGTGGCCCGGCGGGCGCTGCGCGAGGTCCAGGCCGCGGTCACCGGGTACCGGCGGACCGACCTCGCCACCGAGCTGGCGCGCGCGCGCTCGGAGCTCAGCGGCGCCGGCATCGAGGTGCGTCTCGAGAGCTCGCCGGTGGAGCTGCCGGGGGATGCGGAGCAGGCCCTGGCGCTGGCCCTGCGCGAGGGCGTCACCAACGTGCTGCGCCACTCGGGAGCCCGGGACTGTCTCATCCGGCTCCAGGCCGGTGACGGCGAGACCCGTCTCGAGATCGCGGACGACGGCCGCGGCGGCACCGTGATCGACGGCAGCGGCCTCACGGGGATGCGGGAGCGGATCGGAGCGCTGGGCGGCCGGGTGGAGCGGGAGGGCGGGCGAGGCACGCGGCTCACCGTGACGCTCCCCTTCGGACGCCCGGCCCCCGGGGAGGCAGTGACGTGATCCGGGTGGTCCTGGTCGAGGACCAGGCCCTGGTCCTGGGAGCGCTCGCCGCCCTCCTGAACCTCGAGCCCGACATCGAGGTCGTCGGCCGGGCCGCCGACGGCGAGGAGGCGCTCGGCGTCGTCGAGGAGACGAGCCCCGACGTCGTGCTGACGGACATCGAGATGCCCAGGATGACCGGCCTCGACCTGCTGGCGGCCCTGCGGGACCGGGGCGACGCCTGCCGCGTGCTGCTGGTGACCACCTTCGCACGGGCCGGCTACCTGCGCCGGGCGCTGGACGGCGGCGCCGCCGGCTACGTGCTCAAGGACGCTCCAGCCGTGGAGCTGGCCGATGCCGTCCGGCGAGTCCACCGGGGCCTGCGCGTGGTCGATCCGGAGCTCGCCGCCCGTGCCTGGACCGACCGGGACCCGCTCACGGACCGCGAGCGCCAGGTTCTGCGCCTGGCGGGCGAGGGGCTGAGCAACGCGGCCATCGGCGAACGCCTCCACCTGGCTCCGGGCACGGTGCGCAACTACCTGTCCGAGGTCATCGGGAAGCTGGGCGTGGGCAACCGGGTGGAGGCCCACCGGGTCGCGAGACGGAAGGGGTGGCTGTAGGAGGCCGGGAGGAGCTCGTGCGGTTGAACGCGCGTCCATAGGCCGAGGCGGGGTCGTCCTCGACGCGACGATCGGCATCTCATCGGATTGAGGAAACCGCCCGCCGTGGCCCGTCCCTCCAGGAAGAGAACTCTCGACCCCGGCGCCGAGATGGGCGAGGATCGTCGCGCTGATCGCCGCCATCCCACTGGCTGTCACCAGGGCCGCCTCGGTGCGCTACATCCGCCTGAACAACTCGCCGAACCACGCGACGCTCCATGCCCGGCTGGCGGCCGGCCGGGCCGGGAGGGTCCGGCGACGACGCCCGGTGAAGCGGCCGTCGTTTCGCCTCGTCGCCGCGGCCTCGCGCCCCGGTCGTCCACCCCTCTCCCATGGGTGCACAGGTTCACTCTTCGTTCATCGACTCCTCCTAAGGTAGCCGAGTCGATCTCGTCCGACTCGCCACGAGAGAGCCCGCGCCATGACCGTTCGCACCCTCGCTGCCGCCCTCCTGCTGATCATCGCCCCGGTCTGCTCTCCGGCGACCTCCGGAGCGAAGACCGAGCCGGCGCTTCGAGCCCTGCCGGCGCCGCGCGTCGACGAGCTGCGCGAGCTGGATCGTTCCCTGCGCCGGGCCGACGTGGAGGACGCCAGCCACCAGCGCTTCGAGGATCGCGTATGGCTGCGGCCCGACGTCCGCTCGCTCGCGCTGCTCGACGAGGCCCGCGAGGCCGCCGGCGACGACCTCGAGACCAGCCGCACCCGGCTGCGCGAGTTCCTCCGGCAGGCGACGGCCGACGGGGAGACGTCGTTTCTCGTCGAGGTGGCGCGGCTCGATCCCCAGGAGCGCTACGACCTGGCGGATCGCGCCGGTTGCGGTGACGATCCGGCGCTGGAGTGCCTGCGCGAGGTGTGGCAGCGCATGAGCTCCGATCTGCTCGCGGGGCAGCTCGCCGGGATCGACGCCCTGTCGAGCGCGGAAGAGGTGGGCGCCTGGATCGACAGCCTGAACGACGACCTCGAGAAGTCCGTCAAGGAGCGGGGACGTCTGCGTCGGAGGATCCTGGGAGCCCCGGCCTGGCCGGCGGTGGCCGCCTGGCGCAAGCACCACACCGAGAACGAGTACGAGGGACCCCAACCCCTCGACTTCCCGGCCTACCAGGTTTACCGGCCCGCCGTGCCCGACGGCGGCGACGCCGACCTGCTCCGCCGCTGGGCTCCGATCTTCGTGCAGGAGAGCGACCCGGAGGCCGGATACCCGCTCGAGGCCGACCGGCTCGGCTCCCTCGAGCTGGTCGCGACGCCCGACTCTCCGCGGCCCGAGGTCGTGGTCGACACCGACCGTCCCGTCACCTACGCCTACCGCGACACCCTGCGCCTGCGGGGCCAGGACCACGTCCAGCTCGTCTACACCTTCTGGTACCCGGAGCACCCGGCGCTCAAGAAGCCCGTCGACCCGGGTGCGGGCCCCATCGAGGGCATCACCCTGCGCATCACGCTGGACTCCGAGGGCCACCCCCGTCTCTACGAGACCGTCTACAACTGCGGCTGCTCCCACCGTGTCTTCGTCGACCGGGAGACCGAGGAGGCGGCGGCCCGCGAGTACGGCCCTCCCGAGGCCGACCGGCCCTACTCGGTGCAACGCGCACTGGACGACCGGATCGACTGGATCGTCCCGGAGCTCGTCGACCTGGTGCCCGGTCGGCGGCCGATCTTCTTCGTCCGCGGCGGACACCACTTCCCGGCCGCGATCCGCTACGAGACCCCGGCCTCCATCGACCTGTCGAACGCCGAGTCGTACGAGGTGCGGCCCTACGCCGAGCTCGAGCGCACCCCGTTCCAGGGCGACTGGGCCAGCGTCTTCGACGAGAAGGGCCTCGTCCGGGGGGGCCACCGGACGATGGAGGAGATCATGTTGACCCCCCTGGGCCTCTACCGCGCCGGCCATCCGCGGCAGCGTGGCACCCAGCTCATCCACTTCGACCAGGCGGATTTCGACGACCCGACGCTGTTCGAGACCTACCTCCGCCTCCCCTCCGGCTTCTGAAGCGATACTCATCGAGCCGGTGGGTCGTCACCCGGGCGACCCACCGGCTTCTTTTTCGTCGCCGCTGCTACAATTCCTCTCTCCGTCGCCCTCGACCCGGACCCCGGAGGAGCGACCCGGGCGACAAGCTGGGCGACAAAACGGTTGCGCCCCGGTTTCGTTCTTGGTACGGTCTCGCGCTCTGCGTGTCCGGTAAGCTTTCACGCGGCCACGAACGAGGGAGGCCTCGTCCCCAATGAAATACGATCCGAGCAAGCTGAGAAACATCGGCATCAGCGCCCACATCGACTCGGGTAAGACCACGCTCACCGAGCGCGTTCTCTTCTACACCCAGCGGATCCGCGCGATCCACGACGTCAAGGGCAAGGACGGCGTGGGCGCGAAGATGGACTCGATGGAGCTGGAGCGCGAGAGAGGTATCACCATCGCCTCCGCCGCCACCTACTGCACGTGGCTCGGTCACCAGATCAACATCATCGACACCCCCGGCCACGTCGACTTCACCATCGAGGTGGAGCG
>CAJQNK010000074.1 GCA_905479655.1 uncultured bacterium | reverse complement strand
GAGAACTTCTCGTTCTACGGTCTTCGGGACCCTGATGGGCCCTACGCCGACACCGCCGCCTTCCTCAGCGGCTTCGTCGCCGACGACGCCATCACCTTCGACAACGCCTGGTCGAACCCCTTCTGCTCCCCGACGCGCACGACCTTCCACACCGGGCGCTTCGGCTTCCGCACCGGGATCGGCGACGTGATCAACGACGACACCGTCGTCGGCCTCGACGTCGACGACCCGAACCTCCTGCCGAAGCTCCTGGCCAGCACCCAGGGCGGCACGACGGCCTACGCCACGGCGCTTCTGGGGAAATGGCACCTGGGGACCTCCGCCGACCAGGACGACGACAACGCCCCGCGGGCCGCGGGCTACGACGACTTCTGGGCGACCCTGCTCGACAAGCAGCAGGGGACCCAGGATGACGAGGGCGTGCCGTTCTTCCACTTCTGGGAGACCCGCAGCGCCGACCCGGACCCGATCGACAGCGAGTGGGACGCCATGATCGGGCTGCCGACCGAGGATCCCTCCATCTACCTCACCAACCACATGCGCCGTCGCGCCGCCACCTGGATCAACGACCAGGAGGACGCGGGCAGGACCTGGTTCGCCTACGTCCCCTTCCTCGCGCCGCACAAGCCCTGGGGCTGCCCGCGCGAGGGGCTCGGCGCCCCCTACACCGACGAAACCTTCGAGTGCGACCCGGAGGCGATGAGCGACAACGACGACTTCGACTTCCGCTCGATGATCACCGCCATCGACATCGAGATCGACCGGCTGCTCAACAACCCGCGGCAGGAGGACGGCATCGAGTGGGATCCCGCGGACACGCTGGTGATCATCACCAGCGACAACGGCTCGCCCACCGAGCGCGTCGACGACGATCCCTTCTCCCCCGGCAAGGCAAAGGGGTCTGTGGCCCAGGGCGGCGTCTGGGTGCCGCTGGTGATCGGCGGCGCCACCGAAGCGCTCTACGACCTCGACGCCGACCCCTTCGAGACCAGCAACCTCATCGCCAACCCGCCCGACGCCCTCCGCCTCCAGGCCCTCGAGGACGAGATCGACCTTGGGCTCCAGAGCGACCTCGCGTCGCTCTGCCGCGGCAAGCTCCCCACCGGCGCGCTGTGCCAGACCGACGCCGACTGCTGCTCGAACTCGTGCAGCGGCGCTACGGTTCCGACCTGCATCTGCACGAGCTCCTGAGGCTCTCGGGCGGACGCCCCGTCCGTCGTTGCCACGCCGCGCCGGCCCGCCCCGTGCTACGCTCCCGGCCGTAGCTGATCGTGAATCCCTGCCCCGGCGCCCGGCCCCGATTCCCGGGGCGGCGGGGTGCCGGCGCTAGCTGCCGGGTCCGTCGGCGCGCCTCTGACCCCCGGAGACCCCCCGCTCAGCCGCTGTCGTCGGGAGCAGGACCTGGCCGAAACGGGGTGCCAACCACCTCGGAAGAAGGAGGGAGCGCACCAATCTGCGGACCCTCTCGTGCGCCTCGCCAGGTCTCTCTCGCATCCCCGATCAGCCACTCCATGGAGTTGAGCGGCGTTCTCAGCCCGTCCGATCGCCGGTAGACCGCCCTCGGGCGCTTTCACCGGGGTCTCGAGGCGCACTTCGGCCGGGAACGAGACCCTGACCTGAGGGACCTCGCCCGGTCGGGCGCGGAAGCTCCGTGACTCAAGCGTCCGGCCCGCGGGCCCGCTCCTCCGTCCTCCCCCGGTAGAACGGCTCAGGCTGGGGGAACGAGTGCGCCGGGAACGTCGCCTTCCTGCCGGCGAGGAGTTCGTGGGCCGCGGTCCGGTAGTCGTCGGCGAACTGCCGGTAGGACTGCTCCAGACCGGCCCGCAGGGCGGGGTCGACGGCGTGGAAGCGGGGCCTCGGGCTCGGGCGGAAGCGCTCGGGGCGGTCGTGGGGGTCGACGCGCAGGAGCCTCTTGACGCCGAGGACCGGCTTGCCCGTCCTCTCCCGCAGGCGTCGGCCCTCGGCCTCGCGTTGGCGGGCCAGCGCGGCGGCAGCAGCAACCGCCGCGAGGAGGACCGCCAGTAGCCACGGACCCGCGACCGACAGGTCGCGGCCTGGAGCTAATCCGCGCGACCTCCAGTGAGCCAGTTCTGGAGCGGAATGCCGGAGATCTCATCCATGTGACCGTCGGCGCTCACCAGGGTGCGGCCGGTGGCCGCCGCGGTGGCGGCGATTCCGATGTCGAAATCGGGGATGGGGCGCCCACGGCCGAGGAGGTCGGCCTTGATCCGGCCGAAGTGCGCAGCGCACTGACCGTCGAACGGAATGACGGCAAGCTCGCCGAAGAAAGCTGCCAGCCGTTCGCGATTCGCCTGGGGCCGGGAGGACCTCGCAGCCCCGAAGTGGAGCTCACCGGCCGTCAGGGCGCTCGCGGCGAGCTGGTCGGGCCCGGCGGCGAGGACCCGCCGAGTGAGGCCGGCGTCGGTGCCGTTCAAGTAGTGGATGCAGGTGTTGGTGTCCAGCAGGAACATCGCCACGGCTACCGGGCGAGAAGGGCCTACCGCAGCCCGGAGCGTTGAGCGCTCGTCCGGCTCTCCTCGATGTCGCGGATGATCTGCGCCACCGACCGGTCGTCTTCCCAGCTCCCGGCCAGGGCGGCGAACTCGGCGGAGAAGGTCCTTCCACGACCTGCCAGCCGCTTGCGGAGGAGGGACTGCAGGAACAGCGGCGGGGATTCGCCGGCCTCGGCCGCCTGTTCACGCAGCGGCTCTTCGAGTTCTTTGGGGATGTAGACCGAGATCTTCACCGATGGCCTCCTCCTCTCGACGCCCATATCCTACACACTATCCGACACACGCCGAGAGACCAGGGAACCTGGAGGATCCCGCGAGAAGGGCATGGGGATCTTCCGCGCAACGAGGGGTGTCGCTACGAGCTATTCTCGCCGAGTCTACGAGGACGATGACCATGGTCCGTACTCCGAGTCGAGGGACGCCGCCATGAGTTGCAGGAGGCGCAGGGGCCTCGCGCTGTCGGGTGCCCTCGTCTGATGAGCGCCGCCCTTGCGGGCCCGTCCCCGGGGCAGGTGCACGGTGAGCGGGTCGAGGTCGACGTCCTCAACATCGACGTTTCCGTCTTAGACGATGCCGGTCGGCCGATAACCGGTCTCGACGAGGCTCGTTTCCGGGTTCGTCTGGACGGTCAGCCGCAGGAGATCGACTACTTCGCAGAGATCCGGAACGGCGCTCGTGCGGCAGACCCGCCGGGCCCGGAGACGGCCGGCGAGCTCCCGATCCGGCTTCTCGTCTTCGTCGACGAGACCACGCTTCGACAAGACGACAGGGACGATGCCCTGGCCGGGCTGGACCGTCAGCTCTCGACACTGGCCCAGCCCTCGGAAGTGGCGATCTATGCCTTCGACGGTCGTCAGTTGCACGAGCTCCAGCCGTGGACCGGAAGCCGTCAGGAGGTGCACCTCGCGATGGCGAAGGCGGCGACGCGAGAGTCTCCGTTCTCGCGGCTGGACCTGCAGCGGCGGACACGCCGGAAAGCGGTCGGCTGCCGCGGCAAGCAGGAGATCGTCATCGACGAGGCGAGGAGACGTTCCGAAGCGGCCGTCGCCGCCTTCGACATTGCCGGAGAGCCTTCGGTCCGCGGAGCGATGGTGGTCGTCGCGGGATCCTGGCCCGCGTCCGTACCGCGGTGTGGAGAGCATGAGGGGAGTCGGGCGCAGCGACCCTCGGCCGATCGAGCTTCTCCGCTCGACCCTCCAGAACCAGCCGATGCCGAAGCCCGTCTGTGGAGCGCCTACCGGCTCTTGAGCGACGAGGTCGCTCGTCGTCAGTGGGTGCTGTTTCCGTGGGACGGGAGTGGTTTTGTCCCGAACCTGCAGTCGATCGACGTCGAAACCGCTCCTCGTGCCGGGGAGGGTACCGGAACGCCGGGGCGCGTGGCGGGCGACGAGCAGAGGCTCCATGGGTTGCTCGACAGGCTCGCCCGAGAGACGGGGGGACAGGCGCTGCTGAATGCCGAAGTGGACCGATTCGCCACGGTCCTGACCGCCTCGATGACGAGCTACTACTCCCTGGGATTGACCTGGGGGCGGGATCGGAGGCGCTCCGAGGCCTCCCTCGAGATCGACGCGCTCGTCGAGGGAGCGAGGACGCTCCACCGGAAGCAGGCGATTTCTTTCTCTACGAGACGGAAATTCGGCTTCGAGGAACGACGTGGCGGTTGGCCGTTGCGGTGCGGGAGCCGGTGGGCGGAGCCGTCCTCCGGGGAATGGTGGCGCTGGTGGACTGAGGTCAGCCGAGGCCCGCCGGTTGCCTCGCCAAGCTCCTTCAGCTCCTCCGGACCTGAGCCCGATCGGGGTGTCCCATCGGCGTGACCGGGAGCTACCGGCCCGCCGCCGTCACGACGAGGTGCTGATTGGCCGCGACCGCCTCCAGCACCGTCTCGGAACCGTCAGGCCACGAGACCACCAGCGCCTCGACCTCCGCCGCCTCCCCCAGCCCGAGATGGACGGCGAGCTCGCCGCGGCCCAGGTAGTTGCTGCCGGCATCGACGGTGGCGAGAAGGCGGGTACCGTCGGGGAGCCGCGCCTCGACGCGGGCGCCGAGGCCGTGGGGCGCCAGGGCGGGCCTGGCCGTGGTGTCGAGGCGGACGTGGAGCCAGTTCGCGTCGGAGCCGGAGAGGTCGTTGCGGAAGAGGCGCAGGGGGCCGGCGTTCTCCAGGATCACCAGGTCCAGGTCGCCGTCCCGGTCGTAGTCGAGCTCCAGGAGACCCCGGCCCTGGGCGGTGTGGATCAGGCCGGTCTCGGCCGCCACGTCCTCGAAGGTGCCGTCGCCCAGGTTGCGGAACAGCCGGGTGGCGTCGTCCTGGTAGCAGCGGCCCAGGGTGGCCGGGCACTCGGTGATCCAGCCGTTGGTGTGGACCAGGTCGACCCGGCCGTCGTTGTCGAGGTCGGCCGCGGCCACACCCCAGCCCCAGCCGCCGTCGTCGACGCCGCCGGAGCGCGGCAGGGCCACGAGCCGGTGCTCCCCTCCTCCACTCCGGTTGAGGTAGAGGCGGTTGCCCGGCGGGCCGTCCCGGTGCCAGGCCGGGTCGATGGCGGTCACGAACCAGTCCGGCCGGCCGTCCCGGTCGAAGTCGGCCACCGCCGTCCCCATGCCGTTGTGGACCCGGGCCTCGGGAGGCAGGCCGACCGGCTCCGGGTGGAAGCCGCCGGCGCCGTCGTTGACGAAGTAGCGGCTGGTGCCGAAGTCGCCGGCCACGAGGAGCTCGGGGTAGCGGTCGCCGTCCATGTCGGTGAAGACGGCGCCGAAGGCCCGCAGCGCCGGATCGTCCAGCCCCGCCGCCTCGGTGACGTCGACGAAGGTGCCGTCGCCCCGGTTGCGGAACAGCCGGCTCGTGACGTACGGCAGGGGCAGCTCGCCCTTCCAGCCGGCGACCCACAGGTCGAGGTCGCCGTCCAGGTCGAAGTCGCCCCAGGTCGAGCCGTAGCCGTCGGGAAAGAAGTCGGGTCCGGTCGAGGCGACGCCGGCCTCGGCCGCCACCTCGGTGAAGCCGGCGTTCCCCTCGTTGCGGTACAGGCGGTGCTGGCCGTTGCGGATGCCGGGCCGGTCGCCCAGGCTGGTGACGAACAGGTCGACGTCGCCGTCGCCGTCGTAGTCCGCGGCGTTGGCGCCGACCCCCCGGTAGAGGTCGGTCAGACCCCACTCGGCGGCCCGGTCGGTGAAGGTGCCGTCGCGGTCGTTGAGGAAAAGGGCGTCGGGCCGCGTGCCCGAGCCGACGACGAACAGGTCCGGCCATCCGTCGCCGTCGAAGTCGCCGACCGTGCCGCCGCCGTGCATGGGCCAGCCCGGCGTGTCGCCCAGCGGCGCGTGGAGGAAGACGAGGCCGGCCTCGGCCGCGACCTCCCGGAAGGCGAGCTCGGCGGCGCCGGCCCGTGGGCTGGCCGCGAGAAGACCGAGGGCGGTGAGCGCGACCGCGCCCACCGCCGACGTCTCGAAGAGGCGCCGGAGTCCCGGCGCCGGGGTCGTCCGAGAGGCGGTCCTCAGTTGCAGTTCAGCAGCGACCCGGCATCGTCGCAGATGTCGTCCATGTGGGTCGCGTAGTTGCCGTCGTTGAACAGGCAGCCGATGGTCTCCACGTGGTTGATCCCGATGATGTTGGCGCCCGCGTCGCGCCCGACGACCGGCGAGCCCGAGGCGCCACCCTCCATGTCGCAGGTGTAGTTGATCTGCGAGTTCGCGGTCCAGCCGCTCAGGGTCTCGCGTACCCCCTTGATGAGGCACGGCCCGCCGGAGCGGCCGGCGCCCTCGAAAGCGGCGAAGGTCTTCTCGTTGCCACCCGAGTGCTGGGGCAGGATCATGCGGTCGTTGACCTGGGGGTTGGCCCGGGTCGCGACGTACTCGCCGTAGACCGCCTCGGGATTGCCGGACATGGTCATCAGGCTGTAGTCGAGCCCGACGTCGGTGGTGAGGAAGTTGTTGCCGAAGTAGGGGTCGATCGGATCGTCGGCACCGCCGCCGCAGGTGGCGTTCTGGTAGTTGAACCACGCCTCCAGCGAGTTGACGCCGGTCTGGTCGTCGATGCAGTGCTGGTTCGTCATGAGCGTGCTGCCGTTGGAGCCACGGACCAGGAAGCCCGTGCAGACGAAGAAGCCCCCACCGTCCTGGAACAGGAGACGGGCCACGGGGCCGGTCTTGCTCTTGCCCTGAGGGTGGCAGGCCACGTCCTCGCGGCCGTCCGAGCCGCAGACGGCGTCGGGCATCCGGATCGGCGTGCCCACACCCACCTCCCCCGCGCGGACGACACCGCCACCGGTCCCGAACGACGTCAGGGTCACGACCGCCCGCTCGCCGCGCACGGCGAAGGCCCAGAACTCCCCGGTGCCACGGGGTCCGAGATCCCGATACTCGTTCACCTGTCGGCCGTCGGGGCTCGAGATCGTCAAGGTGTCTCCGGACTGCAGCGCGAACTCCGAGAAGTGGATCTTGACGAAGGTCGCTCCGGGCCGGACGACCTCTCGGGTCCAGACTCCGGGGCCCTCGGGTCCGGCCCCCGGGTAGGGCGCCGGCAGATCGAGCTCGGCGGCGGAGAGGGTGTCGACATAGCCGGCTTCGACGCGGGCCGTCGCGGGGACCGCCGCGAGGAAGACGACGAGGACCCCCGGGACGAGGGCGAGCTTGGCGAGACGATGCATGCGAGAGCCTCCTTCTTCGTGGATCCCTTGCCGGTGCACCGAGGCGTCGGTCGGAACACCCCCCCCGGGGGGGCGCCCCGTCCCCTCGACCCACCGACCCCATCTGGTTGAAGTTGCCGGACGAATGTACCGATCCACGGCGGCCCGGTCAATCCTCGACGAGACGAGGATCCACCTCGATGGCCTACCGCTCCTGGCGCAGGATCCTCTCGACCACCCGCCACCACTCGGCGACAGCCGCGAGCTCCTCCTCCGAGGTCGGTACCCCCGCGAAGCTCTCGCGCAGGTACAGCCCCACGATCCGCCCCCCCGGCTCCTCCGCCGCGGGGTGCCGGCGGGCGAGGATCTCCGCCAGGGCCAGCGGCGGCGTCGCCGGCGTGACCTCGGCGAAGGAGGTCGCCAGCCAACGCCTCAGCCGGCGATAGGCCAGCGTCGCGTCGAGCCGCGGGCGGCGGAGCCACCAGACGAGCACCGCGGCGAAGGCGAGCACGAGGGGCACGGCGGCCCACCAGGTCGTGAGCTCCGACCTCGGCTCGGCCCCGGTGGGCGGCGACTCCCCGAAGGCCGGAGCCGGCTCCGGCACCGGCTCCTCCAACGCGGGCGCGTCACTCTCGAACATCTCTCGCATGCGGAGCCAGAGATCCCGCAACCCGAAGAAGGCCTGGATCTGATCGGCCATTCCGTAGGTGAGGACGTAGCGGTCCCAGCGGAAGATCACCCAGTCCCACGCCTGACCGAACACGGCTCCCAGGCTCCCGCTCTCCGAACCCGGCCGGCCGGCGGGCGGCGTCGGGTCCAGGGTCTGCCAGCCTTCGCCCTCGATCCACGCCTCGACCCAGGCGTGACGATGGCTCTGGCGCACCACCCAGTAGTCCTGGATGGGGTTCAGCTCGGCACCGAGGAAGCCGGTCACCAGGCGGGCCGGGATGCCCTCGGCCCGCAGCAGGAGGACCAGAGAGGTGGCGAAGAGCTCGCAGTGGCCCCTCCGGTTCTCGAACAGGAAGTCTTCGATGGGGGTCGCACCGCCACGACCCAGGAAGTCGAGGGTATAGGCGTACTCCCGCAGCAGGTGGGCCTCGAGGCGGTCGGCCCGTTCCCGGTCACCGCCCTCCCCGGCCGCCCGCCTCGCGAGCTCCGCGACCCGGGCGTCGATACCCGAGCGGGAGAGCAGGGCGCGGTCCGAGCCCCCCAGCTCCGGAGGGTCGGCCAGGGAGTCCGGGACACGACCCAGGTCGACCTCGTACTCGAAGGTCCCGGCCGGGATCCGGGGCAGCCGAAGACCCCCGCCGCGATCGCGGAACAGACGCGGCTCGGTCGCGCGCACCATGAACCCGTGCAACGGACGAGGCAACTGGGGAGCGCCCATCGGACTGAGCCAGAGGTGGAGTCGCTCGATGCGGACCCCGCGTGTCAGACGAAAGAAGTCGGCGCCCTGTTGCTGGAGCACCTCGCTCGTCTCCTCGCTACGGCGCCAACGAGCGTCGGAGTAGGCGTCGTAGGTCTCCACCTTGAAGCGCCGCTCCCCGGGCACCGAGCCCGGCCCCAGGCTCTCGAAGCGCAGCGCGACCGCACGGCTGACCCGCAGGCGCCCGATCGCGTCCAGACCGATCTCCGAGGTGAAGGAGGTCGCCTGGAGCAGGTTGGCCGCCCCGGGAGCCGTCCCCACGATGTAGGGGTTGCGGATCCGGGGGAGCAGAACGAACAACGGCACCGCCAGGACGAGAGCCGCGAGCGTCGAGAGCCCCGCGAAGCCCCTCAGGCGGCCGGCCGGCCAGGGCGTCCCGACGTGACCGAAGTCGGCGAGGGCGTCCCAGCCCGCGAGTCGCGTCATGGCGAACACGTTCAGGGCGACCGACGCCACCAGGTAGAGCATCATGCTGGGGTGGACGCTCGAGCCCACGGCCGCGAGGGTGAGGAAGAAGATGCCGAGGTAGGCCTGACGGATGTCCCGATCGCGACGCAGCGAGAACAGCTTCACCGCCAGGGCGAACATCGCGAGGTGGATCAGCGGGCGCAGGAGCTGACCGCCGCGGAAGCTCGACAGGTCCAGGAAGAGCACCGGCAGGTAGGCGACGGCCAGCAGGTTCATCATCCACACGGGCAGCCAGCGTGCCTCCTCCTCGCGAGCCCGAGCCAGGAAGCCGGCGACGACCGCCAGGAAGAGGAGGAGCTCCGGCCAGGCGATCACCTGGTTGAACGGCAGGGGGATCGGCGCCAGCAGAGCCAGCCAACCGAGCAGCCGCCGCTTCTCGGCCCCGAACGTCACGCGAGGCCCCGCCGCGCCCGGACCGCCGGCGCGCTCCGGTCGAGCTCGAATACCAGCCGCGGCACCCTGGCGTCGCGACCGACGAGCGACCGTGGGGAGCGCGACGTCGGTGCCACCAGGGCCAGGTGCTCCAGGATCGACCATCGCTGTCGTCGGCCGCTGCCGAAGGGGACGACCCCGTCCCGCGTGACGAGCTCGAGGTCGTAGCCCCGCTCCAGGTAGTGACAGGCGGCGGTCGCCGCCTCCCGCACCCGCTCCTCGAAGAGCTCGGCACGCTCGGGATCCAGCCCGTCTCCCGAGCTCGCCAGGACCCCGTTGTCCAGCGCCACGGACAGCCTCCGGCCCACCTCCGCCTCCCTCTCGGTCACGATCCAGCGCCCGGTGCGGGCCGACTGCTTCCAGTGCAGCTGGCGCGGGTCGTCGCCGACGCGAAACTCCCTCAGGGCCAGGAGCTCGTGCCCCCGACCGGGCCGGTGCGACGCCTCCTCGCCCACCCTGCCCGCCGCGGCCACCCGGGGGGGCCGCCCCTGCAGGAGTCGGGGAAAGACCAACAGCTCGAGATCGAGGCGGTGGCGCATCCCCTTCGTGAACAGCCCGAGGGGGAAGAGGCTCGTGACGTGGGCCCAACGCAGGCGGTGGCGCCCCCGTGTGGCCAGCTCCAGCTCGACGGCCCCCCGGCTCACGCCGCCGGGCGGCAGCAGCGGCACCAGGGCGGCCGCCCGCCCGTCGCCCAGCCGCAGGACGAGCAGGCGGCGGGCGAACCACCGCGCCCGGCTCCGCACGACGAACTGGAGCCGAAACGGCGTCTCGGCGTGGATCTCCCCGGGCGGCTCGAGCCCCAGCCCGAGCGCTCTCACGTTGGAGCGCGAGATGACGCCCGAGACCACGAGGAGCCCGAGCATGGCGGACCAGATCAGGTAGAGGGCGTTGTTCCCCGTATTGGTGGCCGCGAGGCCGACCACCAGGGCCAGGAGGATGTAGACCAGGCCGATCCGGGTGACGCGGATGTTCGACGGCGTGACGGAGCGCATCGGTTCGTGGGTTGCGGCGGCACCCGCCTCGATCGACGGCCCCTACACAGGGACGGGGACCGACTCGACCACCCTGGCGATCGCCTCCGAGTTGCCTTCCAGGCCGACGTCGCCACGGCGCAGCACGATCCGGTGGGCCAGGACCGGCACGGCGAGACGCTGCACGTCGTCCGGGATCACGTAGCTCCGGTCCTCGGCCAGGGCCAGGGCCTTGCAGGCGCGGTGGAGATCCTGGAGACCCCGGGTCGAGACCCCGAGGAGGATCTCCTCGGATCGCCGGGTCGCCTCGACCAGCTCGATCATGTACTCGACGACCTTGTCGGCCACCTGGATTCCGGGCACGGCCGCCTGCAGCGCGAGCAGATCGTCACGCTCGATGACCGGCCGCAGCTCCGCGAGGGTCTCGTCGACCCCGCCCTCGTTCAGCAACTGCCGCTCGGCCTCGCGCGGTGGGTAGCCGAGACGGAGCGACATGAGGAAGCGGTCGAGCTGGGACTCGGGGAGCGGGAAGGTCCCTACGTACTCCAGGGGGTTCTGCGTCGCCAGGACCATGAACGGCCGCGGCAGGACGTAGCGCTTGCGCTCGATGGAGACCTTGCCCTCGCTCATGGCCTCGAGCAACGCCGACTGCGTCTTCGGGCTCGCCCGGTTGATCTCGTCGGCCAACACCACGTTGGCGAACAGCGGTCCCGGCACGAACTCGAAGCTCTCGGTCTCCCGCCGGAAGATCGTGACGCCGATGATGTCGGACGGCAGCAGGTCCGAGGTGAACTGGATGCGTTGGAAGGCGAGCCCCAGCGAGCGCGCCACGGCCTGGGCCAGCGTCGTCTTGCCGACACCCGGCACGTCCTCGATGAGGACGTTGCCGCGCGCCAGCAGACACACGACCACCCGCCGGATGGCCTCCGGCTTGCCCCGCAGCACCCCGGCGATCTGATCTTCCAGACGCGCGATCGCGCCCTGCGCCGCCGGCGGATGCGAGACCCCGGTCACGCTCGGCTCTCCGCCGCCCCCGGGGTCACGGTCCGGCCGCCGCGAACTCCTTGTACTCGCCGCGCTCGGCAGCGGGAATCGGGTGGCGCACCTCGACCGCGAAGCGGTCGCCCTCGACATAGTCGATGCCCTCGATCACGTGCCGGACCTGTTGGATGTTGCCCTTCTCCAGGTCGGCCGTCTCGACCCACAGGCGCCACTGCTGCTTCTGCGTCCCGTCGGCGCCCTCCTGGTAGATGTCGACGGTGATGCCCGGCAGCTTCTTGTTGCTGTCGTGACGGACCAGGATGTCCAGCACCACGTTCTGTCGCGACGCCTCGACCTCCTCGGCCTCGCCCTCGGCCGCCTCGGCGGCGTCTTCCGCCGTGGGCTCCTCCGCCACCACGTCCTCGGCAGCGTCCTCGGCAAGATCCTCGTCGGTCGCCATCTCCGGCTCCTCGGCCGGCTCCTGCTCGACGTAGAAACCGCCCTGGTTCACCTCCGCGACGTACCGCGCGCGGATCTGGGCAACCTGCTCTTCGGGGCTCTTCTGGGAGCAGCCGGCTCCGACGACGACCACGGCCAGCAACAGGGCCACGACTCCGGGGGTCCAAAGTTCCTTACGATGCACGTCCACCTCCTTGTCCCTCTCGGAGTCACCCATCCGGCGACTCCAGGAAAAGCGCGACTCGAATTCCTCTCCGCCGGACTCCGAGCTCTGGGCTGACGCTCGCCTCTCGCTTCGGGAGGCGACGGCGCAACGCTGGAGCGAGGAACGGGGAGGGCGCCGGTGGATGGATGCTTCCACTAGCGGAAAAGATTATAGCGGAGGATGTGCCAGATAGCGGCCAGGCCGTCGCGCCAACCGATCTTCTTTCCTTCCTCGTAGCCACGCCCGTGGTACGAGATCGGCACCTCGTAGAACCGGAGATTCCTGTGGGCCAGCTTGGCCGTGAGCTCGGGCTCCACGCCGAACCGGCCGGAGCGGATCCGGATCCCCTCCAGGGCCTCGCGCCGGAAGGCCTTGTAGCCCGTCTCCATGTCCGACAGGTTGAGGTCCGTGAGCATGTTCGAGAGGGTGGTCACCACCAGGTTGCCCATCCGATGCCAGAAGAACATGACCCGTTGGGGCCCGCCCTGGAAGCGCGAGCCGTACACGACGTCGGCCTGCCCCTCCAGGATCGGCTGCAGCAGCTTCGGATAGTCGCGGGGGTCGTACTCCAGGTCCGCGTCCTGAATGAGTACGATCTCGCCCGTCACCGCGTCCAGGCCGGTGGCCAGGGCGGCGCCCTTGCCCCGGTTCTCGGGGTGGACGAACAACCGGAACTCCCAGCGCTCGGCCAACGAGCGCAGGATCTCCGTCGTGCCGTCGCTCGAACCGTCGTCCACCACGACGATCTCGAGGGTCAGCCCCGCGGGCAGCTCCGCTCGGCGGACCCGTTCGAGGATCGTCTCGACGGTCTCCCGCTCGTTGTAGGCGGGCACGACGATCGACAGCTTCACGGCTCCCCCAGCGCCCCGACGGGGCCCACGGCTCGACGCCAGCGCTCCGCGAGCACGCCGGCGAGGACGACCTCGGGCTCGAGCCGCACGCCGAAGCGCTCGCGCACCGCCCCGTGGGCGACCACCATCAGCTCCAGGACATCCAGCGCGCGGGCCCCGCCCAGGTTGACGATGACGTTGGCGTGGCGCGAGCTGATCTGCGCGTCGCCCCGGCGCTCGCCCTTGAGCCCGCATTCGTCGATCAGACGCCCGGCGGTCCGGCCCTCCGGGTTGCGGAACACGGAGCCCGCGTTGCCCTGCCCTGAAGGCAGGCTGGCCCACCGGCGTCGATTGAGCTCCCGGATGCGCTCCGATCCCACCGCCGGATCCGCCGGCTCGAGCCGGAACAGGGCCCGCGCCACGACGCCTCCCGCACCCTGCAGCGCCGTGGAGCGGTAGCCGGGACGGAGCTCCTCGGTCGACCACCGGCGCACCTCGCCGGAGCGCTCCACCACCAGCGCCCGGAGCAGACGGTCCTTGATCT
>CAJQNK010000073.1 GCA_905479655.1 uncultured bacterium | reverse complement strand
GTTCGTCTGGGCGCACTACGCCACCAGCCTGGTGATGATCCTGGGCACCCCGGTGGTCGCCATCACGATCCTGCTGGTGGGCGCCGAGCGGCTGTTCCACATCGGGATCTTCGACCCGGCCCTGGGCGGCGATCCGGTGCTCTTCCAGCACCTCTTCTGGTTCTACTCCCACCCGGCCGTCTACATCATGGTGCTGCCGGCGATGGGGGTGGTCAGCGAGCTGATCACGGCGTTCTCGCGCAAGCGGATCTTCGGCTACAAGTTCATCGCCTTCTCGTCGATCGCCATCGCGGTGCTGGGCTTCCTGGTCTGGGGACACCACATGTTCGTCTCCTCCCAGTCGCCCTTCGCCGGCATCGTCTTCTCGTTCCTCAGCATGCTGGTGGCGGTGCCGTCGGCCGTCAAGGTCTTCAACTGGACGGCGACGCTCTACGAAGGCTCGATCTCGTGGGACACCCCCATGCTCTACGCGCTCGGCTTCATCGGGCTGTTCACGATCGGCGGCCTCACCGGTGTGATGCTGGCGACCACCGGGATCGACATCCACGTCCACGACACGTACTTCGTGGTGGCCCACTTCCACTACATCATGGTGGGCGGCGCGATCATGGGCTACCTGGGAGGACTCCACTTCTGGTGGCCCAAGATCACCGGGCGCATGTACCCGGTCTTCTGGTCCAAGCTCGGGGCGCTGGTGATCTTCATCGGCTTCAACCTCACCTTCTTCCCGCAGTTCCTCTTGGGCTACCTGGGGATGCCGCGGCGTTACTACACCTACCCCGAGGAGTTCGCGGTGCTCAACGTCATGTCTTCGGCGGGCGCGACCATCCTGGGGGTCGGCTATCTCATCCCGATGATCTACTTCATCTGGTCCATGCGCTACGGCAAGAAGGCCGGGGCCAACCCCTGGGGCGCCTACGGACTCGAGTGGCAGACCTCGTCGCCGCCGCCGGCCTACAACTTCCACGAGATCCCGACCGTGAGCACCGAGGCCTACGACTACACGAGCGTCCGGAGGAAGGAGGCCAACGTTGCCTGAGACCGGTGCAACGCGCGACTTCGGGCTCCAGCACCACTTCGAGAGCTACGAGCAGCAGAAGGAGGCCTCGTTCCTCGGGATGTGGGTCTTCCTGGTCACCGAGATCATGTTCTTCGGCGGCCTTTTCGCCGCCTACGTGGTCTACCGGTCGGCGAACTCCTCCGCCTTCATGAACGGCAGCTACGAGCTCGACATCAAGCTGGGGACGATCAACACGGCGGTGCTCATCGGCTCGAGCCTGACGATGGCGATGGCGGTCTGGGCGGCGTCGAAGGACAAGCGCAAGCTGACGGTCGCCTACCTCCTGGGAACGATCGTCCTCGGAACCACCTTCCTGGGCATCAAGGTGGTGGAGTACAGCCACAAGTTCCACGACCACCTCGTCCCCGGGCCCCACTTCTCGTGGCCCGGGGAGGACTCGGCCGGCGTGGAGATGTTCTTCAATCTCTACTTCGCCATGACGGGGCTCCACGCGCTCCACATGATCATCGGCATCGGCATCCTGCTGACGCTGACGGTGCTGGCCTGGCGGGGCAGGTTCTCCTCCAGGAACTACAACCTGGTGGAGGGGACCGGCCTCTACTGGCACTTCGTCGACATCGTCTGGATCTTCCTCTTCCCGCTGCTGTACCTGCTCGGGCGGCACATCTGAACGACCGGGAGCGAGCCGTGGCCTACCATCCCTCGATCAAGACCTACCTCGGCGTCTTCCTGGCGCTGCTGGTGCTCACCGGCGTGACGGTGTGGGTCGCCTACCTGCACCTGGGGGCATTCAACGACATCGTCGCCATGAGCATCGCCGTCTTCAAGGCGACGTTGGTGATCCTGTTCTTCATGCACATCAAGGGCAGCTCTCGGGTGACGAAGATGGCGATCCTCTCGGGCGTCTTCTGGCTGGTGATCCTGTTCGTCTTCCTGCTCTCCGACTACCTGACCCGCAACGCCCTGCCGGGCGGGATGCAGCTCATCTCGTAGCCGGTGCCGGCTTCGCTCAGGACGACACCGGGGGACAGGCTGTGAAGCCCAACGAGACCCTTATCGACCTCCTGCTCGAGGCGCAGGGTCTCGACCGGGTGCCCCGCATGGGATGGCGCCTGCGCGGCGTCGCGGACGAGGAGAGTGTCGCCGAGCATGCCTTCCACGTCGCCCTGCTCGTGTGGGTGCTGGCGCCGAAGCTGCCCGAGGTCGATCCCGGCCGCGCCATGGCCATGGCCCTGGTCCACGACCTGGCGGAGGTCCGGATCGGCGACCTGCCCCGGACGGCGGGACGCTACCTGCCCGAGGGCGCGAAGGCGGGAGCGGAGCGGGCCGCGCTCGGGGAGCTGACGGCCCCCCTGGGCGAGCGGGCGACCGAGCTGTTCGAGGAGTACGAGCGGGCCGAGTCGCCGGAAGCCCGCTTGGTCAAGGCCTGCGACAAGCTGCAGCTGATGCTGAAGGTGAGTGCCTACGAGACGGCGGGGGCCGGGGGGCTGGCGGAGTTCTGGGACAACCCGGACAACTTCCCGGGCGAGGAGCTCGAGCCGGTGCGTCGGCTCATCGGTGAGCTGCGGGCGCGGCGAGGCTGACCCGTCTAAGGCAGCACAGCCACCTCACTGGTCCCGCAAGTCCCGAGATCCAGCGCCTGGAGCAGTCGCCCGCAGACTCCACCCCCCAGCGTGCGGATCACCGACAGGTCGCCCGACGGCGGCATGCCGAGCGTGGTCAGCAGGCTCGGCGCCGCGAGGTCGATCACCACCCCGGGACACGGGCCTCCGGGCACGACCGTCGTTCCCGGCCCGGCCGCGCCCACCAGGGCCACGCTTCCGCTCGGCGTCGCCCCCACGAAGTCCACCACCACATCCCCCGGACAGATCCCCTTCGCGGCGAGGTGCAGACCCGGGGCGAAGCCGAAGGAGAAGTCGTCGCCGAAGATGAACTTCTGCTCCTCGGCCTTGCCCTCCATCTCGCGGAACTCGACGCTCGTGGCGCCATCGGCGACGATGACGCCGTAGAAGTTGTAGCCCGTCAGGACCGGGTCGCCGAAGTCGATGAGGTTGGCCCGATCGCCGTCGAGGATGATGGCGACCTTCGCCGGTGGCGTGTTGGTGCGCACCCAGCCGCCGGCCGCATACAGGGTCCAGGCGCCGGTCGAGATCCAGCCGTCGCCGCAGTTGCCCGGCAGGTGACAGTCGACGCCGTCCGCGAAGTTGCCGTGGGGCAGCGAGTAGAAGCCCCACTGGCCCCTCCTGGCCGCCCCCTCACTGGTGGTGACCTCGCTGGTGTCGTTGTTGGTGGTCCAGGTGATGCCCAGGCGGGTCTTCTCGGGGGCGGTGTGGTTGCCGCCGACGATGTCCGAGCGCACATCGCCCCAGGTGGCCTCGCTCTCGAAGTCCTCCTGGGTCCGGCTCAGACCGAGGGCCGCGAGGTCGGCCAGGAAGAGCGCCTCGTCCGTGTAGGTCACGACGTTGCCGCCGCCGAGGCCTACCTCGATGGTGACCGTGGCCTGGTCAGACCCGTCGGCGGCGATCGCGACGTAGAGGAAGGTGTCGACACCGACGAAGCCGCCGTCGGGCTCGTACTCGAAACCGCCGTCGGGGTCGAAGCGCAGGTTGCCGTGGTCGGGACCCTGCACCAACTCCGCCGTCAGCGCATCGAAGTCCGCGTCGGAGTCGTTGGCCAGCACCCCCGGCGGATCGACCGACAGGGTCTCCTCGAAGGGTGTCGTGTAGAGGTCGTCCACCGCCTCGGGCGGCGACTGGGCGAGGGCCGGGACGGCCAGCACCAGGAGAGGGAGGGCGAGCGCGATGGCGAAGCGACAGGGCATGGGCGATCCTCCGGCGGGAAGGTAGGGTCGTCTACCCTAGCGTCCGGGGCTGAACCCACGATGAACGAGGAGGGTCGGCCCGGCGGGGCGGGCCCGGAGCGGCCTCGCCGGGACCTCGATCCCCTACCCGCCCAGGGAAGCTCCAGTTGCGCACTACGAACCCCCCGCCTCCGTGATGGCGCTCGCTCCAGGAGCTCGGAGAGCCCCATTATTTCCGCTGCCATCCTCCCCAGGTTCTCGCGGTCGAGACGCTCGTCCTGGACCCGCAGGACCCCCAGGACGTCGGACCATTGGCGGTCCGACACCCCCCGACCGAGGCGGTACCAGGCAAGTTTCTGGAGCACGGTGTCCTCCGCCGAGGCGACCCACGCGACACTCGCCCGGCGCGTTGCCGACAGCCAGCCTCCGGCGGCGGCGGAGCTCGGCGCGGCTCGATCGTTCAACGGGATCCATCTGGAGACGATGTCCAAGGTCGACCTCTTCGTCCTGGGCGACGAGCACGGGGAAGTGGGCCTTTCGGCCGGCTAGGAGGTCGGCAAACCTGCGACGTCAGCTTCGACAGAGAAGAGGCGTTCCCAGGCGCCCAGGGCTTCGGCGCGAAGACGGCCGGTGGCCGGTGCGGCGCGGTGTACAGAGTCTGGCTGACGACTGACGACGGCCTCGAAGACGAGTTGCGCTGGGCCCTCGAGGAGCAGATCGGGCCTCGGACGATCGTCTTCCAGACCGGTGGTGAGATCCAGCTCAACGACGCGATCTGGCGGGCCGGCGACGACGACTCGCACCTGACGATCGCCGGGGAGACCGCACCGGGCGGCGGCGTGCTGATCACCGACTTCGGCATCCACCTCAACGACGTCCACGACGTCATCATCCGTCATCTCCGGCTCCGCAACGTGCAGGCCGTGGATCGGCAGGGCGAGCCGGACAGCTTCGGAGACGGGATCGAGCTGAGCAAGGTCGAGCGGGTGGTGATCGACCACGTGTCGGTCTCCTGGCAGACCGACGAAGGGATCGGCGCCGAGCTCGGCACACCGCTCAACCAGGACATCACCATCCAGAACAGCTCCATCGCAGAGGGCCTCTGGAACGGTGAGCACCTGGGCGCCATTCGCCACAGCCGCGGCGTCGTCGTTTCGGACGGGAGCTTCAACTCGAGCATCCACCACAACTTCATGACGGGCAACAACCGCCGCAGTCCTCTCGTCATGGGCGGCAGTCCCATGCCGGGGAATCCACCGGACTGCCCACTCCCACCGTACGACAGTGGCCAGATCGCTGATGTGCGCTGGAATCTGACCTACGACTGGGGAGGAGAGGATGAGAGCATCGGCAGCCCCGGCGATGGGGTGCAATTCGGACTGGGAGTGAACGCCAACGTCGTGGGGAACTGGGTGAGGGCCGGGGCAGAGGTGCCACGCACTTCGGAAGAGGGTGGGCGCTGCGCGCGGCGCCCCTTCGCTGGTGGTGACCTCGCTGGTGTCGTTGTTGGGGGTCCAGGTGATGCCCAGGCGGGTCTTCTCGCGGGCGGTGTGGTTGCCGCCGACGATGTCCGAGCGCACGTCGCCCCAGGTGGCCTCGCTCTCGAAGTCCTCCCGGGTCCGGCTCAGACCCAGGGCCGCGAGGTCGGCCTCAGTGCGGGTACTTCAGGGGAGAGTGCTCGTGGGTTCCCTCGTCCTTCATGGCCTCGAAGTCGAACGGATTCTCCGGGTCATGGAACGGGCTCTTCTCGTTGTGGCAGGTCAGGCACTGGGCCTCGCCCACCTTCTCCACCAGGCCCACGGCCACGAGGTCGGCCAGCTTGTACTCCTTGTTCTTGAGGGTCATGTAGCCCTCCTGGGTATACGTGCCCCCGGCGCCGTGACAGCTCTCGCAGCCCACGCCGACCAGCTCCGGCGTCTCTTCGACGCTGGTGAAGCCGCCCGCCTCGCCGAAACCCGTCACGTGGCAGCCGACGCAGCTCGCATCCTGGGTGTAGTCGGCCTGGGGATCGAGGCCGGCGGCGGTCTTCGCCTCGGCCTTCACTCCCGGCTCGAGACTCTCGAAGGCCTGGGCCATGGCCGTCTCCTGCCAGGACTTGTACTGCTTGAAGTGGCACTTCTTGCAGTTCTTGCTGGCGATGTACTCATGGCCGACCTCCTGGGCCCTCACCACGGGACTTGCCGCCAGCATGGCGACGACGATCAGCAGACTCCAACGACAGATCGCTCTCACGAGCGCCTCCTTTCCCGAGCTGTCTCGAAAAGATCCTCTTCGTTCCGATCCACCTCACACCCTTCAGGATAATCAAGAGCCGTGCCAAGAGGTCGACAAGCGCGCCGAATCATAGCGCCCGGTCCCCGCAGCCGCCGAGGAAGCTCCGCGCCCAGCGACGGCCCATGGACTCCACCCGCTGCGAAAGGCCGGGCCCCAGGAACAGGCGGCTGGCTTTCGAGGCCTCCTTCAACCCGTCCCGCAGCCTGCCCCGGCCACTCCAGTGGCGGGCGGTCCTGGCGTCGAGCTCGTCGCCGAAGGCCGACGAGAGCACCAGCGCGCCCAGAAGCAGGTCGTCGAGAAAGCCGACGCCGCCGACGACGATCTCCGGAAAGAGGTCGGCAGGGAGCAGGAAGTAGGCCACGGCCCCGCCGAACAGCGCACGCTGCTTCGCCGGGACCTCGGGATCGAGACTCAGCCGTCCGAGGAGGACGAAGACGTCGGGCACCAGCATCAGGGCCTCGGCCGCCCCGGCGCCGATCCTCCCGCCCCGCTTCGCGAGGGCGCCCACGACCTGGCGCCGGATCCGGTCGTACGAGCTCAGCAGACCGGTCGAGGGGGCTGGGGCTTGCGCCATCGGGTCGGAAGGGGCCGGCGTGGGGCTCGAGGTGGACATGGAGAGATTGTAGTGGCTGGGCCCCGCTCAGAGCGATACTGCTCCGCTTAGAGCCCACCACCCCGCCGCGGCCAGCAGCGCTCCCAGGTTCGTGTTCACCAGGTTCACCCACTCGTTGTCCACCCACCCGCGGCGCTCCAGGGTCGCACCGACCAGGCTCTCGAGCATCGTCGCGACGACTCCCCCGAGCGCGATCCACGGCGCGGTCGGCCACGCCACGACGCCCACGACCGCCGCGGCACCCGACATCGTCAGGGCTCCCCCGAGGCCCGCCGCCGTGCCGACCAGGGAGACTCCGCCGTCGGTGCCCGGCGGGACGGGTCGGAGGGTCGCGAGGCTGCGGGTGGTCCCGCCGCTCAGGACACCCAGCTCGCTCTCCAGGGTGTCGGCCAACGCGGCCGCCAGCGCCCCGACGAAGGCGACCGGCAGGAGGGTCGACTCCGGGGCGGCGCGGCACAGCAGCGCCAGGAAGGCCGCGACGCCCGCGTTGGCGAGCGCATTGGGGGCGCCGCGACGCCCACCGCGCTCCTCCGCGGCGTCGAGCCGTCGCTTGGTGCGCCAACCCAGGCGCGTGACGGCCGAGCCGGTGACGAAGAAGAGGCCGAAGAGCGCGACGCCCGGTACGCCGAGCCCGACCCCCAGCGCTCCGACCAGGAGAGCTCCCGCCACCGCACCGGAGGGTCGTACCGCCCGGCTCGCCAGCGCGACACCCGCCGCGATGCCGCCGACGAGCAGCCAGAAGACGAGGTCGCGGGTAGCGGCACGGGTGAGCAGGGCCACGCCGCCGCCGTCTCCGACCGCCACCATCGCCAGGAGTGCCAGGGCCACCAGGGGAGGAACCCGGAGGTTGTCGTCGAGGGCCAGGGGCTGACTCTCGAGCAGCGCGCCGTACAGCCCCGCGACGAGGCCCGCCACGACGCAGAAGCCGACCTCGTGGCGCCCCGGCTCCGTCCAGGCCAGAAGCACCGTGGCCGCCGCGGCGCCGGCGAGCGTCCCGGCGACGAGCCCCATCCAGCTCTTCGCGCGGTTCCACGGCAACCGGGCTCGGCCCCAGGCCCGGCCCGCCAGGCCGGCGACGCCGTCGCCGAAGGCCAACACTCCCCAGGCCGCGGCAGCGACCTCCAGTCGCCGGTGGAAGACGACGACCAGGGCGAGGACGACCAGCGGATAGTAGACGAGCCCGGTCCGCCACCGTCCCGAGGCCTCGCCGGCCCGTAGCGCCCGGCCGCCGAAGAGCCGCGGCAGGAGCCACAGGTTGAAGGGAACCAGGGCGGCCACGAAGACGACCGACCGCGCCGGCCCCAGCGGCCCCAAGGCGAAGGCCCCGAGCCCCGCCGCCACGTGGAGCAGAGTGCGCAGCGTCTCGGACCGCAGGGCGGAGGGCTCCTCGGGGCCCGACTCAGCGAGCGTCCGCGGCCTCCTCCGCGACCGCCGCCCGGGCCTCGACCCAGATCTCCTCGACCGCCGCCTCGATCGGTCGCTCGGAACGCCACCCGAGGCGCTCCAGCCGGCAGGTGGCGGCCTTGAGGACCGGCACGTCGATGGGCCGCAGACGCTCCGGATCCACCTCCACCCGCGCCTTCACGCCCGAGACCTCGAGCAACAACTCCAGCATCTCGCGGATCGACCGGTCGCGACCGCTCCCCAAGTTGTAGGTCCCGCCCGGGTCGCTCCGCTCCGCGAGCAACGTGTAGGCGTCCACCGCGTCGAGCACGTGGAGGAAGTCGCGCCGAGCCTCCAGGTTGCCCACCGAGAGCACGGGCTCCGACCGACCGGCCTCGATCTGGGCGAGCTGCCGGGCGAAGGAGGGCAGGGCGAAGTGTGCCGCCTGACCGGCGCCGACGAGGTTGAACGAGCGGATCACCGTAGCACCCCGCCCGATGGCGAGGCGTTCGACCGCCGCCTTGGTGAGGGCGTAGGGACTCTGGGGGCTGGGCATCCGGTCTTCGGCGATGGGTTGCTCGGCGTCGGGCACCGCGCCGTAGATCTCCGCGCTCGAGGCGATGAGGATCCGCCGCCCGGCGGCCAGGCAGAGGAGGTTCTCGGTGCCGAGCACGTTCACCTGGAAGTAGTCGGCGAGCCGCTTCCACGACTCGCCCACGTGGGTCAGCCCGGCCAGGTGGATCACCACCTCGGGATCGGCCGCCTCCACGGCGCGCTCCAGGGCTCCGAGGTCGAGGATGTCGGCCTCGATCGCTTCGAGCCCCGGCAGTTCCGGAGGCACACCGATCCAGGTTCCGACCACCCGGTCGCCCCGCTCCACCAGCCTGCGCGCCAGCCTGGAGCCGACGAACCCGCCGACCCCGGTGATGAGGACCCGCATGCGACGCCCTACCCGGACGACCGCGAGGAGAGTCGCTCGCGCCAGAAGTCCAGGGTGTCCCTCAGCGTCTGCTCGAACGGGATCCGGGGCTCCCAGCCGGTGTCGGCCCGGAACTTGGAGCTGTCGCCGATGAGGATCTCCACGTCCGAAGGTCGCAGCCGCTCGGGATCGAGCTCCACCTTCACGTCGGCGGTCGACAGGGCCAGGAGCTGGTCCAACAGGTCGCGGATGCGGATCGGGTTGCCTGTGGCGATGTTGTACGCCTCGCCGGGCTTGCCCTTCTGGGTCGCGAACCAGTAGGCGCGTACCATGTCCCGCACGTCCGTGAAGTCGCGGATCGCCTCGAGGTTACCCACCCGGATGACGGGCTCCTGGAGCCCGTTCTCGATCGACGCGATCTGCTTCGCGAAGTTCGACGTGACGAAGACGTCGCCGCGCCGGGGGCCGGTGTGGTTGAAGCCGCGGGTGCGGATCGCCTTGAGGCCGTAGCTCTGAAAGTACTGGTAGGCCATCATGTCCTGGGCGACCTTCGAGACCGCGTAGGGCGACAGGGGCCGGAGCGGGTTGGTCTCCTTGATCGGCGTCTCGTCGGGGAGGACCAGGCCGTACTCCTCGCTGGAGCAAGCGATCTGGATGACCGGGTCGAGCCCGAGGATGCGCACGGCCTCGAAGATGTTCACCTGGCTGGTGATGTTGGTGGTCAGCGTGTCGTTGGGCGCCGTCCAGCTCGACGGGACGAAGCTCTGGGCCGCCAGGTGGAAGATCACGTCGGGGCGCACCTCGGCCAGCAGCCGGTGGACCGACGAGAAGTCCCGCAGGTCGGACTCGATCATCTCCACCCGGCCGTGGATCCTGTCGAGATTCTCCATGCGGCTGCGCCAGCGATAGGTGCCCTTGATCTCGACCTGCGGATGCTCCTCCAGCAGGTACTCGGCCAGGTGCGAGCCGGCGAAGCCGGTGATACCGGTAATGAGGACCTTCATCTCTTCACGTCTCCTTGGGTAGCGACTCCAGGTACTCGGCCAGGCCCGCGTCCCAACGCTCGACCCGGCGACCCAGCAGCCGCTCCGTTTCTGTAACGTCCAGGACAGACCAGGCGGGTCTCGCGGCGGGACGGGGCATCTCCTCGGTGGAGATGGCCTCGACCGTCGCCGCGGAGCCCCAGCGATCGACCAGGTCGACCGCCAGCCCGTGCCAGGACGTGGGTTCTCGATTCGCGTAGTGGAGCACTCCCCGAGCGCCCCGAGCTGCCAGCCCCAAGATACCGCGTGCCACGAAGGGCGTGTAGGTGGGACATCCGATCTGGTCGTCGACGACCCGCAGCGCCGTGCGCCCCGACCGCAGGAGGCCGGCGATCGTACGGACGAAGTTGGGCCCACCGGCACCGAACAGCCAGCTCGTTCGGACGACGAGGCCGGCCTCGTAGCGAAGGGCGGCCCGCTCCCCGGCGAGCTTGGTCTCGCCGTACACCGAGGTCGGGGCGGTCGCGGCGTCCGGGGGATAGGGCCGCTCGGCCGCCCCGTCGAACACGTAGTCGGTCGAGACCTGGACCAAAGCCGCTCCGACCGCCTCGGCGGCGGCGACGACGTTGGCGACGGCGTCGCCGTTGATCGCGAAGGCCATCTCGGGGTGCTTCTCACAGTCGTCGACCCGTGTGAAGGCGGCGCAGTTCACGACCAGCTCCGGCCGGAAGCCCGTCACGGCGTCCAGTAGTCGCCTCCGGTCACGGATGTCCGCCGCGCCGCGGTGCGGGGCCAGGGTGGGCCACCCGCGACGGCGACCCTCGCTCACGAGGGCTCGCGCCAGCATGCCGCCGCCACCGAAGATCAACGTCCGCATCTTGGGGTCGTCCGAGGACCGCAGGCCCGAAGGCCGCAGGGGAGAGGGCGTCAGCGGCCCGAGGCGCGATCGCCGCCGCTCAGGTCGATGAAGGTGCCCACGTTCTTGAGGCTGAGGGCGAAGCGATACTCGAGGGCATTCCCCTGCTGCCCGAGGTTGAGATCCTGGACCTCCAGGCGGAGGCCCCAGCAATCGGAGTTGTACCGGGCCACGTAGCGCTGCTGCTGGAACTCCTGGAGCTGGAAGTCGTAGTTGATCTGCGCGTCGAGCCCCCAGCGGCCACGGAGGAAGTCGAGGGTGCTGAAGAACCGGACCTGATTCGAGCGCGTCTCCCGGAGCTCGGCGTTGTGGCGCGTGAACCAGGTGACGCCGACCGAGCTCGGGCCCCACGAGTACGTGCCCGACAACGACGTGGAGGCGATCGCGTTGAACAGGTTGCTCCACTCGGCCGAGACGTCGAGGCTGGTCCGCTCGCTGGGGTTGAACCGGAGACGGCTGGAGAGAGGGCCGAGTTGACTCTCCTCCTCGCGATCCGCGGAGCGCTCGAGCGGCTTGTCCTGGTCGAAGCTGTATTGCTGCGTCAGCGTGAAGGAGAGGATCTCCCGCGCGTCGCCTTCGCCGAGAACGTCCTTCGGCTTCGCCAGGAGGCGGTTCACCAGACTGAAGCTGCCGAGGTTGCGGGACCGGATGTCGTCGATCTGGTCGAACAGGGGGACCTGGTTCGCCTCGTTGAAGTCGTCCGTGAAGTTGTAGCTCCAGCGCGGCTCGACGATGTGCTTGAACTTGGCGAAGCCGCCCGCCCCTTTCTCGAAGATGCGGGAGAAGGAGGGGCCGACGATGTCGATGCTACCGATCGGCAAAAGGCGATCGAGACTGTCGCCGGAGTAGGCCTTGCCGTCCTCGTTGAGCGAGTCCTCGTACCAGGTGTAGCGAGCGCCGCCGGTCACGGAGAGGGAGAGCCAGGGGGCGGTGCTCAGCGGTACCGTGAGACGGGGATACCAGTCCGTCCTGCCGTAGGTCGAGTCGAGGGCCTCCGACCGGCTGTTCTCCAGGTAGTGGAGGGAGCTCTCGAGCTCGAAGTAGAGCGGCAGGCCACCGACCTGCGTCTGACGCAGACGGTACTCCACCTCGGGGAGCTGACGCTGCACGACCGTGTTGCCGCTGTTCACGATCGTCTCCCGGTCGTCGACCAGGAGATTGAACGAGCTGGCGCCCAGGTTCTTCGAGATGTAGGCCGAGGAGTAGACGCTGCGCAGGCTGACGTCGTTGAAGTCCCTCTCGAAGTCCCGGAAGTACTCGAAGTCGGAGTAGTCGTTGATGCTCAGCACGCCTCGGAAGCCCCACGGCAGCCGATCGGCGATGTGCTTCCACTTGACCTTCCAGCGCGTGTCGTCGTCGGTGGGGTCGTCGACGATGTAGCCCTCGAAGTTCCCCTCCGTGGTCTCGCTCGGGACGTAGCGCAACTCGGCCCCGAAACCGTAGTACTCCTTCTCCCAGAGATCCGCGTACAGGGTCGCATCGGCGCTGCGCCCCAGGGTCTGGAAGTAGGCGAGACCGAGGTAGGCGCCCCGACGCTCGCCGTAGCCGATGTTGGGGATGAGGAAACCGGAGGTCCGATCGTTCTTGGCGGGCCAGAGGATGTACGGGGTGTAGAGGAGCGGCAGCTTCTTGGCACGGATCCTCACGTTCTTCGCCCGCGCGAAGCCGTCGACCTGGATCCGGGCGCTGGAGACCCTCACGCTCCAGTCCGGCGTCGGCTCGGTGCAGGAGGTGAAGGTCCCGTGCTTCAGCGTGTACAGGTCCTCGCCGACCTTGCGGATCTCCTCGCCGCTGAAGAAGAAATCGGGATCGACGTAGGCCGTGGCGTTGGTGAAAACGGCCGTCTTGGTCTGGAGGTCGAACTCGAGGGTTTCCGCGACGACGCGCCGCGGGCCCTGGTCGAGGATCACCTCGCCCTCGGCGAAGACGATCTCGGTCTTCAGGTCGGCCGAGAGGCTCTGGCCCTGGATGCGGATGTCCTGGAAACGCAGCTCGACGCCCTGGGTGAGACGGACCCGATCCGCCCCCTCGTACTCGATCGAGCCCGCGGAACCGGTCAGAACGCCGCCGCCACGCTCTTCCGGCAGCGGCAGGGTGAAGGTGATGTGATCGGCCGGTGGCGGCCCTTCCTCCTCGGAAGACGACTCGGCCTCCTCGGAAGACACCTCGCCCTCCGGAGCCCTCCCCTCCTCGTCCTCGAGGGCCTGGGCGCCGCCTCCGTCGCCGACCTCTTCCGCCCCGATCGCCGCGGCCGGTTCCGCCTCCCCGGGCTGCTGCGCCGACTCGGGCGCCGGGTCCTGGGCCTCCGCCGCGAGAGGGAGGCCGATCGACGGCGCGCCGAGCAGCACCAGAAGCAGGAGGGAAGCCACAGCCCCCCGCTGGAGGGGCCTGCCCTCCGGTCGCCCGTCGGTCACAGCGCGGGCCCCGTCAGGCGTCCCGCTCCACGACCACCGCGGTCGCTTCGCCTCCGCCGATGCAGATCGCCGCGCATCCCCGGCGCGCGCCCCGCTCCACCATGGCATGGACGAGCGTCACCAGGATTCGAGCGCCGGAGGCGCCGATCGGGTGCCCCAGAGCCACCGCGCCACCCCGGACGTTGACCCGCTCCGAGTCGATCCCCAGCTCCTGGCCGAAGGCCAACGCCACCACGGCGAAAGCCTCGTTCACCTCCCAGAGGTCGATGTCCTCGGCCGCGAGCCCCGCCCGTTCCAGGACCTTGTGGGCGACGCCCACCGGCGCCGTGGTGAACCACTCCGGCTTCTGCGCGACGGAGGCCTGGGCCACGATGCGGGCCAGGGGCCGGATGCCGAGCCGAGCCGCGTGGTCGGAGGTGGTGAGGATCAGGGCCGCGGCTCCGTCGTTGATCTTGCTGGCGTTGCCGGCCGTCACCGAGCCGTCCTTCTTGAAGGCGGCCCGCAACGAGCCGATCTTCTCGAGGTCCACCCGGAAAGGCTCTTCGTCGGCATCCACGACGACGGGGGGCTTCTTCCTCTGCGGCACCTCCACCGGAACGATCTCGTCGGCCGTGAGCCCCGTTTCGGCGGCCGCGCGCGCTCGCCGGTAGCTCTCGAGGGCGAAGGCATCCTGCTCCTCCCGGGAGAGCTCGTACTCCGCCGCGCAGAGCTCGGCGCAGCTCCCCATGTGGACGTCCCCGTAAGGGTCCCACAGTCCATCGTGAACCATGGAGTCCAGGAGCTGTCCGTGCCCCATGCGCAAGCCGTCGCGAACCCGCGGCGCCAGGTACGGCGCCCCGCTCATGCTCTCCATGCCGCCGGCGGCGACCAAGAAGAAATCCCCGCATCGCAGGTCGTTGGCGCCGCTCATCACCGCCCGCATGGCCGAGCCGCAGACCTTGTTGAGGGTGATCGCCCCCGCGGACTCCGGGAAACCCGCACCGAGGGTCGCCTGCCGGGCGGGCGCCTGCCCCTGGCCCGCGCTCAGCACGTTGCCCATGTAGACCTGCTCCACGGCTTCGGGCGCGACACCGGCTCGGTCGATGGCGCCCTTCAGCGCCACGGAGCCCAGCTGATGGGCCGCGAGGTTACGGAACGCCCCCTGAAACGACCCGATCGGGGTACGCACCGCGCTGAGGATCACGACGTCCTTCATCCTGGCCCCCTGGATGTTCTGGCTCTCACTCGGCGTCGGGCTCGCGGCACTTCGGCGGCTCGCCCCGGGCAGCCGGTCTGCCGCCCCACCACGCCGCTCCTGCACTCGGCATGGGAGCCTGGATCGTAGCACAGCGGGACACTCCTTCCAGCCGCTCCGGCGGTCGCCGAACGGCGCCGTCGGGGACGAGCCCGGGGCCGCCGCGGCGAGCGGCTATCATGCCCGCTGGCGCCCGGACGGCGGCAGCTCTCTCCTCATGAAGATCCTGGCCATCGACTTCGGCGAACGACGGATCGGGCTCGCCCTCTCCGATCCGGAGGGGCGCTTCGCCCTGCCCCTGGAGACCCTGCGCCGAGCGGACGACCGCAGCGCCATCGGGGAGATCCTCGGGATCGTCCGCCGTGAGGGAGTCGAGGAGCTGGTCGTCGGCGACCCCGTCCTGCCCGACGGCGCGAGGGGAGACGCCTCACGCCGGGTCGACGGATTCACCCGTCGACTCGCAGCCGCGACGAGGCTCCCGGTGCACCGCGTCGCGGAGACCCTCACCTCCGTCGAGGCCGAGGAGAGACTGCGCGAGGCCGGCATCGACGCTCGCGACCGGTCCGGCAAGGTGGACCAGGTGGCGGCCCTGATCCTGTTGGAAGAGCACCTCTCGCGCCGCGCCAGGGGCGAGAGATGACCTGGCGCCGCTGGCTGGTCCTCGGCGCCGGGGTCCTCGTCCTGGGAACGGCCGCGATGGCGAGCTGGGCGCTCGACGCCTGGCGCACGATCCACCGGCCCTTCATGGAATCCCCCGGCGGCGCCGCCCAGCTCGTCATCGAGCCCGGGACCGACGCTCGCTCCATCCTCGAGCTCCTGGAGCGGGAGGGTGTCCTGGCCGACGCCCGTCTCGCGCGCTGGTTTCTGGTGTACCGCCTCGACGACCCGCCCCTGCGCGCCGGAGAGTATCGATTCGAGAAGCCCGCCACCGTGCCCGAGGTCCTGGAGCGGCTGCGGAGGGGCGAGGTCGTGACCTACCGGGTCACCCTGGTCGAAGGCCTGACGCTGGCGGAGACGGCGGAGCACCTCGCCCGGTCCGGATTCGGCCAGCTCGACCGCTTCCTCGCCGCCATGGAGGACCCGGCCCTCATCGCCGACCTCGACCCGGAGGCTCCCGATCTCGAGGGCTATCTCTTCCCGGACACCTACGCGTTCCCCCGCGCCACCTCGGAGCGGGTGATCGTCCGGACGATGGTGGAGACGTTCCGCAGCCGGACGGCGGACCTCCTCGCCGTCCTCGCCGGCGACGACTCGACCGGAGAGGCCGACGAGCCCGACGACGGCCTGCGCGAGCTCGTGACGCTGGCCTCGATCGTCGAGAAGGAGTGTCGGCTCGACGAGGAGCGACCCCTCGTCGCCGGCGTCTACGCCCATCGTCTGAGGATCGGCATGGGCCTCTACGCCGACCCCACGGTCATCTACGCGCTCAAGAAGCTGGGGCGCTGGGACGGCAACCTCCGGCGGCCGGACCTGAAGCTCGACTCGCCCTACAACACCTACGTCGGCCCGGGTCTGCCTCCCGGGCCGATCTGCTCCCCGGGTCTCGCGAGCCTCGAGGCGGCGGCCGCCCCCGCCGACATCCCCTATCTCTACTTCGTGAGCCGCAACGACGGCTCTCACGTCTTCGCTCGCACCCTCGCCGAGCACAACCGCAACGTCTCGAAGTGGCAGAAGCAGTACTGGCGGGAGCGCTGGGCGAGGGAGCGGCAGCGCGCGGCGGAGGGGGAGGTCGAGCCCGACGAGGAGGGCCCGAGGTGATCGTCGACGACCGGGGCGAGACCTGGACCCTGGTCACGCAGGGCGACCACGCTCGCTTGGCGGGCGAGATCCTGACCCTCTGGCGGGCCGACGGGCTCCCGGACCATCCGCGCCGCAACCGGCTGATCGCCGCGACCCGCGGCCACGACGACGGTTGGAGCGGCGCCGACGCCGCGCCACGGATCGATCCGCGACACGGCCGACCCTGGGTGTTCGACGAGCTGCCGGCCGACCTGCGTTTCGAGATCTGGCGCCAGGGGATCGAGGACAACGCGAAGCGGGACGCCTACCGCGGCCTCCTCGTGGCGTGTCACGCCCTGCACCTCCACGCCGACAGGGAGTCGGAGCCCGACTGGGCGGAGTTTCTGGCGGCGATCCGGGAGCGTCGCGACGAGCTGGCGGAGGCGACGGAGGTTGCGGTGGAGGAGGTCGGCGACGAGTATCGTCTCCTCCACCTGGCCGACCTGATCTCCCTGGCCGCCGCATGCCGTTGGAGCGGTCCGCTGGAAAGTTCCGGCCGGCGCCTCGAGCTCGACGGACGGACGGTCACGGTCGACCCGTTTCCCCTGGCCGGGGCGACGACCTTCCGGCTGCCCTGCCGATCGATCCCGGCGCGACGCTACGCCCGCGACTCCGAGCTGGGGATCGCCCTCTCCAGGGCCCGCTGGACCGAGGAGCCTGTCCGCCTCGTCCCTTTCACCGGAACGCGTGATAGCCTACGGCCGAAATGACGCTCCGGGAGCGCTCAGGAGATCCACGGAACCACCCTGACGCCGAACCCCTTCACGTCCTGCTGCCCTCTCCTATCGGGGCGGTCGGCGTCGATTTCCTCGGTCGCACGATCGTCGGCGTGACCTTGGGCCCCGAAGGGAAGGAGGCCGGGCGGTTCCGACCGTTCGGCAAGCTTCCCCGGTCCGACTTCCTCGACGAGGCGGTCGGGCGTTTCTCCGAGTACTTCGCGGGCGCTCGACGACGCCTCGACCTGCCATACCACCTGGGCCCCTCGGGTGTGACGGGATTCGCGCGGCGGGTGCTGAAGGAGACCGCCCGGATCCCGTTCGGCCAGACCCGGACCTACCAGCAGATCGCGGAGGCCGCCGGGAGCCCCGACGCCTACCGGGTCGTCCTCTCCAGCCTGCTGGTCAACCCCATCCCCATCGTCGTCCCCTGCCACCGGGTGGTCACCAACAAGTCCGGCGTGGGGAGCTACATCGCCGGACCCGAGGCGAAGGGCTGGTTGTTGGAGATGGAGGAGCGGGCGAGCGGCGCCTGATCGGCTCCGGGAGCCGACACGCGGCGGGTGCCCCCCCGGCCGCGCGGGCTCCCGGCGCACGAGCGATCAGGCCGCGGGCTCCTCGAGACCGACCACCAGTTCGATCTCCTCACCGGCCTCGGCGTCGAACTCGAGGCTCTCGGCCCGGAGACCGGGACGCACCACCTCGAGCGAGTGGCTGCCGGCGTCGACCAACAGGCCGGCGTGCAGCCCGCCGAGCTCCCCGGCCGACCCCAGCAGACGGCCGTCCAGATAGACGGAGGCGTCGCCCGGCTCGATCAGCAGGTGGATGCGGGCCGGTTGCAGCCGCAGGTC
Organism: uncultured bacterium; assembly: GCA_905479655.1. GTDB lineage: Bacteria > Acidobacteriota > Thermoanaerobaculia > Multivoradales > JAHEKO01 > CAJQNK01. Next base: position 11,126 of record CAJQNK010000073.1, on the reverse strand, counting down.
GCGGGCGTCGGGGGCCGCGGGGGCCGAGCGCTCGGGCCGCGCCTCGACACGTCGCGCGGTCTCCGAGGGCCGAGGCTCGGGCGGCGGCGCGGGACGCCGCGCGGCCGTCGCGGGACGCTCGGCCACACCCTCCGCCAGACGGAGGCGAAGATCCACCAGCCCACCGTCGGGGACGTTCACCTCGCGGACCTCCGTCCGGTAGCCCTCACGGTAGAAAGCCAGCTCGTGGAAGCCCGTCTCGAGCCACAGGTAGGCCGGGAAGCCGTCGTACTGACGCGCCGTCCCGACGTACTCGCCGTCGACGTAGACCTCGGCCTTCTTCGGCTTCACGTTCAAGTCCAGGGCGCCCACTCCCTCGGACCGCACCACGACCGGACGACCGTAGCCCCACCCGGGCCACGGGTACCCCACGGAGAGGCCCCAGTACCAGTAGGGATACCCCGACCGCAGGTAGTAGGAGCGGTGGCGAGGATAGTGGCGGTAGCCGTGGTGTCCATAGCCGACCGAAACGCCGACCCGGGTCCCGGCCTCGGCGGCAGGCGGGGAACCGGTCGTGGCGAGGGCGACGACGGCGAGGGCGGCGATCAGGGTCCAGGTTGTGCGGGTCATGGCGTTCTCCTTTTCATGGCTCCACCACCCGATTGGATCTGCAAGGGCCGGACCAAGGCCCCCGAGGCCCCCATCGCCCGGCTGGGCGCCCCGAAAGACGCCCCGGCCGCGGGTCGACCGGTCTCCCCGGTGGACGACGCCGTCCTCCCAACGGGTCGAAGCGGTACCGCCCGCCCCTCGCGACGCCGCGCGACCCCCTCCGCGCACGACGACCCGGGGAGGACGAGCGCGGAAGCGGACCCGCTACAGGGGTTCGTCCGGCAGGTCCGCTCTCGGGTCGGGCTGTCGCAACTGGGCGAGCAGCGCCCTGGCGGAATCCTCCAGCTCGACCGGGGGGACGATCTCCACCCGGTAGTAGTGGTCGCCCCGCAGTCCATCGGGCAGGGCCACGCCCCTGTCGACCAGGCGAAAACGCTGACCACTCGGCACGCCGGCCGGCAGCTTGACGGTCACCGGCCCGTCGATCGTCGGCACTTCCACGTTGCCACCGAGCGCCGCCTCGGCATAGGTGACCGGGAGACTCGCGTGGATGTCGGCGCCGCGACGCTCGAAATAGGGATGGGCGAGGACCCGGATCGCGACGAAGAGGTCTCCCTTCCTGCCGTCCTCCCCGACGAGCCCCCGGCCGGGGAGGCGAAGTCGGCCTCCCGAGCTCACGCCCGGAGGGACGCGGACCCGCAGGCGCTCGAGTCGGACCACCCTGCCCCGGCCCGAGCACGTGCCGCAGCGCATCGCGCCGCTGCCACCGCAGCGGCCGCAGACCTCGTCGCGCTGCACCGAGAGGGAGGTGGTCGCGCCGCGGATCGCCTCGGCGAAGTCGAGGGTGAGCCGCACCTCTAGGTCCGTCTCCTCCGCCGCCTCCGGCCCGACATCGTCTTCGATCGTGACTCCGATCAGCTCCTCGATCCGTGCGCTCACCGAGAAGCCGCCGATCACGCCGAGCCGGCCGGCACGGAACTCGGCCTCACCCTCCCTCGGATCGAGGTCGCCCCGGTCGTAGCGCCGCCGGAGCTCAGGATCCGAGAGGATCTCCCAGGCCCTCGCGATCTCCTGGAAGCGTCTCTCGGCCCGGCGGTCGGCCGGGCGGAGGTCCGGGTGGTAGCGGCGAGCCAGGCGCTGGTACGAGCGACGGATCTCGGCGGCGGCGGCGTCCGGGGTCACTCGCAAGATCCGGTACGGATCCTGTCGGCGGGCCATCCCCTCCCCCTACCCTTCCCCGCCCTCGACGGCCAGCTGGGCGGCCGTCGGCCGGGCACGGATCCGATGGGCGCCCGCCTCGGTCAGGCGTCGCACGACATCGCTGCGCCGACCGGGAGGCGCCATGAGGACGAGGCAACCTCCACCCCCGGCTCCGCAGGCCTTGCCGCCCCACGCTCCGGCCTCGCGGGATGCCTCGAGCAGCCTCTCGATCGTCGGGCTCGAGACCCCCTCGGCGAGGCGTCGTCGACTGGCCCACTCGCGGGTCAGGAGTCTCCCCACCGCCTCCCAGTCCCCTGCCTCGAGGGTCGTCGGCATCTCCCTGGAGACCGCGGCGATCTCTTCAAACAGCTGTCGGGCCTCCGCCTCACCGTCCAGGCGACGCCGCACCACGCGCCAGTTCTGGCCGGCCGAGAAGTGACTCTGGCCCGTGTAGACGACGACCATCCTGTCTCCGAGCGCGCCGAGATCGACGGACACCGGACGCACCTCCGTCCCACCCGGCCGATGCCGTAGGTCGAGCACGCCACCCAGGAGAGCCGGGTAGTGGTCCTGCATCCCCGTCGGGAGCTCCATGAGCGAGGCCTCGACATCGCGCGCGAAGCGGGCCAGATCATCCGGTTGCCGGGCCGGCCGGCCCAGCAGGTTCTCCACGGCCGCGACCATGGCCACCGTCAGCGCGGAGCTGGCGCCGAGCCCCCCGCCGAGAGGCGATCCACTCTCGAGGTGCAGCTCCATCGCGGGCGCGTCCAGGAGCTCCAGAACCAGGCCCGGGAGCGAGGTCTCACGATGGCATCGCAACTCCGCGGTACTCCCGGCGTCGCTCCGCCGCTCGCCCTGGACCACGACATACCCGGAGTGACTCCGACGGGCACGGACCGTGACCATCACCTCGACGGCGACGTTGACGGTGGCCGCGCCCGGGTGCAACAGGCCCAGGGGCCAGATGTCGAGCGTGCCGCCGGCGAGGTCGACACGACAGGGAGCCGTGGCCAGGACCTCGGTGCCGTGCGTCGACGACTCCATGGGCGGTGAAGACTCCATGGCTCGGAGAGCGCCGGCGACGGCCCTCAGTGCGCGGAGATCCGGGAACTCTCGGCACCCGAGGCCGCGACGAGCAGACCGGCCGCCTCGCCACCCTCCGCCGGAACCGGCAACGTCCCGAGATCCGCCAGGAGCCGATCGCGGCTGGCCAGGAACGCGGCGAGATCCGCCTCGGGGATCGGATCGGCCGGCACCGACTTGATCGTCAGCGGATAGATCCACCCGCCCCGGTGCTGCACCCGGTAGTCGAGGTGGGGCGCCGTCGCAAGACCGGTGGCGCCGACGTAGCCGATGACCTCGCCCTGACGCACGCGGCGCCCCGGGCGAACGCCCTTCGCAAACCGGGAGAGATGCAGGTACGCGGTGAGGTAGTCGTTGGGATGGGAGACCTTCACCATGTTGCCGCCTCCGTTGTCCCAGCCCGCGAAGCGGACGACGCCGTTGGCCGTCACCCGCACCGGCGTCCCGACGGGCGCGCCGTAGTCAACCCCGTAGTGGGGCCGGTAGCGCTTGAGGACCGGGTGGAAACGACGGAGGCTGAAACGCGAGGTGACTCGCGAGTACGGCAGAGGGGAGCGCAGGAACAGCTTCTGCAAGGGCCGGCCCTCCCCGTCGTAGTAGCCCTCCTCGCCCTCGGGACCCCAACGGTACGCCTCCAGGCGGCGGCCTCCGTTCTCGTAGGCCAGCGCGTGGATCGTACCGACGTTGTGGTACTCGCCCTCGAGGTAGACGGCGTCGTAGACCACCTCGAACCGGTCGTGTGGCTGCAGGTCCCGGTTGAAGTCGAGGTCCCACTGCAGGACATCGGCCATGCGGTAGGCCAGCACGGGGTCGCCTCCCGCGTCACGGATCGACCCCTCGAGCGAGCCGTCCAGTTCGCCGATCAGGGTGCGACGCTCCAGCGACCGGAGATAGGGTCGCCAGTTGCTGCTCCACCTGTCGCCCTCGCGCGAGAAGCGCGCCCGACCCTTGCCGTCGAGGGCGATCTCGAAGGCGGCTAGGCCCAGATCGTCGTCGAACCAGGCGACATAACCGTAGTCCGGCCGCAGTCGTCGCGGGTCGAGGTCCTCCCCGGTCGCCGCCATGGCCTCGGCCAGACTCCGGACCTCCTGCGGCGTCGCCCCCAGCCGCTCCAGGGCGGTGCCGAGAGTCTCGCCACGGCGCAGCTCCACCGGAGAGGGCAGGATACGGCCCGCGGCCGGGGTGTCCACCCGGTCGAAGGGAGCCACCGGGCTGCCCGGTCGCCACGCCGGCGTCTGGGTGACCGGGTACGGGGACGAGGCCCACGAACCCACCCGCAGAGCGCCGACGTGAAGCACGGCCGCGAGGACGACGAGGACAGCCGGCAACAGGAGCCGGAGGCGGCGCCGCGTGTCCGGGCTGAGCGCGGGGCCCCGTCGGCGAGAGGCGTGGGCGTTCGGGTGGTCGGCGTTCACTCCGCTCATCCTGACGGCCCCGGTGCTCCGGCACAAGGGAGAGGATCTCCCCCGGGACTCCGACGCCGGGCTGATCCTATCGCAGGAACTCGATTCGCACGCCTGCGCCGATCGGGCGAACCGGGACGAGGCCACCGAGAGGTGCCGGACGGAGTGCCGAGGGTGAACCTCCCCCGCCCCCTATCCGCCATCGGCCTGACTCTCTCACCGGGTGTCGTTGCGAGAGGCCGTAGGTGCGTGGAGATGCAAGGCTTGCGACCGAGGGCGACGTCGTCGTACTGTCTGTACGTCGAGGAGCCCGAGCGGAGCGCAACGCCGCAGATTCAGGTGCATACGGTCTCGTAGTAGACAGTTGGTGAGAAGGTCAGGCTAGCGAAGCGCCTGGGAGATGACCTGTGACGGGTCGTCCGGCAGCCTGCCCCGGTAGCGATTGCGACCGTCCCTGAAGACGAGCAGGCTGGGGAGGGTGGTCACGGCGTTCGTCTTGGAGAACGATCCGTCCTCGTCGAGGAAGACCGGGACGGCGAGTTTCTGGCCGGTGAGGAACGACCGGGCGTCGCTCGCGGACTCCTGGAAGTTGACCGTCACGACACGCGCTTGCCCCCCCCACTTGCCCGAGATCGCGTTGACCCGCTCGACGATGTCCCGGCAACGGGGGGACCAGCCCGCCCAGACGACCACGACGACGACCCCCTGCGCGAGGGAAGCCTCGGTCAGGTTGCCGCTGTCCAGACCCGGCAGGCGGAAGTTGCCCTGGGCCCGCGCGGTGACGGGCAGGAGCAGAAGAACTAGAGCGAGGACGAACCCCGCGGTCTTCGAACGGGTCACGACTCGCCTCCCAGTCCACTCTGGCGCAGTTTGTGAAGGATCCTCTCGCGCAACTGATCCGGGGCGGAGGCCCGGCGGCAGCGCTCGCGGAGAACGGCGACGAAACGACGGGCGTACTCGAGCTCCTGGGCACATCCGGGGCACTGAACCAGGTGCTGCTCGACGGATACCAGTATCTCCTGTTCGGCCTCGCCGTCGATGACGAGGAACATGATCTTCCGCACCCGGTGGCATCTCATCGGACGATCCCTGTCTCGGAAAGACCCGGTCCGACGGCGACATGCGCCTGCAGTCGGACCCAGTCTCTGTCGCTAACCCTCAGGATTCGGGCGAAATTCCTCTGCGCGGGGGCACTCACCCCTCGCTCCCCGCGTTGTCGCTGCCGGCCTTTCGGCTCCGCATCTTCGCCGGCTCGTCACCCGAGCGGATGTAGCCGTGCTCGCGTGCGTAGCCCAGCATGGCCTGCTCGAGCATCTTCCGCCCGCGATAGAGGCGGCTCATGACGGTGCCGACGGGAACCTCGAGGATCTCAGCGATCTCCTTGTACGAGAAGCTCTCCAGGTCGGCCAGGATGACGGCCATGCGGTAGTCGTCGGGCAGCGTGTCCAGGGCGCGCTGGACGTCCTCGTCCAACACGTTCTCGAGGAGCTCCTCCTCAGGGCTCTTGATCTGCCGGGTCACCTCTTCGCTGACCTGGCTCTCGAAGGCGTCCTCGATCTCGGAGAAGTCGCTCTGGGGGGGGGCCTGCTGGCGCTTGCGGTAGTTGTTGATGAAGGTGTTCTTCATGATCTTGAAGAGCCAGGCCTTGAAGTTCGTCCCCTCCTCGAACTTTTCGTAGTACTTGTAGGCCTTCAGGTAGGCCTCCTGCACCAGGTCCTCGGCGTCCTGGACGTTGCGCGTCATCCGGTACGCGGTGTTGTACAGCGAGTCCACGAAGGGCATCGCCTGGGACTCGAAATCCCAGCGCTCCCGCGAGTCCTCGCTCGGTGTCCTCTGTCTCATGGTCGTCTTCCCGGGGCCTCGAAGGCCCGACGGGCCTTTCACCCAACAATACGCACGTTGGATGCCAACAGTCTACCCGGCGGCCGGCCCCACGGCCCTCGGGCCGTGGGCGGAGACCTCAGGGTAGCGGCAGACCGGCGGCCTGAGCGAACTCGATGAAGGGACCCGGGAAGAGACCCAGCACGAGGGTCGCGACCACGCAGGTGGCGATGGCGGCGGTCAACGCGGGCGAGCCCAGGGGCTCCGGGGTGTCCCTCGTCGACTCCTTGAGGTACATCTGGACCGCGATGGAGAAGTAGTAGTAGAGCGAGATGGCGCTCGTGAGGACGCCGATCACCGCCACCCACGTCCACCCTGCCTCCACCGCCGCGGCGAACAGGTAGACCTTGCCCACGAAGCCTCCGGTGGGCGGGATTCCCGTCAGCGCGAGCAGAAAGACGAGCATGGCGGCTGCCAGCCAGGGCGCCCGACGTGCCAGCCCGGCATAGTCGGAGACCTCCTCGCCCGCGTACTCCCGTCTCTCGAGGACCACGACCATGGCGAACGCCCCGAGGGTGATGAAGGTGTAGGCCAGGAGGTAGAAGGCGACCGACCACAGGCCGATCACCGAGGCCGCGAGGAGCCCGAGGAGGACGTAGCCCGCATGGGCGATGGAGCTGTAGGCCAACATGCGCTTGACGTTCGTCTGCGTCAGCGCGGCCAGGTTGCCCCAGATCATCGTGACGGAGGCGACCGCGGCGATGACGATCTGCCAGTCCGGCAACAGCGTCGGCAGCCCCTGTACGAAGATCCGGACCAGGATCGCGAACGAGGCCGTCTTCGAGGCCGCGGCGAGGTAGGCGGTGACCGGCGTCGGAGCCCCGACGTAGACGTCCGGAGTCCAGACGTGGAAGGGCACCGCCGCCACCTTGAAGAGCAGGCCGACGGAGAGCATCAACCAGCCGGTCGGCACGAGGAGTCGACCCGTCACCATGGCTTCGGGTAGGGCCGCCGCCAGCAGGTCGAGCCGCAGCTCGCCGGTGGCCCCGTAGAGCAGCGAGGCGCCGTAGAGCAGGATCGCGCTCGACAGGGCCCCGAGCACGAAGTACTTGAGCGCCGCCTCGTTGGAGCGGGTCTCGCGCTTGAAGTACCCCGCCAAGATGTAGCTCGACAGGGCCATCAGCTCGAGGGCGATCCAGATGGAGACCAGGTTGAAGCCACCGACCATGAACATCATGCCGGTGGTCGCGAGCAGCAGCAGGGCGTGGTACTCGCCTGCCCGGTAGGCCCCGTCGTCGACGAATCGGACGGAGATCAGGACCGTGAGCGCGGTACCCGCGAGGATGACCAGCTTGAAGAAGCGGGCGAAACCGTCGAGCACGAAGCTCGAGCCCAGGATGAGGCGCGGCTCCGGCCCGACCTCCTCGACGGTCAACACCAGGAGGGCCGTCGCCACCAGGAAGAACAGCGACAGGCTCGCCGCGACCCGGCCGGGGACCCCGCGGCCGACGGACCCGGCCAGGAGCAACGCGAGACCGCCGATCGCCAGGAGGATCTCCGGCGCCAGCAGCAGGAACTCGCGGAGGTCGAAGGCCGGCATCCGCCTACTCCCCGCTTCCCGCGACCACGGCGGGAAGCTCTCCGGGGCGCGCGGCGGCGAGCGCCTCCGCGTACCCGGGGTCGACCCGCTGGACGATGTACTCGACCGGCTGCTCGAGGATCTCGAAGAAGGGCTTGGGGTAGAGGCCGATCCAGAAGCACAGGACCACCAGGGGGAGGACACACGCGAGCTCGCGGCCGTTGAGGTCCCGGAGCCCCTGGTTCTCCTCGTGCCGCACGGGTCCGAAGAACACCCGCTGGTACATCCACAACATGTACGCGGCCCCCAGGACGATGCCGAAAGCCGCGAGGGCGGCCCACACCCACGACCGCTCGAACACCCCCACGAGAATGGTGAACTCGCCGATGAAGCCGTTCAGGGTCGGCAGGCCGATGGACGCCATGGTGATGATCAGGAAGACCGTCGCGTACGCCGGCATCACCTTGGAGAGACCCCCGAACTCGGAGATCAGCCGGGTGTGGCGTCGCTCGTAGAGGATCCCGACCAGGAGGAAGAGGGCGCCTGTGGAGAGGCCGTGGTTGATCATCTGCAGGATGCCGCCGTTGAGCCCCGCGGGGTTCAGGGCGAAGATGCCCAGCATGACGAAGCCCAGATGGCTGACCGACGAATACGCGACGAGCTTCTTGACGTCCTTCTGCGCCATCGCCACGAGGGCCCCGTACAGGATGCCGCCGATCGACAACCCGATCATCCACGGCAGCAGCTCCCGCGTGGCCTCCGGCAGGATGGGCAGCGAGAAGCGCACGAAGCCGTAGGTGCCCATCTTCAGGAGGACGCCGGCCAGGATCACCGAGCCGGCGGTCGGCGCTTCGACGTGGGCGTCGGGCAGCCAGGTGTGGAACGGGATCATCGGCACCTTGATCGCGAAGCCCACGAAGAAGGCGAGGAAGATCCAGAACTGGAGGTCGGGCGGGATCTGGGAGGCGATCTCGTGGAATCTCAGCACCGAGAAGGTGGCGTCGCCGCCCAGCCCGGGCCAGGCCAACAGGCCATCGCCGTTGAAGAAGTACAGCGCCAGGATGCCGAGGAGCATCAGGACAGAACCGACCAGCGTGTAGAGGAAGAACTTGATCGCCGCGTAGAGCTTGCGCGGACCGCCCCAGATGCCGATGAGGAAGTACATCGGCACCAGCATGACCTCCCAGAAGACGTAGAAGAGGAAGAAGTCGAGCGACATGAAGACGCCCAGCATGCCGGTCTGCAACAGGAGGAGAAAGATGTAGTACTCACGCTCCCGCTCCTGGATCGCGCTCCACGACGAGAGGAATGCCAGGAAACCGAGGAAGGTGGTCAGGAGCACGAGGAGGAGGGCGATGCCGTCCACGCCGAACTCATAGCGCGCGCCGATCGCCTCGATCCAGCCGGCGCTCTCCCGGAACTGGAAGAGCTCGCCGTCGCGCTGGAAGGCCCACCACAGGGGCAGCGAGACCAGGAAGTCCAGGCCCGCGACGCCAGTGGCGAAGCGCCGGACGGTCGACGCCGACGAACCCCGCAGGAAAGCGAGGATCGCCACCGCGCCGACCAGCGGCAGGTAGCAGACGATGGAGAGGATGGGGATCGTGTGTGCCCAGTCGAACATATCGTCGCCTCGATGGCCGGTTCGGTCGGCCTCAGCTCCAGCGGAACAGAACGAAGAAGCCGACCAGGACGAACATCCCGACGGCCAGCACGAGGGCGTACTGCGACACGATGCCGCTCTGCAGGCGCCGGACGAGACGCGAGCCGCCCTGGAGGACCGTCCCGGTCAGGTTCACCAGACCGTCCACCACGTACTTGTCGAAAAGATTGGAGAGCGCGGCCAGAGCCACGACGACGTGGCGCGTGCCGTTGACGCCGACGCCGTCCACCACCTTGGCGTCGAACGCGTACAGGCCGCGGGACGTGGCCTTCACGCCGCGTACGACCGTGGCGTCGTAGGCCTCGTCGACCCAGTACTTGTTGACCAGGAGCCGATGGAGGGCGGGGTAGCGTCGGGCCCAGGCCTCCCCGCCGGCCAGCCCTCTTTCGGCGCCGTAGATCCTCCAGGCGAGGAAGATCCCCAGGCCGGCCACCGCCACCGACAGCACCATGAGCCCGAGCTCCAGCGCCAGGCTCAGGTGGTGCTCCTCCCCGGCGGCTCCGTGGCCGCCCACCCGGGCCACCACCGGCGACAGGAAGCGGTCGAACAGGTTGTAGTCGAAGTGCCCCAGACGCGGGATGCCGATCCAGCCCGCCAGCGCCGCCCCCACCGCCAGGATCGCCAGCGGCACCGTCATCACCGGCGGCGACTCGTGCAGGTGCTCGCGCTGCTCGTCCGTCCCCCGGAAGCTCCCCGTGAACGTCAGCAGCAGGGCCCGGAACATGTAGAACGCCGTCAGGCCCGCCGTCACCAGACCCACCGCCCACAGGATCGGACGCGCCTCGAACGCCGCCGCCAGGATCTGGTCCTTCGAGAAGAACCCCGACAGGCCCGGCACCCCGGAGATCGCCAGCGTCCCCACCAGGAACGTCCACCAGGTCCACGGCAGGGCCCGAGCGAGGCCCCCCATCTTGCGCATGTCCTGCTCGCCGCCCATGGCGTGGATCACCGAGCCCGAGCCCAGGAAGAGCAGGGCCTTGAAGAAAGCGTGCGTGCCCAGGTGGAAGATCGCCGTCGTGTACGCCCCGACGCCGGCCGCCAGGAACATGTACCCGAGCTGCGACACCGTCGAGTACGCCAGCACCTTCTTGATGTCCGTCTGCGCCAGGCCGATCGTCGCCGCGAAGATCGCCGTTACGGCCCCCACCAGCGCCACGAAGCCCGAGACACCCGGCGCCAGCTGGTAGATCACGTTCGAGCGCACCACCATGTAGACGCCCGCCGCCACCATGGTCGCCGCGTGGATCAGCGCCGACACCGGCGTCGGGCCCGCCATCGCGTCTGGCAGCCAGACGTAGAGCGGGATCTGCGCACTCTTGCCCATGGCACCCACGAACAGCATCAGCGCCACGAAGCCCACCACGCTCATCCCCGCGATCGCCGGCTCCTGGAACCGGTGCGGGTCCGCCGCCACCGCCGAGAAGATCGTCTCGTAGTCCAGCGTCCCGAAGTGCGCCACCAGGGCGAACAGGCCCAGCAGGAAGGCGAAGTCCCCGATCCGGTTGACGATGAACGCCTTGCGGCCCGCGTTGGCGGCGAACTCCTGGTCGTAGTAGTAGCCGATCAGGAGGTACGAGCACAGCCCGACCCCCTCCCAGCCGACGAACATCACCAGGAAGTTGTCGCCCAGCACCAGCAGCAGCATCGCGCCCATGAACAGGTTGAGGTAGGCGAAGTACCGCTGGTAGCCCTCCTCGTGGGCCATGTAGCCCACCGAGTAGACGTGGATCAGGAAGCCCACGAACGTCACCACGAACACCATCACGGCCGACAGCGCGTCGAGCTGGAAGGC